>NZ_JAHTGR010000089.1:0-789 GCF_019166075.1 Duganella violaceipulchra | reverse complement strand
GCACCAGCCTGGCGCCGCAGTCGGCCAGCATCGCCGCCTGGCGGGCCGGCGGCAGCACCGCGTCCAGCGGCACATAGGCCGCGCCGGCCTTCAGGATCGCCAGCTGGGCGATGACCAGTCCGGCCGAACGCTCCAGGCAGGTCGCCACGCAGTCGCCCGCGCCGATGCCTTGCGCGATCAGGTGATGCGCCAGGCGGTTGGCGTGCGCGTTGAGTTCCGCGTAGCTGAGCGTCTTTTGGTCGTGCACCAGCGCCACGGCCTGCGGCCGCAGCGCCACCTGTTGTTCGAACACCTGGTGCACACCCAGTTCGGACGGATAGGCGGCGTCGGTTGCGTTCCAGTCCGACAGCACCAGACTACGCTCGGTATCAGGCAGGATATCCATCGACAGGAGCGAGGTCTCCGTATCCTTCGGACGCCCCGCAAGGCTTGTAAAATGCTCAAGCGCGGTCTGCATATAAGCGCAGATCCGCCCAGCCGACACGGATCGATCGACCTGCACCGTCAGCGCGAAACCCTCACCAAAATCGTCCACTGAAAGTGTCAGTGGATAAGTGCTGCGATCGGCCGTAGTCAGCACGACGACACCATCCCATCCGGAATCAGCATCGGTGACTTCATTGCGCTGACTATGCCGGTAATTCAGCAGCGACGAGAACAGCGGCAACGGCGCCTGCACCGCACTGCAGCGCTGCGCCAGCGCCAATGGCGCGTGCTCGTGCCGCAGCAACTGCGTCAGCAGCGCGTGCGTGCCGCGCACACCTTCGGCAACGCCCCGGTCGCCGATGC
>NZ_JAHTGR010000088.1:0-827 GCF_019166075.1 Duganella violaceipulchra | reverse complement strand
GACGCTTCGGCGCGATCGACATGGACGGCCAGCGCATCCTGAGCTTCAAGGAAAAACCGCAGGGCGACGGCAACTGGATCAACGGCGGCTACTTCGTGCTGTCGCCGAAAGTGATCGACCTGATCGAGGACGACAGCACCATCTGGGAAAAGGGCCCGCTGGAACAGCTGGCCGCCGACGGCCAGCTCGACGCCTGGCTGCACAAGGGCTTCTGGCAGCCGATGGACACGCTGCGTGACAAGATCCTGCTCGAAGAGCTGTGGGACAGCGGCAAGGCGCCGTGGAAGCGATGGCCATGAATCCAGCATTCTGGCTCGGCAAGCGTGTTTTCCTGACCGGGCACACCGGTTTCAAGGGTAGCTGGCTGAGCCTGTGGTTGCAGCAACTGGGCGCCGACGTCACCGGCTACGCCCTCGAAGCACCAAGCCAGCCCAGCCTGTTCGAGACCGCCGGCGTCGCCGCCGGCATGAGCTCCATCATCGGCGACGTGCGCGACGGCGCAGCCCTGCGCGAGGCGATGATGAAGGCCCGGCCCGAGATCGTCATCCACATGGCGGCGCAGGCGCTGGTGCGCTATTCATACGCCCATCCGGTCGAGACCTACGCCACCAACGTCATGGGCCTGGTGAACTTCTTCGAAGCGGTGCGCAACACGCCCGGCGTCAAGGCCGTGGTCAACGTCACCAGCGACAAGTGCTACGAAAACAAGGAATGGGCCTGGGGCTACCGCGAGAACGAAGCCTTCGGCGGCTACGACCCCTACAGCAACAGCAAGGCCTGCGCCGAGCTGGTGACGGCCGGCTACCGCTCGTCGTTCTTCCACCCTG
>NZ_JAHTGR010000087.1:0-861 GCF_019166075.1 Duganella violaceipulchra | reverse complement strand
TGTTCTCGTCGCTGCTGAACTATCGTCACAGCAGCCTGCCCGGCGGCGGCAGGGACGACCAGGCCCACGCGGGTTGGGAAGGCGTGGAAGTGGTGGGGGGAGAAGAGCGCACCAACTATCCATTGACGCTGTCGGTGGACGATTTCGGCGATGGCTTCAGCCTGACGGCGCAGGTCGACCAGTCGGTGTCGGCCGAACGCATCTGCGACTACCTGCAGACGGCGCTGGAGGGCATCGTCGCGGCGCTGGAAACGGCGCCGCAGACGGCGCTGGCGGAGATCGGCGTGCTGTCGGCGGCGGAACGCCGCCAGGTGCTGGTTGAATGGAACGCGACGGCGGCGGACTACGAGCAGGACGTTTGCCTGCACGAGCTGTTCGAACGCCAGGCCGAGCGCACGCCGCACGCGGTGGCGCTGGTGCATGAGCAGCGCCGGGTCAGCTACGCCGAGTTGAATGCGCAGGCCAACCGGCTGGCGCACCACCTGCTGGCGTTGGGCGTGGCGCCGGACGTGCGTGTGGCGATCTGCGCCGAGCGCGGCGTCGAGATGCTGGTGGCGATGCTGGCCACGCTGAAAGCGGGCGGCTGCTATGTGCCGCTGGACCCGGCCTATCCGCGCGAGCGGTTGGCCTATATGCTGGCCGACAGCGCACCGCTGGTGGCGCTGAGCGTGGGCGCCGGCCGGGCCGCGCTGGACGATATCGGCGGCGAGGTGGCGCGCATCGACCTGCGCGAGCAGGCTGCGTTGTGGAGCGGGCAGGCGTCCGCCAATCCGCAGCGGCACGGACTGACCCCGGCCCACCTGGCCTATGTGATCTACACCTCCGGCTCGACCGGCGCGCCCAAGGGCGTGATGATCGAGC
>NZ_JAHTGR010000086.1:0-870 GCF_019166075.1 Duganella violaceipulchra | reverse complement strand
CCCGACATGGTGCGCGCCATCGCCGCCGGCAAGCCGGTGCGCATCCGCAGCCCGCACGCGATCCGCCCGTGGCAGCACGTGCTGGAGCCGCTGTCGGGCTACCTGACCCTGGCCGAGCACCTGTACACGCAAGGCGCGGATTTCGCCGAGGGCTTCAACTTCGGCCCGCACGACATCGACGCCCGTCCGGTCGAATGGATCATCGCGCGCCTGTGCGAGAGCTGGGGCTCGGGCGCCAGCTGGGAACTGGACGGCGCACCGCAACCGCACGAAGCCCACTACCTCAAGCTGGACTGCTCGAAAGCCCGCAGCCGCCTGCAATGGCAGCCGCGCTGGCACCTGGGCCACACCATCGACATGATCGTCGCCTGGCACCAGGCGCACGCCTCGGGCGCCGACATGCGCGCGCTGACGCTGGCGCAGATCGACACGTATCAACACACCGCACATCTTTAAGGCTGGAATCATGAGTGAAGCACAAAGCAAGGAACAACTGCGCGAACAGATCATCAAGCTGGTGGCCGAATATGGCGCGCTGGCCAGCGTGCCCAAGGCCTTCGAGCCGGGCGTGACGGTGATTCCGCCGGCCGGCAAGGTGGTCGGCGCGCCGGAAATGGAACTGATGGTCGAAGCCTCGCTCGACGCCTGGCTCACCACCGGCCGCTTCAACGACCAGTTCGAAGCCCGTCTGGCCAAGCTGATCGGCGTGGACTTCCTGATCACCGTCAACTCCGGCTCCTCGGCCAACCTGGTCGCGTTCAACACGCTGACCTCGCCCAAGCTGGGCGCGCGCGCGATCCAGCAGGGCGACGAGGTGATCGGCGTGGCCGCCGGCTTCCCCACCACCGTCAACCCGATCATCCAGTTCGG
>NZ_JAHTGR010000085.1:0-886 GCF_019166075.1 Duganella violaceipulchra | reverse complement strand
GTACAACTCACCGGCCACGCCCAGCGGCACCGGCTGGCGCCAGGCGTCGAGGATGTAGACCTGTGTGTTGGCGATCGGCCGACCAATATGCAGCACCGCATCGTCGCGGCCAAGCCGGCCGGAGGTGGCCACCACCGTCGTCTCGGTCGGGCCATAGTTGTTCACCACCTCATAGGCCGGCGGCGTCGCCGGCAGCCGACGCAGGCGATCGCCGCCCGTCAGCAGCGTCTTCAGACGCGCATTGCCGTGGCCTTCCGCGAAGGCCAGTTCGGCCAACGGCGTGACCATGAAGCTGACATCCAGCGCCTGTGCGCTCCACCATGACAACAACGCCTGTGGATTGTCGCTGGCCGCCGCCGTCGGCATCACCAGCGCCGCGCCGACGCACAGCGCCGGCCATATCTCCCACGCGCAGGCGTCGAACGCCACGCCGGCAGTGCTGGAGGTGCGGCTCTGCGCCGACAGCGCGAAGCTGTCGCAGTGCCAGTCGACCAGATTACCCAGGTTGCGGTGTTCCACCATCACGCCCTTGGGCGCGCCGGTCGAACCGGAGGTGTAGATCACATAGGCCAGGTGCGCCGGCGTCAGGTCCAGTCGCGCCAGGTTGGCGCCGTCCTGTTCGTCCCATAGCGCGCTGTGCGCGCCCAGGTCTATGCGCGAGGCGCCGCCGGCGGCGTCGATCCCGACACCATCGAGCGCGCGCTGCCCGGCGCCATGGCCCAGCACCGCCAGCGGCGCGCTGTCGGCCAGCATATAGGCCAGCCGTTCGGCCGGATAGGCCGGATCGAGCGGCACATAACAGCCACCCGCCTTCAGCGTAGCGAGCATCGCCAGCACCATCTCGATCCCGCGTCCGCTGCAGATCGCCACCCGGACGTCGGCTCCC
>NZ_JAHTGR010000084.1:0-899 GCF_019166075.1 Duganella violaceipulchra | reverse complement strand
GGCCAGATCGCCACGCTGAAGGACAGCGGCGCCAGCATCGTCATCGCCAGCCAGAGCATGAGCAACCAGGGCGGCAGCGTGCTGGCCAGTGGCGACGCCACGCTGGCGGTCACCGGCGCCGTCAACAACGCGCGCGGGACGATCCAGGCGCAGCGCGACCTGCAATTGACGGCGGGCGGCGCACTTAATAACGCGAGCGGCGTGATCGAAGCCGTCACGGCGGCCAGCAGCCTGACGCTGCAGGCGAGTACGATCGACAACAGCGCCGGCCGTGTGGTCAACGTCGGCACGGGCGCGGCTACGGTGAGCGCCCAGGGGCTGGTCACCAACAGTGGTTTGATCGCCGGTAACGGCAGCCTCGATCTGGCTGCCGGAACTTTGCGCAACCTGACCGGCGGCAGCGTGCTGTCGGGACAGCGCATGGGCCTGGACGTGGCGCAGCAGCTGGACAACCAGGGTGTTGTCAACAGCGGCGGTACCTTGACGTTCAACCAGACTACGGCCATCGTCAACAACAGCGGCCAGATCGTCTCGGCCGGACAGGCGACCATCGCTGCGGGTGTGCTGAACAACGATGGTGGCCAGATCGCCACGCTGAAGGACAGCGGCGCCAGCATCGTCATCGCCAGCCAGAGCATGAGCAACCAGGGCGGCAGCGTGCTGGCCAGTGGCGACGCCACGCTGGCGGTCACCGGCGCCGTCAACAACGCGCGTGGGACGATCCAGGCGCAGCGCGACCTGCAATTGACGGCGGGCGGCGCACTTAATAACGCGAGCGGCGTGATCGAAGCCGTCACGGCGGCCAGCAGCCTGACGCTGCAGGCGAGTACGATCGACAACAGCGCCGGCCGTGTGGTCAACGTCGGCACGGGCGCGGCTACGGTGAGCGCCCAGGGGCT
>NZ_JAHTGR010000083.1:0-910 GCF_019166075.1 Duganella violaceipulchra | reverse complement strand
CATGAGCCACAGCCCGCTGTTCCAGACCATGCTGACCTGGAACAACGCCCCGGCCGGCGCGCTGCTGCTGCCCGGCCTGCAACTGGCCGCGCTGCCGGCCGAGCAACTGAGCGCGCAGTTCGACCTGTCGCTGACGCTGGCCGACGATGGCGTCGTCATCGGCGGCCACATCGACTACGCCACCGACCTGTTCGAGCACGCCAGCGTCGAGCGCATCGCCGGCCACTTCCAGACCCTGCTGGCGGCCATGGCGGCCGATCCGCGGCAGCGCGTCGGCGCGCTGGCCCTGCTGACGCCGGACCAACGCCACCAGCTGCTGACCGGCTTCAACGCCAGCGGCGCCGACTACCCGCGCGACCAGCTGCTGCACCAGGCCTTCGAGGCGCAAGCGGCCGCGCGGCCGGACGCCATCGCGCTGGTGTGCGAGAGCCACAGCCTGAGCTACGGCCAACTGAACCGCCGCGCCAACCAGCTGGCCCACCATCTGCTGGCGCGCGGCGTGCGCCCCGACGACCGTGTCGCCGTCTGCCTCGAACGCGGCCTCGACCTGGTGGCCGCCCTGCTGGCCATCCTCAAGGCCGGCGCCGCCTATGTGCCGCTCGATCCGGCCTACCCGGCCGAGCGCATCGCCCACATGCTGGCCGACAGCGCCCCGGCCGCCGTGCTGACGCAGCGGTCCCTGCTGGACACCCTGCCCGCCGGCGCAGCCGCGCTGGCCATCGACGCCGCCGCCGAAGCGGCCGCCATCGCCGCCCGCGCCGACGTCAATCCCGACCCCGCCGTGCTGGGCCTGCACGCCGGCCACCTGGCCTACATCATCTACACCTCCGGCTCGACCGGCCTGCCCAAGGGTGTCATGGTCGAGCATGCCAACGTGACGCGCCTGCTGGCCGCCACCGACCACTGGTTC
>NZ_JAHTGR010000082.1:0-934 GCF_019166075.1 Duganella violaceipulchra | reverse complement strand
GGCTGCGCGCCGGGCGAGGTGGTGGGTCTGCTGCTGGAGCAGCCGCTGGCCCATATCGCCGCCGTGATCGGCGCGATGAAGGCGGGCGCGGTGTTCATGACGCTCGACCCGCAGGACCCGGAGAGCCGCCTGCGCACGCTGGTGGGACGGGCCGAACCGGGTTGGTGGATCGCCGAAGCGGCGGCCGCCGGCGCGCTGGAGGCGGTGGCCGCCCAGCTGGGCACGGCGCCGCGCGGCATCTGGATCGGCGCTGGCGCGCCGGCCGCCGGGCTGACGCCGCAGGTGGCCCAGGCCAGCTGCGCGCCGCTGGCGCAACAGCTGCGCGATCCGTGCTACCTGTTCTTCACGTCCGGTTCGAGCGGCACGCCCAAGCCCATCCTGGGATCGGTGGGCGGCCTGGCCCAGTTCATCGACTGGGAGATCGACGCCTTCGGCCTGGATGCGCAGTGCCGCGTGAGCCAGCTGACGGCGCCGACCTTCGACGCCTTCCTGCGCGACCTGTTCGTGCCGCTGTGCGCGGGCGGCACGCTGTGCCTGCCGCCGGCGCGCAAGCTGCCGCTGGACCAGATGCTTGAATGGCTGGGCAGTTCCGGCGTCACGCTGGTGCATTGCGTGCCGTCGCTGCTGCGCGCGCTGCTGTCGTTCGACCAGTTGCAGGCGGCCGACGTGGCGCGCCTGGCTGCGCTGCGCACCATCTGCCTGTCGGGCGAAGTGCTGCTGCCGGCCACGGTGCGGCAATTCCGCGAGGTGTTCGGCGACGGCGTCGAGCTGGTCAACTTCTACGGCGCGTCGGAAACGACGATGATCCGCTGCCACCACCGCATCGTCGCGGCCGACGTGGAGCGCGGCTACATCCCGATCGGCAAGCCGATCGCGGCCACGCAGATGATCGTGCTCGACGCCGACGGCGTGGCGTGCCCGGTCGGCACGCCCG
>NZ_JAHTGR010000081.1:0-1017 GCF_019166075.1 Duganella violaceipulchra | reverse complement strand
AGGTCAACAATCTGGCCACCGCTTCGCTGGCCGCGCTGAGCACCGCCGGCATCGCCGCGCTGACCACCAACCAGGTCGTCGCGCTGACCTCGGCCCAGCTGAGCAGCCTGGCTTCGGCCCAGGTTGCGGCGCTGAGCAGCAACGCCATCGGCGCCATCGAGACCGCCGACATCGTCGGCCTGACCACCGCGAACGTTGCCGCCTTGCGCAGCGCCCAGCTGGTGGGCCTTGCCACGGCACAAGTTGCCGCGCTGTCGACCAACCAGATCGCCGCGCTGAGCACCGCCGCCGTGTCCGGTTTGACCACCAACCAGATCGTCGCGCTGACCACCGGCCAGGCAAGCTCGCTGAGCACCGCGCAAGTGGCCGGTCTGACGACCGCCGCCATCGCCGCGCTGGAAACGGCCGACTTCGCCGCACTGAAATCGGACGCGATCGCCGCGCTGAGCGCCAACCAGATCAAGGCCTTGACGACCGATCAAGTGGTCGCACTGACCACCGCCGAAGCGGCCGCGCTGAGCACCGCGCAAGTGTCGGCGTTGTCGAGCAACGCCATCGCCGCGCTGGAAACGGCTGACCTGTCGGCCATCAAGACCGCCGGCATCGCCGCGCTGAGCTCGGCGCAAGTTGCCGCGCTGACCACCGCCCAGGTCAACAACCTGGCCACCGCCTCGCTGGCCGCGCTGAGCACCGCCGGCATCGCCGCACTGACCACCAACCAGGTCGTCGCGCTGACCTCGGCCCAGCTGAGCAGCCTGGCTTCGGCCCAGGTTGCCGCGCTGAGCAGCAACGCCATCGGCGCCATCGAGACCGCCGACATCGTCGGCCTGACCACCGCGAATGTCGCCGCCTTGCGCAGCGCCCAGCTGGTGGGCCTGGCCACGGCGCAGGTTGCCGCGCTGTCGACCAACCAGATCGCCGCGCTGAGCACCGCCGCCGTGTCCGGTTTGACCACCAACCAGATCGTCGCGCTGACCACCGGCCAGGCAAGCTCGCTGAGCACCGCGCAAGTGGCCG
>NZ_JAHTGR010000080.1:0-1112 GCF_019166075.1 Duganella violaceipulchra | reverse complement strand
GCCAAGCTGGCCAAGGCCGACCTGATCATCGACGTCCAAAAAAAACTTTCCACTCTGCTGGGCCTGAGCACCGGCGACACGCCGAGCGAGCCGAAGTGATCAGCGCCGCCAACACCCTGGCCGAGCAGGTCGGCGTCGCCGCTGCCTGCCGTGCCCTGCGTTTGCCGCGCAGCGCCCTGTACCGCGAGCGCGCCGCGCGCAATGTCTGTCCGCTGCCGGTCGCGGCCACCGCCGCGCCCCGCCGGCGTCCGCCGCTGGCGCTGTCGGCACTGGAGCGTCGCGTCGTGCTCGACGTGCTCAACAGCCCGCGTTTCGCCAATTGCGCTCCGGCAGCCATCCACGCCCAACTGCTTGACGAAGGACGCTACGTGGCTTCGGTGCGCACCATGTATCGCCTGCTGCAGGGCTGCGCCGCCGTGCGCGAGCGGCGCGACCAGCTGCGCCATCCCGAGTACACCAAGCCGGAACTGCTTGCCGTGGTGCCCAATCAAGTCTGGAGCTGGGACATCACCAAGCTGAAGGGGCCGGTCAGGGGCACCTGTTTCCATCTGTACGTCATCCTCGACATCTTCAGCCGCTACGTGGTCGGCTGGATGGTGGCCGAGCACGAAACGGCCGAACTGGCCGAGCAGCTTATTGCCGACACCGCAGCCAAGGAAGGCATTGCGCCGGGCGCGCTGACCTTGCATGCCGACCGGGGCAGCAGCATGCGCTCCAAGCCGGTGGCCACGCTGCTGTCCGACCTGGGTATCGCCAAATCGCACAGCCGGCCCTACGTTTCCGACGACAATCCCTACTCGGAAGCGCAGTTCAAAACCTTGAAGTACCAGCCTGGTTTTCCGGCGCGCTTTGGCTCGCTGGCTGACGCCCGCGCCCACTGCGCCCAGTTCTTTACCTGGTACAACCAGCAGCACCGCCACTCCGGCATTGGCATGATGACGCCGGAGAGCGTCCATACCGGCCGCGCCGCCGAAGTACGCAAGCAACGACAAGCCACGCTGGCCGGCGCCTTCCAGCGCACGCCGAACCGCTTCAAACACCGCATGCCGCAACCACAGAAACTGCCGACAGCTGCATGGATCAACCCGCCGATAATGGAGAAAAACGCTGCC
>NZ_JAHTGR010000007.1:0-338232 GCF_019166075.1 Duganella violaceipulchra | reverse complement strand
ACATCGTCGGCTTCTATAACTGCAAGCGCATCAATTCAGCATTGGGAAATCTGTCACCCGCCGTCTACGAACGGAAAATGGCAGCACGTGAACCTATCGTTGTGTCCGAAATTACTTGACCACCGCACGAAATACCTGTCGTTCCCGCGAAGGCGGGAACCCATGCACTGCATGAGTTCCCCCCATGCACTGCATGAGTTTCCCCCCATACGCCGCATCCCCAGAGGCTCAGCATGGAGGGAATTCAGGCAATGCCTGGATTCCCGCCTGCGCGGGAATGACAAATTGGCGGTTATTCGAGGTTCCCTGTAGGCGTCTCAGACTACTTAGAAAATCGAAGTGGATATGCAATATACCGAAGACTTCCGTATCTTAAATAGTCGAGTCCTACCAGTGGATTTTTCACATTAGAATCAATCATTATAGCTGCGCTTGGACCTCCATCCAATCTCAGCGCATTTTGTATCTGGAACGATTTAAATATTGGGCAAAGATCAGCAGCGGTTGTCGACGAGCCAGAAACTGACGACATCATCACCATTTGTCCAGGTCCTGCACCGATAGCCGACCACCTACTACTTGTGCCAGGAGTTTGACATACTCCATTTTTAACCACTGATGTTGAGGAACTTATCACATTAAATCCAGAATTACCGAAATTCACATACAGGTCACTTGTGTCGAAAAATGCGAGGTTTGAAAAATCTCGGCCGTACCCCATTACAAATTTCTGCCCTGTGTTGAAACAGGGATACAATAATGTGCATATGTTGGTAGTTCCACCGCCAATCGTATTGTTTGCCTTCACTTGTCCATTGGATGTTACATAACCATCTAACGTTCCATCTCCCCCTGATACAATTCCAAGATCTCCTGACCATGTAAACCCGTTGATAGAGACAATGGAATTAGCTCCAGAATCAGTAATTCTTTTAAGGAAGAAATAAGGGCCTGTGCCCGCTGAGTCTCTGAATTTACTATCATGTAGCGGAATCGAATATTTAACTCTTGGGTCAGATGTATTGATATATGCAATATGGATATACGGTGGTATATTTTCACACCAATTAACATTCACAACACCACTTCCAGAAGCCGCACTTCTGATTCCATTTAAATTCACGGGATTTGAGATGATTTCCGCACACGACTGTGCAGCCGTAGCTGATATACCTTTCTCTTTCTGATTTTCGCTCGAATTTATAACGTCGGTATCTGAATTGCTAAATACCCCGGTCTTGGGGATTGTTTTTTTTATTTTTCTCGATTGGTTTGGAGTCGGAGCTGACTTTGCTGACTGCGAATGCATTTGATAACTCATCGGCGCGGGTGTCGGCGTAACAGCGCCGTCGCCACGCATGCCTTCTTTGGAACGGTCAATTTCAGCCGTCTCTAGCGACCCATTGTGGATGAAATTCACATAAGGAAAAATATCAACCAATGGATGTTTGTTGCCGTTATCATGAATTCCAACCGAAAATATTTGAGCGGTTTCCAAAGCGCCAACGGGTAGGAAAAAAATCGTGGCATGGCTCAAGGTTGCCGTCATTGCAATTTTTGGATTGTAGTATACGGATTGGCTTTCTTTGTTGAAGAAATTACTTGAAGAGTCAGATGGATAATAAATTTCATTTTTTCCATTCGACCTCCTTGATAATATTATTAATATTTCACCGCCATAGTATCCTTCTTCAAGCGCCAATGGAGTGCGTAGTTTGATATTTCCATCAACAACTTTTGCCCCTGTGATTTCTGAAAAATATACGCTTTCAATTTTCACTGACGGAACGATCGCGTCGACAACCAACGTGGCAGACCCGTTTGCCGTGTTTATCGCGTTGAAATAGCCAGGGGTAGGTGGGCTAAAACATGCACTTTTTGTGCAAACATTCAATCTACCCAAGCGGATGGAGTTTTCTGGATTTAACTCGCCGATGGCAAGACTAATTTTTAACCGTGTGAATCCTTTTGCTATTTCTGATTCAGGTGTAAAACCATTAACAGGTGACGAAGAATATGGCAGTGCAGAGGCAAACGATGTATTGCTAAAAGATAAAAAAATCAGCAAGGAAAGAAAGTATCTAAACATGTCTTCTCCATTTAATTGAGTAACAGTTTTCAGCAATGATAAGATAAATTTCTCGAAAGCTACGTTCGGAACCTGACACAGAAATCGAAGCTTTCAGAGACCAATAGTAGCAGGAATCATGAAATAGTTGCAAAATAATTAAATTTAATTATTGGATACTTTTTACCCCCCCGGCTACGGACCGGCGTTCGATCCTAGTGAAGTAACTGTCCGGGAAATCCGGGATACCTCAGGGCTACCTCAACTTGATCGCCACCCCGGTATAATCACGGGATGCACAATCTTCTCCATAATCTCAACGACGAACAACTCGCTGCCGTGACCCTGCCGGCACAAAGCGCCCTGATCCTGGCGGGCGCCGGCTCCGGCAAAACCCGCGTCCTGACGACCCGCATCGCCTGGCTGATACAGACCGGCCAGGTGTCGCCGTCCGGCCTGCTGGCGGTGACCTTCACCAACAAGGCCGCCAAGGAAATGATGACGCGTTTGTCGGCGATGTTGCCGATCAATACACGCGGCATGTGGATCGGCACCTTCCACGGCCTGTGCAACCGCCTGCTGCGCACCCATCACCGCGACGCCGCGCTGCCGCAAACCTTCCAGATCCTCGACAGCCAGGACCAGCTGTCGGCCATCAAGCGCCTGATCAAGGCCAACAACGTCGACGATGAGAAGTTTCCGCCGAAAGAGGTGATGTACTTCATCAACGGCGCCAAGGACCAGGGCCTGCGCGCCAACAAGATCGAACCCTACAACGCCGACGAGCGCAAGAAGTGCGAGCTCTACCAGCTGTACGACGACCAGTGCCAGCGCGAAGGCGTGGTCGATTTCGCCGAGCTGCTGCTGCGCACCTACGAGCTGCTCAGCCGTAACCAGCCGCTGCGCGAACACTACCAGCAGCGCTTCAAGCACATCCTGGTCGACGAGTTCCAGGACACCAATGACCTGCAATACAAGTGGCTCAAGCTGCTGGCCGGCCACGGCGAACGCGACGGCGGCAGCGCCCTGTTCGCGGTCGGCGACGACGACCAGAGCATCTACGCCTTCCGCGGCGCCAACGTCGGCAACATGAGCGCCTTCGAGCGCGAGTTCAAGGTCCAGAACCTGATCAAGCTGGAGCAGAACTACCGCTCCCACGGCCACATCCTGGACGCCGCCAACGTGCTGATCGCCAACAACAGCAAGCGCCTGGGCAAGAACCTGCGCACCGACGCCGGCCACGGCGAACAGGTGCGCGTGTACGAGGCGAGCTCCGACCTGGCCGAGGCGCAGTGGATCATCGAGGAAACCAAGAACCTGATCGCCGACGGCGCCGCCCGCAGCGAGATCGCGGTGCTGTACCGCTCCAACGCGCAGTCGCGCGTGATCGAGCATGCGCTGTTCTCGGCCGGCATTCCGTACCACGTCTACGGCGGCCTGCGCTATTTCCAGCGCGCCGAGGTCAAGCACGCGATCGCCTACCTGCAGCTGATGGACAACCCGCACAACGATTCGGCCTTCCTGCGGGTGGTGAACTTCCCGACCCGCGGCATCGGCCTGCGCTCGATCGAAGCCTTGCAGGCGGCCGCCGACCAGCACCGCATCTCGCTGTACGCTGCCGTGCCTTACGTGGCCGGCAAGGCCGGCTCGTCGCTGGGCGGCTTCGTCAAGCTGGTCGAGGGCGCGCGCTTTGAAACGCAGCAGATGGCCCTGCCGGAACTGGTGCGCGTGGTGCTGGAGGCGTCCGGCCTGCTGGCCCACTACCAGACCGAAAAAGAAGGCGCCGACCGCATCGAGAACCTGGAGCAGATGGTCAGCGCCGCCACCCAGTTCGTCTCCGAGGAAGGTTTCGGCCAGGGCGCGCCGGCGCACCTGGGCCCGCAGGCCCAGGCCCAGGCGGGTATGCCGATCGTCAACGAAGACGGCTTCGAGATCCTCGACGCCGACGCCGCGCTGCCGACCGTGATGTCGCCGCTGTCGGCCTTCCTGTCGCACGCGTCGCTGGAGGCGGGCGACAACCAGGCCACCGCCGGCCAGCAAGCCGTGCAGATGATGACGGTGCACTCGGCCAAGGGGCTGGAGTTCAACAACGTCTTCATCACCGGCCTGGAAGAGGGCTTGTTCCCGCACGAGAGCAGCTCGCGCGAACACGACGGCGTGGAAGAGGAACGCCGCCTGATGTACGTGGCGATCACGCGTGCGCGCCAGCGCCTGTACATGTGCTTTGCGCAGACCCGCATGCTGCACGGCCAGACCCGCTACAACATGAAGTCGCGCTTCTTCGACGAGTTGCCGGAAGAGTCCTTGAAGTGGCTGTCGCCCAAGGTGCAGTCGCACTGGTCCGGCAACAAGAAATCGGCCTGGGACCAGGCGCCGCTGGTCGGTTCGGACAACGCCATCGCGCAGAAGATCGCGCAGAAGTCGCCCGGCTCCGGCTGGCGCATCGGCGAGTCCGTCGCGCACGGCAAGTTCGGCGAGGGGGTGATCGTCAACATCGAGGGCAGCGGCAACAACGCCCGCGCGCAGATCAACTTCGGCAGCCACGGCATGAAGGTGCTGGACCTGAGCATCGCCAAGCTGGACCGGCTGGGCCGCTGAGGCGGGCGCGAGGTGCACCATGAGAAAAGGCGGCCATGGCCGCCTTTTCTTATGGCTTCGGTGGCAGCACCGGCGGCGCGCTGGCCTCCGGCGTGCCGAAGATCTGGCGGTAGCAGGTGTACAGCGTGCAATGCATCAGCACGACCATGATCAGGAAGATGGTGAAGATGGCCGTCACCTCCATCTGCGCCGAATCGAACAGCAGCACCGGGATCATGCTGCCGACCTGGAACATCAGGAACAGCACCACGGCCGCCGTCAGGAAGGCCTTGATGTCGCGGCACACCGCCACCACGCTGAAGAACAGCGCCTTGGCCAGCGTCATCTTCTGCCAGTAGATCAGCGGCGCGGCCAGGCTGGTCAGCATCCAGCCCAGCATGTAGATGCCGGACGAGACGAACAGGGCGCCGCGGGAATTTTCCAGCATGTCCTTGTCCATCGGGATCTGGCGCGTGGCCATCTGGATCAGCACGCCGTCGTCCAGCCAGCTCAGCACCGCCAGCGCGAGCAGCATCACCAGCAAATACAGCACGCCCAGGCCCAGCAAGGGTTTGCGCACCGGCTTGCGGAAGCCGCTGAACACCAGGTTGGGCAGCGCGCGCTGGTCGTGGTCGACGTCGGCGCAGGCTTGCAGCATGGCGATGCTGAACATCGGCGCCAGCAAGGTCGGCGCGATCGAGCCCAGCAGTGGCACCACCAGCGAGAACAGCGACAGGAACATGCAGCAGAAGAACAGCGCCATCAGCGCGCCCGGCTGCTTGCGGAACAGCTGTAGGGCCTGCTTGACCCAGTGCCAACCAGCCTTGGCGGGGAGCTTGTTCATCCGCGCAATCCCGGCGCCGGCGTGGCGATGCGCTCGCGCAGGATGCGTTCGAAGTGGGTCGGGTCGTGCGGCGTCAGCATCTCCGCCTCGCGCGGCAGGTGGAAGTCGTACAGGCGCGACAGCCAGAAACGCAGCGCCGCCGCCCGCAGCATCGGCTGCCAGGCGGTCTGCTCGGCGTCGGTGAACGGCCGCACGGCGTGGTAGGCGTCCAGCAGGGCGCGCACGCGGGCGGCGTCGAGCACGCCGGTGTCGAGGTTGATGCACCAGTCGTTGACCGTGACGGCGACGTCGAACAGCCAGGTGTCGCAGCCGGCGAAGTAAAAGTCGAAGAAGCCGGTCAGGCGCTCGCCGTCAAACATCACGTTGTTGCGGAACAGGTCGGCGTGCACCGGGCCGCGTTGCAGCTGATGGTAGGTGTCGCAGCCGGCAAACGCTTCCTGGAAATGCATCTCGGCGCGCAGCAGATGGGCGCAGCTGTCGTCGAGGAAGGGCAGCACCTGCGGCGTGGTCTCGTTCCACCAGTCCAGGCCGCGCAGATTGGGCTGCTGCAGCGGATAGTCGACGGCGGCCAGGTGCATGCGCGCCAGCATGGCGCCGACGGCGGCGCAATGCGCCGGCTGCGGGGCCATCTGCGACTTGCCTTCAAGCTTGGTGACGATGGACGCCGGCTTGCCGTGCAGGGCGACGATCAGCTCGCCCTGGTCGTTGGCGACCGGCGCCGGCACCAGCACGCCGCGATCGGCCAGGTGGTGCATCAGCTTGAGGTAAAACGGTAATTGCTCGAAGGTCAGCACCTCGAACACGGTCAGGACGTATTCGCCCGTTTCCGTCGTCAGGAAAAAGTTGCTGTTCTCGATGCCGCTGGCGATGCCTTTGAGCGCCAGGGGCTGGCCGAGGGGGAATTGCTTGATCCACTGGGGAAGGTCGTCCAGGCTGACCGGGGTAAACACTGCCATGAGAAAACTTGATGAGGTTCGGTGGGCGGCGCCGCCGTCGGGACGGGCGCCGGGGGACGCCCGCGCAGGGCGGGCGCTCGCTAGATCGTTATTTCACGGCAGGGGGCGCGGTGCTGTCCGTCGAGCCGTCTTCTTCCGTGGTCTTTTTCTTTTTCTTGCCGATGTCGAATTCCATCACCGTCCATTGCGGGCCGCGGTTGGCGCCCCCCATCGCATCGCCGGGTAAGGCGGTGCCGGCCGGGCGGTTCGGCTTCAGCGTGTAGGTGCTGGGGCCGCTTTTGACGGTCGCTTCCACCACTTGACCGCTGTTGTCGCGCTTTTCGGTGATCTTGTGTTCCGGCGTCGGCTTGGCGGTCACGGTGATCGCATCGTCGGCCACTTCCTCGATCTTTTCCAGTTTTGGCGGCGCCTGGCTCGGCGTCGACTGGGCAAACGCCGTGTGGGCGCTGAGCGTCAGGAGGAGGGCAGGCACAAGAATGGAGGTGCGCGTCATGATGGATCGCCTTAGGGTGAAATACGGCTGTGAAAAACCGTCAAAATTTTATGTATGATCCATTGTAACAAACAGACACGCTTCGCTGTTTTTAAAAGCCGATTTCCCCACAGTGGCGCTGGGGTATTGTTATTTTGAAAAGACCATGCCGGGCGACGGAAGCGCCGCCAAAACCTGCGATAATGCGCCATTCGTGGCCTTGCCGCCATTGTTGCGCGGCGCCCTCACCCATATCTAGTGTCTATGCAAAATACCCTGCTGTTAGTTGACGGTTCCAGTTACCTTTATCGCGCTTTCCACGCGCTGCCCGACCTGCGCAGCCCGGACGGCCATCCGACCGGCGCCATGCACGGCATGGTCAATATGTTGCGCCGCCTGCGCGCCGACTACCCGGCCGCCTACATCGCCTGCGTGTTCGACGCCAAGGGTAAAACTTTCCGCGATGACATGTATCCCGAGTACAAGGCCACGCGCGCCTCGATGCCGGACGACCTGCGCCTGCAGATCGAGCCCATCCACGAGGCGGTCAAGGCCATGGGCTGGCCCATCCTGATGGTCGAGGGCGTGGAGGCGGACGACGTCATCGGCACGCTGTCGGTCCAGGCGGCGCAGGCCGGCATGAACGTGGTGGTGTCCACCGGCGACAAGGACCTGGCGCAGCTGGTCAATCCGCAGGTCATGCTGATCAACACCATGACCAACGAGAAAATGGACGAGGCCGGCGTGCTGGCCAAGTTCGGCGTGCCGCCCAACCGCATCATCGACTACCTGACCCTGATCGGCGACACCGTCGACAACGTGCCGGGCGTGTCCAAGTGCGGCCCGAAGACCGCGCTCAAGTGGCTGAGCGCCTACGACTCGCTCGATGGCGTGATCGCCAACGCCGCCCAGGTCGGCGGGGCGGTGGGCGAGAACCTGCGCAGCGCGCTGGAATGGTTGCCCAAGGGCCGCGAGCTGATCACCGTCAAGCTGGACTGCGACCTGTCGGCCCACATGGCCACCATCGCCGAATCGCTGGTGGCGCGTGGCGAAGACCAGGAAACGCTGCTGGCCTTCTTCAGCAAGTACGGCTTCAAGACCTTGCTGCGCGAGCTGGGCGGGACCACGCCGCAGGCGCCGGTGGGCAAGGCCGCCGCCGTGGCCGCCGCGCCGGCGGCCGGCGGCGCCGTCTCCGCCAACCTGGACATGTTCGGCGAAGCGCCCAAGCTCGACACCCACTACGAAACCGTGCTGACCGACGAACAGCTGGACCAGTGGATCGCCCTGATCGACGCCGCCCAGCTGACCGCGGTCGACACCGAAACCACCTCGCTCGAGCCGATGACGGCGCAGATGGTCGGCATTTCGCTGTCGGTGGAGCCGGGCGTGGCCTGCTACATCCCGGTCGCGCACGCCTATCCCGGCGTGCCGCAGCAGCTGTCGCGCGAGCACGTGCTGGCCAGGCTCAAGCCGTGGCTGGAAGACGCCACCAAGCTGAAGGTCGGCCAGAACCTGAAGTACGACAGCCACATCTTCGCCAACCACGGCGTCAAGCTGCAAGGCATCGAGCACGACACGCTGCTCGAATCGTATGTGTTCGAATCGCACCGCACGCACGACATGGACAGCCTGGCGCTGCGCCACCTGAACCACACCACCATCCCGTTCGTGGACGTGTGCGGCAAGGGCGTCAACATGATCACCTTCGACAAGGTGGAGATCGCCCGCGCCACCGAATACGCGGCCGAAGACGCCGACATCACGCTGCGCCTGCACCAGGCCATGATCGGCCAAGTCGAGAACGACGCCAGGCTGAACTTCATCTACCGCAACATCGAGCTGCCCACCGCCGTGGCGCTGCAAAAGATCGAGCGTAACGGCGTGCACATCGACGCCGAGCTGCTCAACATCCAGTCGGCCGAGCTGGGCGCGCGCATCGTCGAGCTCGAAGCGAAGGCGCATGAACTGGCCGAGCAGCCGTTCAACCTCGGCTCGCCGAAGCAGATCGGCGAGATCTTCTTCGAGAAGCTCAAGCTGCCGGTGGTGAAGAAGACCCCGAGCGGCGCGCCGTCGACCGACGAGGAAGTGCTGCAAAAGCTGGCCGAGGACTATCCGCTGCCGAAAGTGCTGCTGGAATACCGCAGCCTGTCGAAGCTGAAGTCGACCTACACCGACAAGCTGCCGAAAGGGATCAACCAGGACACCGGCCGAGTGCACACCAACTACGCGCAGGCGGTGGCGGTGACGGGCCGTCTGGCCTCCAACGATCCCAACCTGCAGAACATTCCGATCCGCACCAGGGAAGGCCGCCGCATCCGCGAAGCCTTCATCGCGCCGCCGGGCAGCCACATCGTTTCGGCCGACTATTCGCAGATCGAGCTGCGCATCATGGCGCACATCTCGGAAGACGAGAACATGCTGCGCGCGTTTGCCGAGGGCGTCGACATTCACCGCGCCACCGCCGCCGAGATCTTCGGCGTGTCGCCGGCAGACGTCAGCAGCGAGCAGCGCCGCTACGCCAAGGTCATCAACTTCGGCCTGATCTACGGCATGAGCGCCTTCGGCCTGGCCGGCAACCTGGGCATCGAGCGCGGCGCGGCGCAAAGCTATATCGACCGCTACTTCGCGCGCTTCTCGGGCGTCAAGCAGTACATGGACGACACCCGCCTGCAGGCCAAGGCGCGCGGCTATGTGGAGACCGTGTTCGGCCGCCGCCTGTGGCTGCCGGAGATCAATTCGCCGAACGGCCCGCGCCGCCAGGGTGCCGAACGCGCCGCGATCAACGCGCCGATGCAGGGCACGGCGGCCGACTTGATCAAGCTGGCCATGGTGGCGGTGCAGGATTGGCTGGAAAAGGATAAGCTGCAGACCAAGATGATCATGCAGGTGCATGATGAACTGGTGCTGGAAGTGCCGGACGCCGAACTGGCGCTGGTCAAGGAAATGCTGCCGAAGCTGATGGCAGGCGTGGCGGCGCTGAAGGTGCCGCTGACCGCCGAAGTCGGTGTGGGTAAGAACTGGGACGAGGCGCATTAAGCCTCTCACGCTAATTACGGAGGAATCGCATGGATGATTTGAGGCAGGATGCAGAGAGCTTGTTGACCAAGACCAGTCTGTCGGACGGCGTCGACCGCCGCGACTTCCTGAAAGTAGCGCTGGGTACCGGCTTCGCCGCCGCCGCGCTGCCGGTGGTGGCGCAGAACGTCATCAAGACCGACACCGCCGGCCTGGTCGCCGGCACCATCACCCTGACGGTGGACGGCGTGCAAGTGCCGGTCTACCGCGCCCAGCCGGAAGGCAAGACCAACTTGCCGGTGATACTGGTGGTGTCGGAAATCTTCGGCGTGCACGAGCACATCGCCGATGTCGCCCGCCGCTTCGCCAAGCTGGGCTACCTGGCGCTGGCGCCGGACCTGTTCGTGCGCCAGGGCGATCCGCAAAAGGCCGCCTCGATCGCCGAACTGCAACGCGACATCATCTCCAAGACGCCGGACGCGCAAGTGATGGCCGACCTCGACGCGACCGTGGCCTGGGCCAAGGCCAACGGCGGCAACGGCGACAAGATCGGCATCACCGGATTCTGCTGGGGCGGCCGCATCACCTGGATGTACGCCGCGCACAACCCCAGCATCAAGGCCGGCGTGGCCTGGTACGGCCGCCTGATGGGCGACAGCACTCCGGTGACTCCCAGGCACCCAGTTGATATCGCTGGATCTCTGACCGTGCCGGTGCTGGGCCTGTACGGCCTGAAGGACACCGGCATCACCCAGGACTCGATCGCGGCGATGAAGGCGGCGCTGGCCAAGGGGCCGAACAAGGCGGTGTTTGTCGTCTATCCGAACTCCGGCCACGCCTTCCACGCCGACTACCGCGCCAGCTACGTCGAGGCCGACGCCAAGGACGGTTGGACCCGTTTGCAGGCGTGGTTCAAGCAAAACGGCGTGATCTAGGACCTGTTTTGCCGGGTTTTTAGCCAAAGATGAGCATAAAAGCGGGCCGGGCGGTAAAATGATGCCCCCGGCCTGCGCGCAGCGGCCCGGTCCCTGCTACAAGAGGCTATAACATCGATCCCGTACTCATCTCCATCCTACTGGCCACCACGGTTGCCGGCGTCGTCAGCATCACCGCTGCCGCGGCGTTCTCGTTTACGCTGCTGTCCAAGGTGGTGGAGCGCATGGTCAGCCTGTCGGTGGGCATCATGCTGTCGACCTCCCTGCTGCACGCCTTGCCGGAAGCGTTCGAATCGCAGGCCAGCGCGCGCAGCCTGTTCGCCACCCTGCTGGGCGGCCTGTTGGCCTTCTTCCTGCTGGAGAAGCTGGCGATCCTGCGCCATTCGCACCACCACGAGGGCGACGGCCACCACCACCACCACGGCCACGACAAGCGCGAGGCGGGCAAGGCCGGCTGGATGATCCTGGTCGGCGACGGCATGCACAACTTCACCGACGGCATCCTGATCGCGGCGGCCTTCCTGGCCAATCCCGAGCTGGGGCTGGTGACGGGGCTGGCCATCATCGCCCACGAGATTCCGCAGGAGATCGGCGACTTCATCGTGCTGCTCAACGCCGGCTTCTCGCGCACGCGCGCCTATGTCTACAATTTGCTGTGCAGCCTGCTGGCGATCGCCGGCGGCTTGCTGGGTTACTACACGCTGGAGAGCGCCAGCAGCATGATCCCGTATGTGCTGGTGTTCGCCTCGTCGGGTTTCATCTACATTGCCGTCAGCGACCTGATGCCGCAAATGCAGCGCCGCGCCACGCTGCGTGAAACCATCCCGCAGGTGTTGCTGATCGCACTCGGCGTCGCCATCGTGCTGGTGCTGACCCACGGCCACTGAGGCTTGTGACCGCTCAACCCGGCGCGCTTGCGCCAGGCGGCGCCGGGAGTATGATGACGGGATGAACTCCAGACAAAAAAAGCAGGCTGAAGCGTTAGCGGCACTCTCCGCCGCCGATCGCGTGCGCCTTGAGCGGCTGGCTGCCCTGGCTCAAGTGACAGCCGAACATCTTTGGCCGGAAGTCTGGCAGTATGGATTTGACGACGTCGAGGAGAGCGTACAGGCTGACCTGGACGCTGACGCGGATATCGCAGCGGGTCGAACTATCCCGCACGAAGAGGTAATGGCGCAGGCTCGACGTATCCTGGAAGCCCATGTCAAACCCAAGCGTAAAACCGGCTAAGCTGGCAATACGCTGGTCATCGGCGGCACGCAGATCGCTTGATCAGACCATTGCACACATTAACGAGCAAGATGTTTCGGCGGGCGAACTTATCTTGCTGCGATTGCAGAATGCATTGGATGTCATCGTGGCTCAACCGGGTATTGGTACACCCACCGACAGGCGCGACACGCGCCGATTCCCGATTCCGAAGACTGGCCACACGATTGACTATCGTGTCCGTCAGAGTGAAATCATGGTCACGCGTTGGGCGCGCCAGAGGCGCAATGGTTAAGCGCCAGTCGCCACCGGCCGTGCCGGATCGGAGCACCATTCGCTCCACGAGCCTGGGTAGAGCGCGGCGCCGGACAGGCCGGCCACTTCCAGTGCCAGCAGGTTGTGGCAGGCCGTCACGCCCGAGCCGCATTGCATGATCGCCCGCGGCGCGCTGGCGAACAACGGCGCGAATTCCTCTTTCAATTGCGCGGCGTCCTTGAAACGGCCGTCGGCGTTCAGGTTGTCCTTGAAGAAGCGGTTCTTGGCACCAGGAATGTGGCCACCGACCGGATCGATGGTCTCGTTCTCGCCGCGATAACGGTCGGCCGCGCGGGCGTCGACCACGGTGCGGGCCTGCGTGGCCAGGTTGGCCACCACGTCCTCCACCGACACTGTCGGCGCCAGCGACGGCTGCTCGTGGATAGCCCCGCGCGCGCGCGGCGCTTCCGGCGTCACCATCGGCAAGCCCTGCGACTGCCACGCGGCCAGGCCGCCGTCCAGCACCGCCACCGCCGGATGGCCCACCCAGCGCAGCAACCACCACAAGCGCGCCGCGAACATGCCGCCGTGCGCGTCATACGCCACCACCTGCGTGTCGTCGTTGATGCCCCAGCCGCGCAAGCTCTCGATCAGCGCGGCGCGCTCCGGCAGCGGATGGCGTCCACGGAACTTGCCGTCCTCACCCTGCTTGGCGCCCGACAGATCGGTATCGATGTTGGCAAACTGCGCGTTCTGGATATGGCCGATGGCAAAGCCGTCGCGGCCCGCGTTGGGATTCATCAGGTCGTGGCGGCAATCGAGTATCACCCAATTGTCGTCGGTCAGGTGCTGGGACAGTTCGGCGGCGCTGATCAAAGTGGTGTGCATGTTCCGGGTTTCCTTAAACTTCGCTGGCTATCGGATCGGTAATGGCTATCGCCTTACCGCGCTCGGTGTTACGCGTATTGTAAAACGTTGTGGCGATGCCGGACGCCAGTATCACGGCGATGCCCGCCCAGCTAAGCCAGCTGAACACGTCGCCGAACACAAACACGCCCCAGACGCTGGAAAACACGATGCCCGTATATTGCAGATTGGCCACCACCAAGGTCTGTCCCAGGCGATAGGCGCGCGTCATGGCGATCTGCGCGCTGGTGGCGCAGATGCCGATGCCCAGCAACAGCAAGCCGCCGTGCACGCTGGTGATCGGATGCCACACCGCGCCCTGGTCGCCGGCAAACACGAAGTTGCCGGCGATGCCGGCCAGCAGGTTCATGATCGAGAAGTAGAACACCACGCGGTTCTCGGGCTCGCCCGCCAGCCCCAGCTTGCGCACCTGCATGTAAGCCATGGCCGACAGCACGCTGGAGCTGAGCGCGATCAGCGCCGGCGTCAGTTGATTCGAATGGAAGGCCGGCTGCAGCAGCAGCGTGACGCCGACAAAGCTCATGCCGACCGCCGCCAGCAGCGGCCACTTGACCTGGTTCTTGGCGTGCCACCAGCCCAGCGCGAACAACCACACGGCGATCCAGATCGGCGCCATGTAGTTGAGCGTCATGGCGGTGGCCAGCGGCAGCTTGGCGATGGCGTAGAACCACAGCCACAGCGACACCACGCCGACCAGCCCGCGCCACAAGTGGGCGCCCGGCATGGTGGTGGTGAATTTACCGCCTTGTAGCTTGATGATGGTGAACAGCACGGTCACGCCGACCACGCCACGGTACATCACGATTTCGGATGTGGAGAACTGCTCCGAGGCCAGTTTCACGCACACCCCCATGGCGGCGAACATGAAGCTGGCAAACAACATCCAAAGTGACTGCATCGGTTTCCTATAAATCGATATTGGCCCGGTACCATTCGTGGAAGTGCTGCATGCCGTCTTCCATCGGCGACTGGTAGGGACCGGCGTCGCTGGTGCCGCGCTGCATCAGCACCTTGCGGCCGGCGTCCATGCGCAGGCCGATCTCGTCGTCCTCGGCGCAGGTTTCAAAGTAGGCCGCGCGTTCCGCCTCGATGAACTCGCGCTCGAACAGCACGATTTCCTCGGGATAGTAGAACTCGACCACGTTCCTGGTGCGCTGCGGGCCGTCCGGCCACAGCGTCGAGACGATCAGCACATGCGGATACCACTCGACCATGATGTTCGGATACAGCGTCAGCCAGATCGCGCCATACGGCGGCGGTTCGCCGCCGCGGAACTTGAGCACCTGCTCCTGCCAGCGCTGGTAGATCTCGGAGCCGGACTTTTGCAGGCCCTTGTTGACACCGACCGTCTGCACGCTGTAGTCGCGGCCGAATTCCCAGCGCAAGTCTTCGCAGCTGACGAAGCCGCCCAGGCCCGGATGGAAGGGCTCGACGTGATAGTCCTCCAGGTAGACTTCAATGAAAGTCTTCCAGTTGTAGTTGCAGGTCTGGACTTCGACGTGGTCGAACATATAACCGGAGAAATCCAGGTCCCCGGTGACCGAGAGTTCGGACAGCTTTTCCATGACGTTGTAGCCGTTCTGCTCGAACAGCAGGCCGTTCCAGTTTTGCAGCCTGGTCTTGGGCAGGTTCAGGCACGGCGTCTCCGGGAAGTGCGGCGCGCCGATCAGCTCCCCCTTGAGGTCGTAGGTCCAGCGATGCAGCGGGCAGACGATGTTGTTGGCGTTGCCGCGGCCGTTGAACATCAGCGCCTGGCGGTGGCGGCAGACGTTGGACAGCAGCTCCAGTCCGTTTGCGTTGCGCACCAGCATACGCCCTTCGTTTTCGGAAACGAGGGTCGCGAAGTCGCCGACGTTCGGCACCATCAGCTCATGCCCGATGTAGCGCGGGCCGGCCTGAAATAATTGCTGCATTTCCCGCTGCAGTAGCGCTTCGTCAAAGTAGACGTCAACCGGAAGTTGCGCGTGTGGACGCGCCAGCTTGGCGTGGGTACCCAGATCGGACATCCCAACCCCCCTTAATATGTGCACCAAAGAGAGACAGAATCCGTAAAGACCTGAATTCAAAGTTGTTGAAAATGGTATTTCGGACAGAACCGGAGATTATACCGCGTTTCTCCCCGATCCAGCGGACTGCCGTGCTCGTTTTACTGCGTATCATTGTAATAAACGCATGCTTGTGCGGGATATGGGGGCGATTGCGATAAAATCCATAGTTTACGCCCTCGGCTTGGCCGCTATAGTTCCACCGGATAAGGTGGTTTGTTCTAAAATAACGGGCTACACTGCGCTGGCACGTGTTTTTGCCTTGAAACCTGAGTGACTATGTCTAAGAAATTAACTGCCGACGCGACCGCCGCCGCCCCCGTCTCGTTTGAAGAAGCGATGGCGGAACTGGCGCAGCTGGTTGCACAAATGGAGGCAGGCCAACTGCCGCTGGAAGCCTCGGTGGCCGCTTATGCGCGCGGCTCGGAGCTGGTGAAGTTTTGCGCCGCCCAGCTGGAAAAAGTGGAATCCCAGGTCAAGGTGCTGGAAGGCGACATGCTCAAGCCATTCGCGGAAGCCGGCGAGGCCGAACAATGAACGGCGCCTTCGACGATTGGATGAAGACCGTGCAGACGGCCTCGGAAAACGATGTATCCGCTTTCCTGCCGGCCGCCACGGTGGTGCCGGCCAAGCTGCACGCGGCGATGCGCTATGCGCTGCTGGGCGGCGGCAAGCGCGTGCGTCCGCTGCTGGTGTACGCGGCCGGCGCGCTGTTCGGCGCCGACGCGGCCATCCTGAGCCGCGCCGCAGCGGCGGTGGAAATGATCCACGCCTACTCGCTGGTGCACGACGACATGCCGTGCATGGACGACGATGAACTGCGCCGCGGCAAGCCGACGGTGCACGTGGCCTACGACGAGGCGACCGCGCTGCTGGTCGGCGACGCGCTGCAATCGCAGGCCTTCCTGGTGCTGTCCGAGGCGGACAGCATTCCCGCCGCGCGCCAGGTGGCGATGCTGCGCCTGCTGGCGCACGCCTCCGGCTCGGCCGGCATGTGCGGCGGCCAGGCGATCGATCTCGACAGCGTGGGCCTGAGCCTGACTTTGGCCCAGCTGGAGCAGATGCACCAGCTCAAAACCGGCGCGCTGCTGCGCGCCGCCGTGGTACTGGGCGCGCTGGCCGGCAAGGATCTCGATCCGGCCGAACTGGGCGCGCTGAACGACTATGCACGCGCCATCGGCCTGGCCTTCCAGGTGGTGGACGACGTGCTCGACGCCACGGCCGATTCGGCCACGCTGGGCAAGACCGCCGGCAAGGACGCCGCCGACAACAAACCGACCTATGTCTCGATCCTGGGTCTGGAACCGTCGCGCGCGTTGGCGCAAAAACTACGGCTCGACGCGCACGCAGCGCTCGCGCCGTTCGGAGAAAAAGCTCTGCGGTTACGCGAACTCGCGGATTTGATCGTGCAGCGGAAGGCATAAATGAAATTGCTCGAAAACATAGATTCACCAGCGGATGTGCGCAAACTGGCGCGCACCCAGCTGACGCCGCTCGCGCATGAACTGCGCAGCTACCTGCTCGATTCGGTCTCGAAGACCGGCGGCCACCTGTCGTCCAACCTGGGCACGGTCGAACTGACCGTGGCGCTGCACTACGTGTTCAACACGCCGCACGACCGCATCGTGTGGGACGTGGGCCACCAGACCTATTCGCACAAGATCCTCACCGGCCGCCGCGAGCGCATGCACACGCTGCGCCAGCTGAACGGCATCTCCGGCTTCCCGAAACGCGACGAAAGCGAGTACGACACCTTCGGCACGGCGCACTCGTCGACCTCGATCTCGGCGGCGCTGGGCATGGCGCAGGCGGCCAAGATCAAGGGCGAGCACCGCCACGCGATCGCCGTGATCGGCGACGGCTCGATGACGGCCGGCATGGCCTTCGAAGCGCTGAACAACGCCGGCGTGCAGGAAGACGTCAATCTGCTGGTGATCCTGAACGACAACGACATGTCGATCTCGCCGCCGGTGGGCGCGCTGAACCGCTACCTGGCGCGCTTGATGTCGGGCCAGTTCTACGCCGCCGCCAAGAACGTCGGCAAGTCCGTGCTGCCCGGCCCGGTGCTGGAGCTGGCCAAGCGGCTGGAAGAGCACGCCAAGGGCATGGTGGTTCCGGCCACCATGTTCGAGGAGTTCGGCTTCAACTACATCGGCCCGATCGACGGCCACGACCTCGAATCGCTGATCCCGACGCTGCAGAACATCAAGCAGCTCAAGGGCCCGCAGTTCCTGCACGTGGTGACCAAGAAGGGCCAGGGCTACAAGCTGGCCGAGGCAGACCCTGTGCTGTACCACGGCCCGGGCAAGTTCAACCCGGCCGAAGGCTTCAAGCCGGCCGTGGCGTCGGGCAAGGTCACTTACACGGAAGTCTTCGGCAACTGGCTGTGCGACATGGCCGCCGCCGACAAGCGCCTGGTCGGCATCACGCCCGCCATGCGCGAAGGCTCGGGCATGGTCGGTTTCGAGCAGAAGTTCCCGGACCGTTATTTCGACGTCGGCATCGCCGAGCAGCACGCCGTGACCTTCGGCGCCGGCCTGGCCTGCGAAGGCCTGAAGCCGGTGGTGGCGATCTACTCCACCTTCCTGCAACGCGGCTACGACCAGCTGATCCACGACGTCGCGCTGCAAAACCTGGACGTGACATTCGCGCTGGATCGCGCGGGCCTGGTGGGCGCCGACGGCGCCACCCACGCCGGCAACTACGACATGGCGTATTTGCGCTGCATTCCGAACATGGTGGTCATGGCCGCCTCGGACGAAAACGAATGCCGCCAGATGCTGACCACCGGCTACCAGTACCAGGGACCGGCGGCGATCCGCTATCCGCGCGGCGCCGGCGCCGGCGCGGCGATCAAGCCGGAGCTGACCACGATTGAGATCGGCAAGGGCGAAATCAAGCGCAAGGGCCAGAAGATTGCCATCTTGGCCTTCGGCTCGATGGTGGCGCCTGCTGTGGCCGCCGGTGTAGCGCTGGACGCCACGGTCGCCAACATGCGCTTCGTCAAACCGCTGGACGTGGAACTGGTGAAGCAGCTGGCCGCCGAACACGACTACCTGGTGACGGTGGAAGAGGGCTCCATCATGGGCGGCGCCGGTTCCGCCGTGGCCGAAGCGCTGGCCGCCGAAGGCATCGTTAAGCCGTTGCAGATGCTGGGCCTGCCGGACAAGTTCATCGACCACGGCGACCCGGCCAAGCTGCTGGCCAGCGTGGGCCTGGACGCCGCCGGCATCACCGCCTCGATCAAGCAACGCCACGCCGCCGCCGAGCCGCGCCTGGTCGTCAACAACGGCTAAAACCACGGGGGTCAAGTCTGACAATCGGACACGGGCTGTTCCGTAGTATGCTCTACGGAACAGCCCGTGTCCGATTGTCAGACTTGACCCCCGGGTTTTTCTTGCCTATCCCCAAAGTGCGTCCTATATTGGTATAAACAGTTTATTCGGTTTATATCGCCATGAATGCCGCCGCTTCCCTGTTTGCCGGTTTGTTGTTCGCTTGCGGGACGGCGGACGCGCAGGTGCCGGAATCGGGCAGGGCGCAGGAGTTGAGTTTCAGCGCCGAGGAAGTAGTCAGCACGGTGGAGGACCGCTATATCGACCGCGTGGTCAGCCTGGCGGCCGCCGGGCGTCTGGACGACGACCGCGTCTTGCTGGCACGGTTGCAAGCCATCGGCGCGGGCCTGATACGCGCCGCCGTGGCGCTGAAGCCGGAAGTGGCCGGGTGGGAGTGGGAGTTCCATACCACCAGCGACGCCGAAGTCGATGCCATCTGCATGGCTGGCGGCAAAATCCTGGTGGGCAGCGCGTTTGTACGCCAGCTGGCGTTGAGCGACGGCGAACTGGCCACCCTGCTGGGCCACGAAGTCGCCCACGCTGTGGCCGAACATCACCGCGAAACCTTGTCGGAAGCGTTATTCCTGAACCGCTATCCGGTGGTGCCGCTGGAGGTGGTGATGGAACGGCTGGAAAGCGACCTGTCGATGCAGATCCGCCTGTCCAAACTATCGAGCATGCAGGAATCGGAGGCGGACCAGCTGGGCATGGTGCTGGCCCACCGCGCCGGCTGGCCGGCTGCCGACATGGTCAGCTTCTACCGCAAGCTGTCGGCCGGCGACCAGGCGGCGCTGGTGTCCAGCGCCTATCCGGCCAGCGCCTCGCGCCTGAGCATGGCCAAAGGCATGGCGCTGCTGTTCCTGACCGACCGCTAAGCGTCTCAGCCGCGCTTGCGCTCGTGCTGCCACAGCACGTCGCTGCCGCCGCCGAAGCGGTTCAACACCCGCGACAGCACAAACATCAAGTCCGACAGGCGGTTCACATACTGGCGCGGATGCTCGTGGATGGTCTCGGTCTTGCCCAGCGTGACGATGGCGCGTTCGGCGCGGCGGCACACGGTGCGGCACACGTGCGCCTGCGAGGCCGCGCGCGAGCCGGCCGGCAGGATGAACTCCGTCAGCGCCGGCAGCGTGGTGTTGTATTTGGCCAGCAGCGTATCGAGGCGTTCGACGTGCGCCTCGGTGATCATCTGGTAGCCCGGTATGCACAATTCGCCGCCCAGGTCGAACAGGTCGTGCTGGATGGTGACCAGCTCTTCGCGCAGGTCGGCCGGCATGTCTTCGCACAGCAGCAGGCCGATGTGCGAATTGAGCTCGTCGACTTCGCCGATCGAGTGGATGCGCACGCTGTCCTTGTCGGTGCGGCTGCCGTCGCCAAGGCCGGTGGTGCCGCCATCGCCGGTGCGGGTGGCGATTTTGGAGAGTCGATTGCCCATGATGCTCCCTGATACGTGAAAGGTGAGGATGCGATTGTAGACTACGCGGCGGCCTTGTGCTCCACCAGTTGCTGGCCCCAGTCGTACAGCGTTTGCAGTACGGGCCACAGGCTGGCGCCCAGCGCGGTCAGCGAATAGTCGGTGCGCAGCGGTTTTCCGTCATGCACACGACGCTCGACGATGCCGTCCGCTTCCAGTTCCCGCAGTTGCTGCGTCAGCATTTTCTGGCTGACCGGCGGAATGCTGCGCTGAAGCTCGCCAAAGCGCATGCTGCGCGTGCCCAGTATGTGCAGGATGATCGGCTTCCACTTGCCGCCGACGATATTGATCGCCGCCACCAGCGGACAGTCGACCGGGTTTTCGATATGCCAGCGCGCTTGCATCATGGTGCTCCTTTCCAGATCCGTTACAAATAGTCGACAGGCACCAAAAAGTGCGTACTTGCGGCGTCCGCGGACAGCCTTGAGAATAGGATCATAGACTGTTTTCAAGGAGCCGTATCGATGGCTGCACCGCGTATCATCCGTATCGCCATTCTGCCTTTCGGCATGGTCAACTGCCACCTGATCATCGGCGATGGCGGCTGTGTGCTGGTCGATGCCGGCCTGCCTGGCTCGGAAGGCAAGGTCGCCCGCGCCCTCAAACGCCACGGCTTGACGTTTGCCGATATCCGCCTGATCGTCATCACCCACGCGCACGTCGATCATGCCGGCGGCGCGGCGCGGCTGCGCCAACTGACCGGCGCCCCGGTGCTGGCGCACTGCGGTGATCTTGCTTATTACCGCCAGTTGATGCCGATGACCTTTTGCAGCACCGGATGGTTCGGCCGCCTGTTCCTCAAGACCGGGCTGATACGCCAGCCCTATGTGCCGTTCACGCCGGATATCCTGATGGACGACGGGCAGGTCGTTCAGCTGTCGCAGTATGGCGTGGAAGGCGTGGCGCGCCATACGCCAGGCCATACCGCCGGATCGGTATCGATCGAGCTGGCGGGTGGCGAGGTGCTGGTGGGCGACCTGATCGCGTCCGGCATCCTGCTGGGAGGCCTGGTGCGCACGGGGCACGCGATCCGTCCGCCGTTCGAGGATGACCCGCAGGCCACTGCGGCGGCTTTGCAGCAGCTGGTCGATGCCGGCATGCAGACCTTCTACCTGGGGCACGGCGGTCCGCTGCCGGCAGCCGAAGTGCGCGCGCATGCCGGCAGGTTGAGGAGGCTGGGTTGCCGTCATCCCGACGATAGTTGCGTAAAGTAGTCAAACATTCCACAGCATCGGGCGTTTGTGCTTACAATCGACATCTGATTCCGCGCTTCCAGGTGTCCACACATGAGCACTGCCATTCCCGATCCCGCCGTCTTGGCCGCCATCGCCGCGCGCCGCGCGCAAGTCGCCGCGGCCTTGCTGCGAGTGCTGCCGGCGCGCGCCGTCCTGTCCGAGCCGGAAGACACCCGACCCTACGAATGCGACGGCCTGGCCGCCTACCGCCAGCTGCCGATGATCGTCGTGCTGCCCGACAGCGAGGCGCAGATCGTCGCCGTGCTGCAGGTGTGCCGCGAGCTGAAAGTGCCGATCGTGCCGCGCGGCGCCGGCACCGGCCTGTCCGGCGGCGCCATGCCGATCGCCGACGGCGTGGTGCTGTCGACCGCGCGCCTGAACCGCATCGTGCGCATGGACGCCTATTCGCGGACCGCCGTGGTGCAGCCGGGCGTGCGCAACCTGGCGATCTCGGAAGCGGCGGCGCCGCATGGCCTGTACTACGCGCCCGATCCGTCGTCGCAGATCGCCTGCACCATCGGCGGCAACGTGGCGGAGAACTCCGGCGGCGTGCACTGCCTCAAATACGGCCTGACCGTGCACAACGTGCTGCGCGTGCGCATGGTGACGATAGACGGCGACGTGGTGGAACTAGGCAGCGAGGCGCTCGACGCGCCAGGCCTGGACCTGCTGTCGGTGTTCATCGGTTCCGAGGGCATGCTGGGCATCGTCACCGAGGTGACGGTCAAGCTGGTGCCCAAGCCGGCGACGGCGCGCGTCATCATGGCGTCGTTCAACGAGGTGACGGCGGGCTGCCACGCGGTGGCGGCGCTGATCGCGGCCGGCATCATCCCGGCCGGGCTGGAGATGATGGACCAGACCTCGTCGCGCATGGTCGAACCCTTCGTCAAGGCCGGCTACGATACCGAGGCCGCCGCCATTCTGCTGTGCGAGGCCGACGGCACCATCGAGGAAGTGGAGGAGGAAATCGCCCGCATGTCGGCGGTGCTGAACACGGCCGGCGCCAGCGCCATCGCGGTGTCGCAGTCGGAGGCGGAGCGGCTGAAGTTCTGGTCCGGCCGCAAGAACGCGTTTCCGGCGGCGGGCCGCATCTCGCCCGACTACTACTGCATGGACGGCACCATCCCGCGCAAGCGCCTGGGCCAGGTGCTGGAGGGAATCGCGCGGATGGAGACCAAGTACGGTCTGCGCTGCGCCAACGTGTTCCACGCCGGCGACGGCAACCTGCATCCGCTGATCCTGTTCAACGCCAACATCCCCGATGAATTCGAGCGCGCCGAAGCCTTCGGCGCCGAGATCCTGGCGCTGTGCGTGGAAGTGGGCGGCACCATCACCGGCGAGCATGGCGTGGGCATCGAGAAGATCAATTCGATGTGCGCGCAGTTCGCGCCGGCCGAGCTGGATGCCTTCTTCTCGGTCAAGCGCGCCTTCGATCCGGTCGGCCTGCTCAATCCCGACAAGGCCATCCCCACGCTGAACCGCTGCGCCGAATTCGGCAAGATGCGCGTCAGCGGCGGCATGCTGCCGTTCTCCCATTTGCCGCGCTTTTAAACGGAGCGACATGACGACCGCATCGTATTCCCCCATCGCCGCGCAGTTCAGCGAGCGCATACGTGTCGCCACGGAGGCCGGCACGCCGCTGCGCCTGCGCGGCGGCGGCAGCAAGGACTGGTACGGCCAGGCGCCACAGGGCGAGCTGCTCGACACGCGCGCCTACGCCGGCGTCGTCTCCTATGAGCCGACCGAATTGGTCATCACCGCGCGCTGCGGCACGCCGCTGGCGGAGATCGAGGCGCTGCTGGCGCAGCACCAGCAGATGCTGGCCTTCGAGCCGCCGCGCTACGGCGCCGCATCGACCATCGGCGGCGTGGTGGCCAGCGCCTTGTCCGGCCCGCGCCGCGCCAGCGCCGGTGCGGTGCGCGATTTCGTGCTCGGCGCGGTGCTGATGGACGGCCACGGCGAGGCGCTGCGCTTCGGCGGCCAGGTGATGAAGAACGTGGCGGGCTACGATGTCTCGCGCCTTCTGGCAGGTTCCCTGGGTACGCTGGGACTGATACTGGAGGTGTCGCTCAAGGTGCTGCCGGTGCCGCTGCGCGAGGCCAGCCTGCGCTTCGAGATGAGCGAGATCGACGCGCTGCGCCGCCTGAACGAATGGGCCGGCCAGCCGTTGCCGATATCGGCCAGCTGCTGGCATGAGGGCGTGCTGTCGCTGCGGCTGTCCGGTGCCGAGGCGGCGGTGGAGGCGGCGCAACGCAAGCTGGGCGGCGTTGCGCTGGAGGACGACGCGGCATTCTGGACCTCGCTGCGCGACCAGACGCACGGCTACTTCAAGGACGGCGGCAGCTTGTGGCGTTTGTCGGTGCCGCCGGCGGCCAGCGCCATCATCCTGCGCGGCGAGCAGCTGATCGAGTGGGGCGGGGCGCAGCGCTGGCTCAAGGTGGAAGGCACCGATGCCGAACAGGCGGCCGGCATCCGCCGCACCGTGGCGGCGGCGGGCGGCCATGCGACGCTGTTCCGAAGCGCGGACAAGAGCGTCGGCGTGTTCCATCCGCTGGCGCCGGCCGTGGCGAAGATCCACGAGCGGCTGAAGCAGTCCTTCGATCCGGCGGGGATCTTCAATCCCGGCCGCATGTACTAGTGAACCTATGCAAACCAACCTGGCTGACTTCATCAAGAACACCCGCGAAGGCGAAGAAGCCGACGCCATCCTGCGCGCCTGCGTCCACTGCGGCTTCTGCACCGCCACCTGCCCGACCTACCAGCTGCTGGGCGACGAGCTCGATGGCCCGCGCGGCCGCATCTACCTGATCAAGCAGGTGCTGGAAGGCGCGCCGGTGACGGTCAAGACGCAGACTCACCTGGACCGCTGCCTGACCTGCCGCAACTGCGAGACCACCTGTCCGTCCGGCGTCAAGTACGGCCGCCTGATCGACATCGGCCGCAAGGTGGTGGAGGATCGCGTGCAGCGGCCGTTCATCGAGCGCATGAAGCGGCTGGTGCTGAAGGAGGCCTTGCCGCGCAAGGCCGTCTTCACGGCGGCATTGCACGCGGGGCAGCTGTTCCGGCCGCTGCTGTCGCCCGCCATGCAGGACAAGATTCCGGCGCGGCAAAGCCCCGGCGTGTGGCCGTCGCGCGCGCACGCGCGCAAGATGCTGGTGCTGGAAGGCTGCGCGCAGCCGGCGATGGCGCCCAACATCAACGCCGCCACCGCCCGCGTGCTCGATGCGCTGGGTGTGCAGTTGATCGTCGCGCCCAAGGCCGGCTGCTGCGGCGCGGTGCGCCATCACCTCAACGACCAGGAGGCGGCGCTGGACGACATGCGCCGCAACGTCGACGCCTGGTGGCCGCACGTGCAGGACGGCGCGGTGGAGGCGATCGTGATGACCGCTTCCGGCTGCGGCGTCACCGTCAAGGAATACGGCCACCTGCTGGCGCACGACGGCGACTACGCCGCCAAGGCGCAGCGCATCTCGGCGCTGACGCGCGACCTGAGCGAAGTGATGCCGGAGTTCGAGGAAGAACTGAAGCACCGCGCCAGCGTCACCGAGCGCGTGGCCTACCATCCGCCCTGCACGCTGCAGCACGGCCAGCAGATACGGGGCAAGGTGGAGGGCGTGCTGCGCGCGGTCGGCGTCGATGTGGTGCTGTGCGCGGACAGTCATCTGTGCTGCGGCTCGGCGGGCACCTACTCGCTGCTGCAACCGGAGCTGTCGCTGCAACTGCGCGACCGCAAATTGGCCAACCTGGCCGACACCGGCGCCACCACCATCGTCTCGGCCAACGTCGGCTGCAGCGCGCACCTGCAATCGGGCACGGACACGCCGGTCAGGCACTGGATAGAACTGATCGACTCAGCTCTGCACAAATAAGGGCATTTGTGCGGTGCCGCCGGCCGGCTCGCCGTGCAGGCTGAAGATGGGCGGCAGCTGCGCGGCCGCCTGCCACATGGCCGCCGTGTCGAAACTGGCGACCCAGGCCAGCACCTCGTCCGCCGGCATCGGCCTTGCGATGCCGTAGCCCTGCACCAGGTCGCAGCCCAGGCGCATCAGCATGGCGCCGTGCTCCATGGTCTCCACGCCCTCGGCGATCACGCCCAGGCCGAAGGACTTGGCCAGGCCGATGACGGCGCTCACCAGGTGCAGGTCGTCGCGGTCCACCAGCATGTTGCGCACGAAGCTCTGGTCGATCTTGAGCATGTCGGCCGGCAGCCGCTTCAGGTAGGACATCGACGAATAACCGGTGCCGAAATCGTCCAGCGCGAAGCTGATCCCCAGCGCCTGGCAATCGAGCATGATGCTGCGCACGTGGGCGATGTCGCTCAGGGCCGACGATTCCAGTATCTCCAGCTCCAGCATATCCGGCGGCACGTCCGGGAACTCGGCCAGGATGGCGGTCAGCCGTTCGACGAAATCGGCGCGCTGGAAATGGCGGGCGGCGATGTTGACGCTGATGACCCAGCGCGCATCGAAGGCGCGCCAATCCTGCAACTGGCGCAGGGCTTCGCGCAGCACCCACTCGCCGATGTCGACGATGACGTCGCTGTGCTCGACGATGGGCAGGAAATCCCCCGGCCCGACCACACCGCGCAGCGGGTGTTGCCAGCGCAGCAGCGCTTCCATGCCGACGATGCGGGCCTTGCGCATGTCCAGCTTCGGTTGATAGTACAGCCGCAGTTCGCCGTCGAGCAGGGCGGTGCGCACTTCGGTGCGGCGGTTGTGGTGAGTGCGTACCTGTTCGTCGAGGTCGGCGTCGAAGAAGTGGTAGCGGTTGCGGCCCGTGATCTTGGCCTGGTACAGCGCCTGGTCGGCGTGGCGCAGCAGGCTGTCGGCGCTGATCTCGTTGCCGGTGTAGACCGCCACGCCGGCGCTGGCGGACATGCCCACCGCTTCGCCGTCGCACTGGTAGTCGCGTGACAGCGCCGCCATCAATTGGTCCAGTGCCTGCTCGACGGCGGCGCGGTTGTCCATCTCCGGCAGCAGCAGCACGAATTCGTCGCCGCCCAGGCGCGCCACGTAATGGCGCGCGCCGGCAAAGTCGTGCAGGCGGCTGGCGGCCTGCTTGAGGATCTCGTCGCCGATGTCCTGGCCCAGCGTCTGGTTCACGTACTGGAAGTGATCGAGGTCGAACAGGCAGACGGCCAGCAGATAATCCTGCTCGCGCGCGCGGATGACTTCCTGCTCGAAGCGGGTGGCCAGCGCCGCGCGGTTGGGCAGGCCGGTGAGGATGTCGTGATTGCTCTGCCAGGAGATCTGCTGCATCAGCTGGCGGCGTTCGGTGACGTCGCGGAACACCAGCACCGAGCCCTGGACCTCGTTGCGCGCGGAGCGGATCGCGTTGGCGGTGTATTCGACGGTGATGGTCTGGCCCATGCGGTTGCGCAGGCTCTGGTTGCCGACCTTGATCACGTCGCCGCCGGCGTAGATCGCCGCCATGGACTTGAGCAGCGAATGCTGGCCGAAATTATTCGCCAGCACGAACACCTGGTGCAGCTCCATGCCGCGCGCGCGCGCCTCCGGCCAACCGGTGAGCTGCTGGGCGACGTCGTTGACGGTGTCGATCTTGCCGTTCAAATCGGTGGTGATGACGGCGTCGCCGATGGAAGCTAGCGTGACTTCGATGCGCTCCTTCTCCACTTGCAGCAGCGCCTGCGCCTCCAGCGTCTGCGCCAGCTGCTCGCTCAATTTGTTCTGGCTTTGTTGAAGCTTGTGCACCAGCGCCTGCACACGCTGCGCCATGTTGTTGAAGGTGACGGCCAGCATGCGCGCCTCCAGCGTGCCGCTGACGGGCAGGCGCACGCCGTGGTCGCCGTTCTGGAAGCGGGTGGTGATGTCGTTCACGCGCTTGAGCATGCGCTGGTTGGCGAAGATGATGATGCCCAGCAGCGTGTAGATGATGGTGATGTTGACCAGCGAGATCGCCGCCTGCTGGCGCAGCGTGCGCCACACCTGCGCCAGCGGCAGCGTCGGCTCGAAGCCCAGCACCAGGCTGGCGTTGCCGATGTAGATGGTGCGGTTGATCGCTTGCAGGCCATTCAGGCCGCGGAACCAGGGCGGATAGTCCGCCAGCGGCGGCGTGCTGCGCAGCGCCTCCAGGTGGCCGCCGGCGTAGTCCAGCCGCGCCGAGACCAGGTCGGCCTCCAGCAGCAGGGCGCTGGACAGCATGTTGTCGAGGGCGGCGCGGTCCGGCGTGGTCAGCGCGGGCAGCAGGGCCTTGTGCAGGTAAACGCCGAGGTCGCCCGCGTCCTTCTGGTAGCGGGCGTTGGCATACGCGCTTTCCGACTGGAACAATAGGCTGTATCGCACGCCGATCACGATGGCGATGATGATGAAGATGGGGACGAACAAGCGGGAGTACATCCCCATCCGCATCCAGCGCGACAGTAGTTTTCCAAACAACGACATAGGCGACTGATTCGATAATTGGAAATGACCAGAAGCCATTATTACCGAAAAGTTAACCGGAAGCACGTTTTTTGGAAAACGTTTTCACTCTTTTTACAATTTATTGTGGAGCGCGGGTTGCGCGCGCTTATTCCGCCAGCAGTTTAGTAATGTCGGCCACCAGGTCTTCCGGCTTGGTGGCGGGGGCGTAGCGGTTGTAGACCGTGCCGTCCTTGCGGATCAGGAACTTGGTGAAGTTCCATTTGATGGCCTCGGTGCCGAGAATACCGGGGGCGTCTTTTTTCAGTTTAGTAAACAGCGGGTGGGCATGGTCGCCGTTGACGTCGATCTTGGCGAACAGCGGGAAGGTGACGCCATAGTTCTTTTCGCAGAAGGCGCCGATCTCCTCGGCCTGGCCCGGCTCCTGCGCGCCGAACTGGTTGCAGGGGAAGCCCAGCACCACCACGCCCTTGTCCTTGAACTGCTGGTACACCTGCTCCAGGCCCTTGTACTGCGGCGTGAAGCCGCATTTGCTGGCGGTGTTGACGATCAGCAGTACCTGGCCCTGGTACTGGCCCAGGTTGACGGGGGCGCCGGACAGGTTGTCGGCGCTGAGGTCGTAAATGGTGGTCATGGTGTCAGATGAGTCCTAAATGTTCGGTTCCGGCCGAGAGATCCCGGTTCTTGGCGGCCTTGCCTTCGAGCTTGATGGCCAGCCGCAGGTCGTTGACGGAGTCGGCGTTGCGCAGCGCGTCTTCGTAGCTGATGATATCCGCTTCGTGCAGATCGAACAGCGACTGGTCGAAGGTCTGCATGCCGAGCTCGCGCGACTTCTTCATCAGCTCCTTGATTTCGTGGACTTCGCCCTTGAAGATCAGGTCCGAGATCAGCGGCGAGTTGAGCATGATTTCGATCGCCACCGCGCGGCCCTTGGATTCCTTGCGCGGGATCAGGCGCTGCGAGATCATGCCCTTCAGGTTGAGCGACAGGTCCATCAGCAGCTGCTGGCGGCGTTCCTCGGGGAAGAAGTTGATGATGCGGTCGAGCGCCTGGTTGGCGCTGTTGGCGTGCAGGGTGGCCAGGCACAGGTGGCCGGTTTCGGCGAAGGCGATCGCGTGGTCCATGGTTTCGCGGTCGCGGATCTCGCCGATCTGGATCACGTCCGGCGCCTGGCGCAGCGTGTTCTTCAGCGCGACGGCCCAGTCCTCGGTGTCGACCCCCACTTCGCGCTGGGTCATGATGCAGTTCTTGTGCGGGTGGACGTACTCGACCGGGTCCTCGATGGTGATGATGTGGCCGTAGCTGTTCTCGTTGCGGTAGCCGACCATGGCCGCCAGGGTGGTCGACTTGCCGGAGCCGGTGGCGCCGACCATGATGACCAGGCCGCGCTTGGACATGACGACGTCCTTGAGCACCTCGGGCAGGCCAAGGTCTTCCAGTTTGGGGATTTCGCTGGTGATGGTCCGCAGCACCATGCCCACCGAGCTCATCTGCACAAACGCCGACACCCGGTAGCGGCCCAGGTCGCCGGGGCTGATGGCGAAGTTGGCTTCCTTGGTCAGCTCGAACGAGGCGGTCTGCTTGTCGTTCATGATGGAGCGGGCCAGGTCCATGGTGTGGGCGGAGGTGAGCACCTGCGACGACACCGGCGTCATCTTGCCGTCGATCTTGATGGCGGGCGGGAAGCCGGCGGTGATGAACAGATCCGAGCCCTTCTTGCTGGTCATCAACCGCAGCAGGTCGAACATGAATTTGGAGGCCTGGTCGCGTTCCATGATGTTTCCTTTCAGTGGGGGTCAAGTCTGACATTCGGACACGGCCTCGGCCGTAAGCGCAGCTACGGCCGAGGCCGTGTCCGAATGTCAGACTTGACCCCCGGTTTTTAGCCGGGGAAATTGTCCGGCGTCTTGGCGGCGCTGCGGGCGGCGGCGGCGCTGATGACGTTGCGGCGCACCAGGTCCGTCAGGTTCTGGTCCAGCGTCTGCATGCCGACGTTGCTGCCGGTCTGGATCGCCGAGTACATCTGCGCGATCTTGGCTTCGCGGATCAGGTTGCGGATCGCCGGCGTCGCCACCATGATCTCGTGCGCCGCCACGCGGCCGTTGCCGTCCTTGGTTTTCAGCAGCGTCTGCGAGATCACCGCTTGCAGCGATTCGGACAACATCGCCCTTACCATCTCCTTTTCATCGGCCGGGAAGACGTCGACGATACGGTCGATGGTCTTGGCGGCCGACGAGGTGTGCAGGGTGCCAAACACCAGGTGGCCGGTCTCGGCCGCAGACAAGGCCAGGCGGATGGTCTCCAGGTCGCGCAGCTCGCCGACCAGGATGCAGTCCGGGTCTTCCCGCAGCGCCGAACGCAGCGCGTTGTTGAACGACAGCGTGTGCGGTCCCACCTCGCGCTGGTTGATCAGGCATTTCTTCGATTCGTGCACGAACTCGATCGGGTCTTCGATCGTCAGGATGTGGCCGTACTCGTTTTCGTTGAGGTGGTTGACCATCGCCGCCAGGGTGGTCGACTTGCCGGAGCCGGTCGGCCCCGTCACCAGCACCAGCCCGCGCGGCTTGAGCGCGAACTCGGCAAAGATTTTCGGCGCGTTCAGCTCTTCCAGGCTGAGGATCTTCGATGGAATCGTCCGCAGCACCGCCGAGGCGCCCCGTTCCTGGTTGTAGGCGTTGACGCGGAAACGCGCCAGGCCCGGTATCGCGAACGAGAAGTCGCATTCGAGCATCTCTTCGTAGGCCTTGCGCTGGCCGTCGTTCATGATGTCATAGATCATGCCGTGCACGTCCTTGTGCTCCAGCGGCGGCAGGTTGATGCGCCGCACGTCGCCGTGCACCCGTATCATCGGCGGCAGCCCGGCTGACAGGTGCAGGTCCGAGGCCTTGTTCTTGACGGAGAATGCGAGAAGTTCGGAGATGTCCATTTATAATCCCTGTGCCTAGTGTGGTGCTGCGCTCTTGTTGCCGCATAAAAATGCGCGTTTGCGAGCCATGCGTCGCGCCAAGGCGGGGTTGCAAATCCTCGCGATAGCTCGCTATCGCTGCGGTTTGCGCCTAGCCTGGCCCGCAAACGCATCATTTTTATACGCGGCCCCAAGAGCGCAACACCACACTAGCGTTTGTTAACGATTTTTTACTCGATGATTATGTCCCTGATCCCCCAGAACTTGCAAGCAATCACCTCGACAATTGTTGCCGCAGCCCAAGATGTTGGCCGTGCGCCGCAATCGGTGCAGCTGCTGGCCGTCTCCAAGACCTTCGGGCCGGACGCGGTGCTGGAGGCGGTGCAGGCCGGCCAGCGCGCTTTCGGCGAAAACTACCTGCAGGAGGCGCTCGACAAGATCGCCGCGCTGAAGGCGGCCGGCGCGCCCGCGCTGGAGTGGCATTTCATCGGCCCGATCCAGAGCAACAAGACCCGCCCCATCGCCGAGCACTTCGATTGGGTGCACACGGTCGAGCGCGAGAAGATTGCGCAGCGGCTGTCCGAGCAGCGGCCGGCCGGCATGGCGCCGTTGCAAATCTGCTTGCAGGTGAATATCAGCGGGGAAGCCAGCAAGAGCGGCGTGGCCCCGGCGGAATTGGCGCAGCTGGCCCACAAGGTCGCGGCGCTGCCGAATCTGACCTTGCGCGGCCTGATGGCGATCCCCGAGCCGGCCGAAGACTTTGCGCAGCAGCGGGCGGCGTTCGCCCAGCTGCGCGTGTTGTACGAGCAGCTGCGCGCCGACGGCTTGGCGCTCGACACGCTGTCGATGGGCATGTCGGCCGACCTGCGCGCCGCGATCGCCGAAGGCGCGACCATCGTGCGCGTCGGCAGCGCCATTTTTGGTTCACGAAACTACCACAAGGCTTGACAATGAAAATAGCATTTATCGGCGGCGGCAACATGGCCTCCGCCCTGATCGCGGGACTGGCCAACAAGCTCACCGCCGGCGCCAACATCCACGTGGCCGATCCCAACGCGGAAGCGCTGGTTCGCCTGCATGAACAGTTCGGCGTGACCACGGCCAGCGGCGCCGATGCCGCCGTCTCGGCGGCGGACGTGATCGTGCTGGCGGTCAAACCGCAAAGCATGCGCGAAGTGGCGGCCCAGCTGCTGCCGCTGATCGACCAGGCCAGGCAGCCGGTGATCGTCTCGATCGCGGCCGGCATCCGCATCGTCGACCTGTCGCGCTGGCTGGGCGGCTACGGCGCCATCGTGCGCTGCATGCCGAACACGCCGGCGTTGATTGGCATGGGTATCACCGGCATGGCGGCGACGGCCGGCGTGACGCCGGCGCAGAAGCAGGCGGCCGACGATATCCTGCGCGCGGTCGGTCCGACCGTGTGGCTGGACGACGAGTCGCAGATCGATGCGGTGACGGCGGTGTCGGGCAGCGGCCCGGCCTATGTGTTCTACTTCATCGAGGCGATGCAGCAGGCCGCCGTGGACATGGGCCTGAGCACGGAGCAGGGCAAGCAGCTGGCGCTGGCCACCTTTGCCGGCGCTTCGCAACTGGCGGTGCAGTCGAACGAGCCGGTGTCGCTGCTGCGCGAGCGCGTGACGTCGAAAGGCGGCACCACCTACGCGGCGCTGACCAGCATGGAAGACAGCGGCGTGAAGGCGGCGATCGTCAAGGCGATAAAAGCGGCCCAGCAGCGCGGCAAGGAAATGGGCGACGAACTGGGTTCTTCCAACTAAGACGAAAGGCTGCACAATGACGGTAACCCGGTATTTGCCCTTGATTGCAGCCTTCACCGTTTTACAGGCGGGCGCCGCGACCATCGTTTCCGAAACGGTGCAGCGGCCGGAAGGGCCGCGCCACTATCTGCTGGCGCAGCCGGCGACGCCGGTGGCGGGCAAGTTGCCGCTGGTGATCCTGCTGCATGGCCACGCGGCCACCGCCAATCTCACATTCGGCCGCGGCAGGATAGACGATCCGGCCGCCGCCTGGCTGGCCGTGGCCGACCGCGAAGGCTTGCTGGTCGTCGCGCCCGACGGCTCGAAGGGCAGCGACGACAAGCAGGGCTGGAACGACTGCCGCGCCGACGCTCCCACCAATCCCAAGACCGACGATGTCGGCTTTATCGCCGCGCTGATCGAGCAGGCGGTCGCGCAGCATCATGCCGATCCATCGCGGGTGTATCTGTCCGGCGCCTCCAATGGCGGCGGCATGGTGTATCGGGCGGCGATCGAGCTGGGGCCGCGTCTGGCGGCGGTGGCCGTGTCGAGCATGCTGATGCCCGCCAAGAGCTTGTGCCCGCTCCCAAAGCGCGCCGTGCCGATACTGGTGGCGCATGGCACCGAGGACAAGATCGCGCCCTATGCCGGCGGCGAAGTCGGACACTTCCTGTTGACGGGGCGCGGCTCCGGCCTGAGTGCCGAGGAATCCGTGAAGTTCTGGCGCGAGCTGGCGCAGCTGCCGCCCACGCCGGCCGTCACGCAGGTGCCGCATCGCGATGCGGCCGACAAGACGGCGCTGGTGCGCTATGTCTGGGGCAGCGATCCCCAGGGCGCACAGGTTGAATTCCTGAAAATGGAAAACGCCGGCCACGTCCAGCCCAGCATCGCGCACCGGATGTCATGGCTGATGTCGTCGATACTCGGCCAGCAAAACGGCGATGTCGAATACGCCGACGAAACCTGGGCCTTCTTCAAGGACAAGCGCGCCGCGCCATAAGCTAGGAGGCGCCGCAGCCTTGCTTCATCGCGGCGATCCACGCGCGTATCAGGTCCACGCCTTCCTTGTGGACCGAGCCGCGTCCCAGTTCCGGCATCATGATGCCGGTCTGTTCGGAGCCCAGCCGGTAGACCATGATCGATTCATCCGGCTTGCCCGGCGCGATGCCGTAACCATGACCGCCCGTGCCGGCGCCCGCCGCCACCGGCGGCTTGCACAAACCCAGATGCAGATCGGCCGGCGCGCCCATGTTCAGGTGCAGCGCGGTGGTGTTGGCCGCGCCCTTGTCGTTGTGGCAGTGGGCGCAGTTGATGTCCAGGTAGGCGCGGGCGCGCGCGTCCAGCGTCTGGCCCTGGTCGCGCCAGTTGGCGTTGTGCGGCGCCGTGGCCGCGACGTTGGCCGGCACGCCGCTCAGGTAGCCGATGCGGGCCAGGTAATCGAGCTGGTTGACGCTCACGCCGTCGTAGCTGTAGCTGCGGTTCATATGCCGCGCCTTCGGGCCGATGGGCTGGAACTGGCGCGACTTCACATCGGCCACGTGGCAGGACGCGCACTGGTTCACATTCGGCACCACGTAGGTCAGCGGCTTGCGGGTCTGGTCCGCATGCACCACTTCCAGCGGTATCTGGTCGCCGGTGCGCGACAGCACGGCTTCGGTCTGCTCGGCGTTCCACACGTAGGGCAGGGCGATCCAGCCGTCGGCGCGGCGCACCAGCAGGCGCGTTTCGACCAGGCGCACGTTGGCCAGATCGAGCTTGTCGCCGCCGGTCTTGCTGGTGTCGTAGGTCGCCAGCACCGCCTTGGCGGGACCGTCCGCCTTCGGATAGTAGAAGGTCTTGCTGATGATGGTCCCGAGCGGGAACTCGAACGTCGTATCGGCGTTGTAGACGGCGCTCTGGCCCTTCGGCATCCAGACGGTGCGCAGCTTTTGCGCGTAGTCGGTGAACAGCGGCGTATTGAGGTCGTAGGGGACCACGCCGGTGTTCAGGTTCAGGCGGCCGCCGGAAACGGCCATCAAGTGCCAGTCGCTCAACCTGGCCGGATTGCCCTCGGTGATAAAGCTCACCGGGGCCTGGGTCTGCGTGCACGCCGCGAGCATCAGCGTGCAGGTGATCGCTGCGAATCTCACCATCATGACTGCGCGGCGAGTTGGGCGATGGTCACCGGCGGCAGCTTGGCCAGCGCGCAGCGGAACGGCGCCGTTTCCTTGCTGGGGTTCTTGTACTTGTTCGGACCGTCGGCGTTCAGCACGTCCACGCCCTCCTGGATGCAGATGCGCTGCTCGGCCGGCATCACGCCCTTGACCAGCAGCTTGGTGTCGACGTAGCCGTCCCACAGCACGTCGGGCAGGTGGCCGCCGATGCCGTACATGGCGATCTTCAGCGCCTTCAGGTCCAGACCATCGGGCGAATCGCCGCCGCCCTTGAAGCGGTTGCCGTAGACGTAGATCGCCTTCGGATATGGATCGTAACCGGCGGCCACGCCTTTCTCGGTGAAGTAGCCGGTGGAGTGGTAGCTGGAGATGATGACGTTGGCGGTCTGGTTGTCGGTGACGTCGTTGTCGAAGATCTCCACCTTCGAATTGGAGTTGATGACGATGCCGGAACCGGCCGGCACGCTGGCCACCGCCGTGCCGCGCGCGGCGAAGTTGCCGAGGTTGTTCTTCTCGACCTTGTTCTGGTACACGCGGGTGCTATGGCCGGGCTGCGACAGGTTGGGCATGTTGAACACCAGGATGCCGCCGGTGTTGTTGGTGGCGACGTTGTCGTAGACGTCGGCGTTGATGGTGTTCTCGATTTCGATGCCGGCCACGTTCTGCTCGGCGCGGCAGCGGCGCACCACGACGCCGTTGGACTGGCCGACGTAGATGCCGGCGTCGGAAGCGGCGATCGCCACGCTGTCCTCGATCAGCACGTTGCGGGTCTTGACCGGGTAGATGCCGTAGGCGCCGTTGGTCACCTTGGAGCCGCCGGTCCACTGCACTTTGACCTTGCGGATGGTGATGTTGTCGCCGTCGTTGATCTTCAGGCCGTCGCCCTTGGAGTCCTCGATGGTCAGGCCTTCGATGGTGAAGTTGCTGGCGTAGACCAGCATGCCTTCCGGTCCGGTGACCTGGCCCTTGAACGAGAGGATGGTCTGGTCCATGCCGGCGCCGCGCACCGTGACGCCGTTGCCGCGCAGCGTGAGGCCGCTAGTGAGATGATAGGTACCGGCCGGAATCTCGACCACGCTGCCGGGTTTGGCGTCGAGCAGCTGCTCCTGCAGCCTCTTCTGGAACGCCGCGTCGGCGCTGGCCTGCTCGGCCGAGACGGGTGCCTCGGACTTGCCGCAAGCGCCCAGCAGGGCGCCTAAGGTACCGCATAGAGCTAGTGTGCGTAAGGCCTTGTACATGTCGTCCCCTCATTCTATTTGTTAGAATTTGTTCGATGTAGAGTGCTTGGCAACATTGAGTATAGCAGTATGTTTTCGACATGAAGCGCGTATCATTGTCGGGCCGTGGCCATGTGGCGCGGCAGCGACGGAAGGGAAAAAAGATGACGAATCGCCGGATATTTATTCTGCACACTTGCGCCGGGCTGGCCGCTGCTACGCTGGGCTGCATGGCCCGGGCCGAGGACCGCGTGCCGCTGAAGGAGGACGACCCGCTGGCCAAAGAGTTCAACTATGTGGTTGACGCCGCCAAGGTAGACGGGCACAAATTCCCCGACTTCAAAGCCGGCGACCGCTGCAGCAAGTGCCAGATCTACGAGGACGGCCCGAACGACATGGGTGGCTGCGCCATCTTCCCCGGCAAGCTGGTGACGGCCGCCGGCTGGTGTACCTCGTTCGGCTGACGTGGACTATGGCGAGTCGGTAGTGGTGCGCACCACGTGGGAAGCGCGCGAACGCTTGCTGACGGTGGCGTCAGACTTGACCCCCAGCTCCGGCTACTTCCTCGCTACCAGCAGTCCGACGATGACGCCCAGCGCCGCGCCCAGGCCCACCGATTTCCACGGATTGTCGCGCACGTAGACGTTGGCCGATTCGGCGGCGCCGCGGCTGCTGGCGATGACGCTGTCTTCCAGCTTGCGCAGGTCGCTCTTGGCGGTGCGCAGCGTGTCGTCGAAGCGGGCGCGGGTTTCGGGGTTGGGCGCGGGCTCTTTGGCGGCATCCTTCAACCAGTCCTCGGCTTCGCCGATGGCGTGCTTCAGTTCATCCATCAGCCTGTCGCGCGCGGTGGCGCTGGCGGCCTGGTTGTCGGCGATGCCTTTGCCGTTCTGTTGTGTCTGATCCATGATGACCTCGTTGAATGTCCGGGTGGCTGGGGATAGCCATTGTAGGCAGCGCAGGCGGCGTCGCCTTGCGCTGCCTCAATCGTGTCACCGCAGCGCGTAGTCCAGCGCCACGCCCGCGAACACGGCCGCGCCCAGCCAGTTGTTGTGGCGGAAGGCGTAGAAGCAGGCGTCGCGCTCGCGGCTGCGGATCAGCGTGTAGTGATAGCAGGCGATGCCCGCCGCCACCGCCACGCCGCCGGCGAACCATACGCCCATGCCCAGCTGCCAGCCGCAGGCCAGCAGCAAGCCCAGGTGCACGGCGTAGCACAGCATCACCGCCGCCACGTCGTAGCGGCCGAAGGTGATGGCCGAGGTCTGGATGCCGATCTTCAGGTCGTCGTCGCGGTCGACCATCGCGTACTCGGTGTCGTAGGCCACGGCCCAGAACACGTTGCCGAGCAACAGCAGCCACGCCACCAGCGGCACCGTGTTCTGGATCGCGGCAAACGCCATCGGGATGCCGAAGCCGAAGGCGATGCCCAGGTAGGCTTGCGGTATCGCGAAGAAGCGCTTGAAGTAGGGGTAGGTGCCGGCGATGACGACGGCCGCCACCGACAGCTGCCTGGTCAGCGCGTTCAGCGGCAGGATCAGGCAGAACGACAGCAGCGCCAGCGCGCCGGCGATGGCCAGCGCTTCCTTGCCGCTGATGCGGCCGCTGGTGATGGGGCGCTGCGCCGTGCGTTTGACGAACTTGTCGATATCCTGGTCGGCGTAGTCGTTCATCGCGCAGCCGGCCGAGCGCATCAGCAGCGTGCCGAGCGAGAAGATGAGCACCAGCGTCAGGCTGGGCTTGCCGTTGGACGCCAGCCACAGCGCGCACAGCGTCGGCCACAGCAGCAGCAGGGTGCCGATCGGTTTGTCCAGCCTGACCAGGCGAAAATAGAGCTCCAGCTTGTTCATGGATAGTGCCGCTTGTAGGGAAAGATCAGGATTATCGCAAATCCTGGCGCTGCCAGCTCAATCGCCGGCGCAGAGGGTGGTGGTGCCGGGCAGCTTGCAGGCGGCGACCACTTCGCACACGGCGTCGATGGCGGCCTTGCGGGTGAAGCTTTTACGCCACACGATGACCACGCGGCGCGACGGCTGCGTCCCCTCGAACGGGCGGAACTGCAACATGCCTTCCCTGGTGTCCATGTCGGGCACCGAGGCGCGCGGCAGCACGGTCAGGCCGATGCCGCTGGCCACCATGTGACGGATGGTTTCCAGCGACGAGCCCTCGAAGGTGCGCTGCATGCCATTGCCCGGCGCGGAGAAGCGGGCTATCTCGGGACATACTTCCAGTACCTGGTCGCGGAAGCAGTGTCCGTTACCAAGCAGCAGCATGTTTTCGGTTTTCAGGTCCTCGGCGGGAATGCTGCGGCGCTTGGTCCACGGGTGCTGGGACGGCATCGCCACCACGAACGGTTCGTCGTACAGCGCCTGCATCGCCATGCCGTGCTCGGGCAGCGGCAGCGCCATGATGGCGGCGTCCAGCTCGCCCTGGCGCAACATCTCGATCAGGCGCACGGTGAAGTTTTCCTGCAGGATGAACGGCATCTGCGGGACTTTGTCTATCATGCCCTTGACCAGCGGCGGCAGCAGGTAGGGGCCGATGGTGTAGATCACGCCCAGGCGCAGCGGGCCGGCCAGCGGGTCCTTGTTCTGCTTGGCGAGTTCCTTGATGGCGGCGGTCTGTTCCAGCACGCGCTCGGCCTGGGCGACGATTTGCGCGCCCAGCGGGGTGACCGAGATTTCAGCGCCGCCCCGTTCAAACAGGACCACGCCCAGTTCATCTTCCAGTTTCTTGATGGCGACCGAAAGCGTCGGTTGCGCGACGTAACAGGCTTCGGCCGCATGTCCGAAGTGTTTCGCTCGTGCAACGGCGACGATGTATTTCAGTTCGGTCAGTGTCATAAATGTATTTGAACACAGGCGATGCTGGGATGCAATAATTAGAAAAGGTATTGTAGCGAATGCTGTCGATATAATGCAGTGTATGTTGGTACCACCCATCGAAAGGCAAGCATGTCCTCCACATTTGGTCCAGAAGAAGCGCAAGCCTATCTGCACAAGCTGCTCAAGGTGATGCACCACACCGGCGGTTCGGATTTGTTCATTTCCGCGGATTTCCCGCCGAGTATGAAGTCGCAGGGGGCGATGAAGCCCCTGAGTCAGCAGAAGCTGACCGGCGGCGTGACCCGCGCGCTGGCGCTGTCCATCATGAACGACAAGCAGAAGCGCGAGTTCGAGGCCGAGCTGGAATGCAACTTTGCGATCTCGCTGCCGGACGTGTGCCGCTTCCGCGTCAACGTGTTCGTGCAGCAGCAGAACGTGGCCATGGTGATACGGACCATCGCCTCGGAAATCCCGAATTTCGAAAAGCTGGACCTGCCCGAGGTGCTGAAGGAAGTCATCATGACCAAGCGCGGGCTGGTGCTGGTGGTGGGCGGCACGGGGTCCGGCAAGTCGACCACGCTGGCGGCGATGATCGACTACCGCAACGCCAATTCGGCCGGCCACATCATCACGGTGGAAGACCCGGTCGAGTACGTGCACAAGAACAAGGGCTGCCTGATCACGCACCGCGAGGTGGGCGTCGACACGCTGTCCTGGCACAACGCGCTGAAGAACACGCTGCGCCAGGCGCCGGACGTGATCCTGATCGGCGAGATCCGCGACACCGAGACCATGGAGCACGCGATCGCGTTCGCCGAGACCGGCCACCTGTGCCTGGGCACGCTGCACGCGAACAACTCCAACCAGACCATGGACCGCATCATCAACTTCTTCCCGGAAGAGCGGCGCAACCAGCTGCTGATGGATCTGTCGTCCAACCTGCGCGCCATCGTCTCGCAGCGGCTGGTGCGCACCGAGGACGGCAAGGGGCGCAAGGCGGCGATTGAAATCCTGCTCAACACGCCGACCATCGCCGAGATGATCTTCAAGGGGAACTTCCAGGCGATCAAGGAGATCATGCACAAGTCGCGCGAGCTCGGCATGTGCACTTTCGACCAGGCGCTGTACGAACTCTATAATAAGGGCTATATCGCCTACGAAGAGGCGATCCGCAACGCCGACTCGGCCAACGGCCTGCGCTTGCAGATCAAGCTGCGCGGCGACCGCAAGGAGCCGGGCGACAACAGTCCGAGCACCGCCGATTCGCTCAGCATGCAGATCGACGAAGAGCCGGAAGACGAAGAAACCAAATAACAGAAAAACCTCATGCCTCAATTTGAAACCAAGATCTGCACCCGTGAACAACTGGCCGCGCGCGTCGCCGCGCTGCCCAAGCCGGTGGTGCTGACCAACGGCGTGTTCGACATCCTGCACCGCGGCCACGTGACCTACCTGGCGCAGGCGCGCGCACTGGGCGCCTCGCTGGTGGTGGCGGCCAATACCGACGCCTCAGTCAAACGCCTGGGCAAGGGCGACGACCGTCCGCTCAACAACTGCGCCGACCGCATGGCCGTGCTGGCCGCGCTGGAGGCGGTGAGCCTGGTGGTGGACTTCGACGAAGACACGGCGCTGGAAGTGGTGCAGCAGGCGCGGCCCGAAATCTACGCCAAGGGCGGCGACTACCAGATGGACGCCATCCCGGAGGGCAAGGCCGTGCTGGCTTACGGCGGCCAGGCCATCGCCATCGACTTCGAGCACGACCGCTCGACCACCAAGCTGTTGACCAAGGTGCGCGCCCAGCGTCCTTGAGATGCGGCTCCTGATAGCCGCCTTCGCGGCGCTATTGTTCCTCGGCGTGCTGTGGGGGCCGGCGTTCGCGGTCGCGCTGCGCTACTGGCGGCGCGGCGACGCCCGCGCCTTCCGCCAGCTGCGCTGGCTGTATCCGGCCCAGCTGATCACCACGGTCTCGCTGGCCTTTGCCGCCGACCTGCTGGGCCTGCGCCATCCGGCCGCGCTGGCGGCCGCCAGCACGGCCTGCGTGGGGCTGGCCGGGGCCGGCGCGCTGGCCCTGCGACTGTCGCTTTCCCTTGATTTAATTCGTGCGCGAGCTGACAGGGCTGAAAAAACCTTCTAAACTGAGCATTGCAATGGCATCTCCAGGAGGGCATCATGGAACTGCATCTGCAATCGCATCACTGGCAGGCCCGCCTGCCGGACTGGGCGGCCGCCGCGGTCGCCGGTTTCGGCGCCGGCGGCGTGCTCATGTTGTTGGAACTTAGCTGGTCTTCCTTGACCAGCACTACCGATCCCTGGTTGGCCACCCACATGATCGCCGCACTGGTGATGAATGGGGACGTGCTGCAAACCAGCGGCTACAGCCTGGGCGTGACCGTCGCCGCGCTGCTGGTGCATTATGCGCTGGGCGTGGCGTTCGGCGTCATGCTGGCCGCCATCATGGCGCCGTTCCGTCTCGATTCCAGCATCGCCATGGCGCTGGCGGCCGGCGCGGTGTTCGGCTTGTTGCTGTATGGATTGAACTTTTACGGCATGGCCGGTATCTATACCTGGTTCGTCGCGCTGCGCGGCTGGCCGACGGCGCTCGCCCACATGTTCTTCGGGGCGAGCGCAGCTTTCATTTATGTCAAGCTTGAAAGACCGAGCAGGCCGCGTTAGCTATTGGAAGCCGCCATGGCACTCGCACTGGTACTGGTACTGATCGTAGTTGGCGCCCTGGAATTTCATTACATGAGTCCGTGGTGGCTTACGCCCATCGCCTCCAACTGGCAGCAGATGGACGATGCGCTGATGCTGACCTTCGCCATCACCGGCGTGGCGTTCGTCGTCATCAACCTGTTCGTGGCGTATGCGGTGGTCACCTTCCGGCACCGGGACGGCGTGCGCGCGGCGGCCACGCACGGCAGCGCGCGGCTGGAATGGTGGCTGGTCGGCGTGACCACGGTGGGCATCGTCGCGCTGCTGGCGCCGGGCTTGTCGGTGTACGCCAAGCTGATCGATCCGCCGCCCGATGCGATGGTGTTCGAAGTGCTGGGCCAGCAATGGCAATGGCACTACCGCTTGCCCGGCAAGGATGGCAAGCTGGGCAGCACCGACATGCGCTTCATCGGCAACGCCAATCCCTATGGTATCAATCCCGCCGATCCCGGCGGCCAGGACGACGTGCTGGTCGACGGGCAGGAAGTGCATATACTCATAGGCCGGCCGGTGCGCGTGCTGCTGCGCGCGCAGGATGTGCTGCACGATTTCTATGTGCCGGAATTCCGCACGCGGATGAACATGGTGCCTGGCATGGTGACTTCGTTCTGGTTCACGCCGTCCCGGCTCGGCCGCTTCGAGGTGATGTGCGCGCAACTGTGCGGCATCGGCCATTTCAATATGCGCAGCTATGTGGTGGTCGACGACGAGCCGGCGTACCGGGCGTGGCTGGCGGCGCAGCCGACCTTTGCCGCGCTGACATCCGCCGCCGGCGCCGAACCGGGCCAGCAGGGGCGCTTGCTGGCGCAGGCGCGCGGCTGCGCGGCCTGCCACAGCGTCGACGGCAACCCCGGCGTGGGGCCCAGCTGGAAAGGGTTGTTCGGCAAGAACGAGGCGATGAACGACGGCGCCACCGTGCGGGTGGACGAGGCCTATCTGCGCGAGTCGATCACCAATCCGGCGGCGCGCGTGGTCAAGGGCTATCAGCCCATCATGCCGGTGCAGCCGTTCCAGCCGGCCGAAGTGGCGCAGCTGGTCGAGTACATCAAGACCATCAAATAGGGAGGCGGGCATGGGCTACGGCGGCGAGCATCCTCACAGTTTCTGGACCCGCTATGTATGGAGCCAGGATCACAAAGTGATCGCGATCCAGTACACCGTCACCGCGCTGGTGATCGGGCTGGTGGGCATGCTGCTGTCGGACCTGATGCGTTTGCAGCTGGGCTTTCCCGGCAAGTTCGCCTTCATCGACGCCAGCCGCTATTACCAGTTCATGACCATGCACGGCATGATCATGGTGGTGTATCTGCTGACGGCGCTGTTCCTGGGCGGCTTCGGCAACTACCTGATACCGCTGATGATCGGCGCGCGCGACATGGTGTTCCCCTTCCTGAACATGCTCAGCTACTGGTTCTACCTGCTGGCGGTGCTGATCCTGGCGGCCAGCTTCTTCGTGCCCGGCGGCCCCACCGGCGCCGGCTGGACGCTGTATCCGCCGCAGGCGATCTTGCCCGGCACGCCGGGCACGGAATGGGGCATCGTCGTGATGCTGGTGTCGCTGCTGGTATTCATCGCCGCCGCCACCATGGGCGGGCTGAACTACGTCACCACCGTGCTGCAGGCGCGCACCGAAGGCATGACGCTGATGCGTATGCCGCTGACGGTGTGGGGCATCTTCACCGCCACCATCCTGGCGCTGCTGGCGTTCCCGGCGCTGTTCGTCAGCGGCGTGATGATGTTGTTCGACAAGGTGCTGGGCACCAGTTTCTTCATGCCGGCGCTGGTGTCGATGGGGCAGCACCTGCCGCACCAGGGCGGCAGCCCGCTGCTGTTCCAGCACCTGTTCTGGTTCTTCGGCCACCCGGAAGTGTACATCGTGGCCTTGCCGGCCTTCGGCATCATCTCCGACCTGATCAGCGTGCATGCGCGCAAGCAGATCTTCGGCTACAAGATGATGGTCTGGGCCATCGTCGCGATCGGCGGCCTGAGCTTTGTGGTCTGGGCGCACCACATGTATGTGAGCGGCATGCATCCGTATTTCGGCTTCTTCTTCGCCACCACCACGCTGATCATCGCCGTGCCGACCGCGCTCAAGGTCTACAACTGGACGTTGACCTTGTGGCGCGGCGACATACACTTGACCGTGCCGATGCTGTTTACCGTCGGCTTCATCAGCACCTTCCTTATCGGCGGCTTGACCGGCCTGTTCCTGGGCAATGTCAGCGTCGACATCCCGCTGTCGAACACGTATTTCGTGGTCGCCCACTTCCACATGGTGATGGGCGTGTCGCCGGTACTGGCGGTGTTCGGCGGGCTATACCACTGGTTCCCCAAAGTTAGCGGACGCATGTACGACGAGATGCTGGGGCGGGCGCACTTCTGGATCACCTTTGTCGGCGCTTACCTGATCTTCTTCCCCATGCACTACCTGGGCTTGCTCGGCATGCCGAGGCGCTATTATGCCTACGAGCACTACGCCTTCATCCCCGAATCGGCGCAAACCTTGAACGCCTTCATCACCATCGTCGCGCTGCTGGTGGGTGCGTCGCAGCTGCTGTTCGTGCTGAACCTGTGCTGGAGCGCCGTCCGTGGCCGCGAGGCGGGCGGCAACCCGTGGCGCGCGGCCAGCCTGGAATGGCACACGCCGCAGACCCCGCCGGCGCACGGCAACTGGGGCGAGCAGGCGCCGGTGGCGTATCGCGGCGCCTACGAATACGGCGTGCAGGACGGCGATAGCGACTATGTGCCGCAAGGCCAGCCGCCGGGCGAAATCGGGCGGGCCGAGCCGGCGCGGGAGCTGCCATGAATGCCAGCCTCTACCTGGTGAGCAATCACGCCGACCTGCTCAGACGGCGCACCGGCCTGTGGGTGTTCATGGGCGTGATCGGCATGCTGTTCTTCCTGTTCAGCAGCGCCTACGTGATGCGGATGGCGACCTCCGATTGGCGTGCGCTGCCGTTCGTGCCAGGGCAGCTATGGTTGAGCACCATGCTGCTGATCGTCGCCAGCGTGGCCTGGCAGCGCGCCGCGCACGGCCGCGGCGCGGGAGCGCAGCGGACGGCCTATGGCGTGGCCTGCGCCGCTACGCTGGCCTTCCTGGCAGCTCAGCTGTGGGCGTGGCGGGCCATGGACGCCGCCAGCTTCACGCTGAGCGCCAATCCGGCCAACAGCTTTTTTTACCTGATTACCGGCCTGCATGGCCTGCATGTGGTCGGCGGCCTGGCGGCTGCCGGCTGGGCCTACCGCGACCTGGGGCGCAACAGCGTGACCCTCCAGCTGTGCGCGCGCTACTGGCATTTCCTGCTGGCCTTGTGGCTGGCCATGTTCGGCCTGCTGTTCGGCGTGACGCCGGAACTGGTGAACCAGATTTGCGGAGGCGGCCCATGAACAAACCGAACGAAACGGCTGGCTGGCAAGGCATGGTGGCGGACTGGTCGGGCGACCGTGCCGCCCTGCGCGTCCCGTGGGGCAAGGCGATGATGTGGATCTTCCTGCTCAGTGACACCTTCATCTTCGGCAGCTTCCTGACCGGCTACATGTCGGTACGCATCGCCACCACGGCGGCCTGGCCCAACCCCAGCGCAGTGTTTGCGCTGACCATAGGTGGCACCAAGCTGCCGCTGATCCTGATCGCCATCATGACCTTCATCCTGATCACCAGCAGCGGCACGATGGCGATGGCGGTCAACTACGCCTACCGGCGCGAGCGCGCCCGCTGCGCCACGCTGATGCTGCTGACCGCCGCGCTGGGCGCGAGCTTCGTCTGCATGCAAGCCTTCGAGTGGAGCAAGCTGATCGCGGAAGGCGTGCGGCCATGGGCCAATCCCGACGGCGCGGCGCAGTTCGGCGCCTGCTTCTTCATGATCACCGGCTTCCACGGCCTGCACGTGACGGCCGGCGTGATCTACCTGAGCATCGTCGCGCGGCGTGTGCGGCGCGGGCACTACGAGCACGGCGGCAATTACGGCATCGTCGAGATCGCCGGCCTGTATTGGCACTTTGTCGACCTGGTCTGGGTGTTCATCTTCGCGTTGTTTTATCTCTGGTAGGAGCCGCCATGGAAACCGCCACCCATCCGATCGGCCTGTACCTGAAGGTCTGGCTGCTGCTGTTCGTGCTCAGCACGTTTTCCTACCTGGTCGATTTCTTCCACGCCGAAAGCTATCTGCGCTGGACGTTGATCCTGCTGCTGATGATGGCCAAGGCCGGCCTGATCGTGGCGGTGTTCATGCATTTGCGCTGGGAGCGCGCGGCGCTGATCTATGTGGTGCTGGCGCCGCCGCTGTGCCTGCTGGTGCTGGCCTTGCTGATGTGGATGGAGTCGGACTACACCTTCCTCACCCGCATGCTGTACTTCCGTTGACGGTGGAGGCTGCTACACTGTAGCCACCATGCCGACCGAACTCGACCTCCGCAGCTACGTCGCCGAACCCTTGTCCGGCGTGCACAGCTTCGCCCAGCTGGTGCTGCCGATCAAGGGCAGGGTGCTCATGGATATCAAGGGTTCCGGCGCCGTGGTCCATCCGCAGCGCGCCGCGTTCGTCGAGCCGGGCCTGGTGCACGCGGCGTCGGCCACCGGGCCGAACCAATCGCTGATCCTGGATTTCGACCTGGCGGCCGTGCCCGAGGCCACCGCCGCCAGACTGTCCGAACGGCCGTATGCCCCCATCAGCGCGCCGGCCGCCAAGCTGATCGACTTCATCGGACTGTTGCGCGCGCAGTCCGGCGCCAGCGAGGCGACGCTGAGCCACTGGATGCCGTTGCTGCTGGAAACGCTGGCGCAGCAGGAAATCCGACCCGTCTCGCGCCTGCTGGCCGCGCTGGGCCAGATCGAAGCCCATCCCGGCCAACCGTGGAATACCGAGACCATGGCCAAGGCCGCGCACATGAGCGTGAGCAGCCTGCACCGCGCCTTCCGAGACGAGCTGCACACCACGCCGGTGGCCTGGCTGACCGACATGCGCCTGCGCTGGGCCTGCCGCCAACTGGCGCAAACCGAGCTGCCCATCGCCCGGCTGGCGACGCAGGCCGGCTACGCCGACCAGAGCGCGCTGACGCACGCGATGCGCCGCGCGATGGATGTCACGCCGCTGGCCTACCGCAAGCGCGAACGGCAGAACCAGACAAAAACCTGACAGCCACGCACAATCGCTGAGCTCGGCCCGCGCCGACAATGCCGCTTCGATGACAGGAGGCGGTATGTGGTATGGCGTGTTGTGCGGCGTGGCGGCGGGCTCGATGTGGGGCATGGTGTTTGTGCTGCCGAAGTGGCTGGCGGAGTTCTCCCCGTTCGAGCTGATGTTTGGACGCTATGTGGCCTACGCGCTGATTTCGCTGGTGCTGCTGGCGCCGCGCCTCGGCGGCCTGTTGCGCCGGCTGACCCGTGCCGACTATTGGGTGCTGCTGCGCTACGCCTTGGCCGGCAATGTCGTCTACTACCTGCTGCTGTCGTGCGGCGTGCAACTGGCCGGCGTGTCGGCCGCTTCCCTGATTGTCGGCCTGCTGCCTTTGACGATTTCGATGCTGGGCCAGCGCGACCACGGCGCGGTGTCGCTGCGCGTGCTGGCCTGGCCGCTGGCGCTGGTGGTGGCGGGCATGGTGTGCATCAACGTCGAAGTGTTCGCCAGCCCGCCAGGCCATGCCGCCTGGCCGAGCGTGGCGACTGGCATGTTGTGCGCCGTTGGCGCGCTGCTCAGCTGGACCTGGTATGCCGTCGACAACACGCGCTTCCTGAAGCGCAACCCGCGTTTCAGCAGCGGCGACTGGTCCGGCCTGTTCGGCATCGCCAGCGGGCTGGTGGCGTTGGCGATGGGGTTGGCGATGTTTTGCATCAATGGTGCGGAGCAAGCCACAGCGCCACCGCGCGACTGGTTGCGCTTCTGGGGCCTGATCGCGCTGGTGGCCGCTGGCGCCTCGGTGATCGGCAACCAGCTGTGGAACATGGCCTGCCGCCGCGTGCCGGTGACCTTGTCCGGACAACTGCTGCTGTTCGAGATCCTGTTCGGCCTGTTGTATGGCTACCTCTACCAGCGTTCAGCGCCACGCCTGCTGGAGGTGATGGCCGTCGTGCTGCTGATTGCCGGTGTAGCCTGGTCAGTGTGGCTGCACACCCAAGACCGGACCGGGGTCAGGTCTGACATTCGGACACGAGCTGAGCTGTAACGTTTTTTTACGGTTGACCTCGTGTCCGAATGTCAGACTTGACCCCGGCGTTGCTTCTAGCGCGGCATTTCTTTTTCGTAGCCGTACTGCAGGTAGATGCGGCGGATGGTGCCGTCGCGGTACATGCCGCGCAGGATGTCGTTGAGCCGCGCCACCTCGGCCTTGTCCATGTCCTTGTGGCAGGCCAGGTACATCTCGGCGTGCGCGAAGGCGAGCACCTGTTCGAAGTCGTCGATGCCCAACTCGCGTTGCAGGAACAGGCCCGACATCCTGCCAACCGACCACAGCTGGATGCGCTGCTTCTGCAGCTTGGGCGGATTGAGCCTGTCGTTGGGCACGATCGCCACGCGCAGCTTATGCTCGCGCAGGAAGGTCACCGAGGCGTCGCCGATGAAGGTGCCGATCTGGTAGCCGGCCGCCTCGTCCAGGCTGTTGAGCTTGATGTGGTCGTCGCGCCGGGCAAACAGCACCCAGTTGTTCTGACCGATCGGACCGACCCACTGGTAGTTGTCTTCGCGCTCGGGCACGCGGGCCGTGGTGTACAGGCAGGAATTGGCGGTGCTCATGGTCAGCACCATCGCCCGCGCCCACGGCGCGACGATGGGTTGCGAGGTCGGCACACCGGCCCGCAGCATCAGCTCGGCGACGATCTCGGCCGACAGGCCGACCACCTTGCCGCTGCCTTTGTCGACCCAGCTGAAGGGCGGATAGTCTTCCGTGTACAAGGTCACCGGCTCCGCCGCGTGCGCGCTGCTCAGCAGCATCAGGCACAACAGGGCGGAGCGGATCAGCATGGCCTTATGCTCCGCCGGCGTAGCCGTTCTGGCGCCAGGCTTCGAATACCACCACGGCCACCGTGTTCGACAGGTTCAGGCTGCGGTTGTCGGGACGCATCGGCAGGCGGATGCGCTGGGCCGGCGGGAAGGTCTCGCGGAAGGCCGGATCGAGGCCGCGCGTTTCCGAGCCGAACACGAACACGTCGCCCGGCTTGAAAGCGGCGTCGGCGAACGGCGACGAGCCGTGCGTGGTCATGGCGAACATGCGGGCCGGGTCCGGCTGCACCTCGGCCAGGAAGGCGGACCAGTCCTTATGCACTTTCATCTGCGCGTATTCGTGGTAGTCCAGGCCGGCGCGCTTGAGTTTGGAGTCTTCCAGCGGGAAGCCCAGCGGTTCGATCAGGTGCAGTTGCGCGCCGGTGTTGGCGCACAGCCGGATCACGTTGCCGGTGTTCGGAGGGATTTCGGGTTGGACTAGTACGACGTGAAACAAAGTGGTTCTCCTCTTTCAAATTCAATGTGGCGGCGTGCGGGCAAACACCAGGTTGCTCACCTGCGCGGCGCCGTGGCGCTTCAGCGTTGCCGCCAGTTCGTTCAGCGTGCGGCCGCTGGTCATGACGTCGTCGACCACGCCGATGTGGCGGCCCTGCACCAGCGCGGCGTCCGGAATCGCAAACGCGCCGGCGATGTTGTGCAGCCGTTGCTCGGGTGCGACGCTGCTCTGGGCCGCGGTCTCGTGCACGCGGCGGGCCAGCCGCGGATGCAGCGCCACGCCCAGGCTGCGCGCCAACGGCCGTGCGATCTCCAGGGCTTGATTGTAGCCGCGTTCGGCCAGCCGGCGGGGACCCAGCGGCACCGGACACAGCAGGGCGGGCAGGGTGAAGCCGGGCTGTTGCAGGACGGCGTCGCGCAGCAGGCGGGCAAACAGTGGCGCCAGCGCGAGACGGTGGCCGAACTTCAGTTGCAATACCAGCTGGTCCAGCGGCATGGCGTAGTCGGCGGCGACCAGGGTGACGTCGAAGGCCGGCGGCTCGACGCGGCAAGCGCCGCACAGCTGGCCTTGGTCAGTGTCCGGCAAGGGGTTGGCGCAGCGCGGACAACGCACGATGGCGGCCTCGGCGCCGAAGAACTGGGCGGCGCAGGCGGGACACAGCAATTCGCCGCTGGCGGCGCACAGCGCGCAGGAGGCCGGCAGCAGACCGCGCAGCAAGGCCGATCCGCCTTGATGAAGCAGGGCGGCTATCGTGCCGACAGTGCCGATTCTCGGAGTGGCAAGCATCAAAGCTCCAGGACGCGTTTGCGTTCAACCATGTACACTGCCGACATTATCGCACTACACCGAACCACATCATGCAAGTCCCCGCAAATCCCCCGAAGTTGAGCGCCCCGATCGACCAGGAGCGCGTGCGCGCGCTGTTCAACCGTCCCGAGCGCATCGCGCCGTCCGATTTCCTGCGCCGCGAAATCGCCTCGCGCATGTTCGACCGGCTGGAACTGATCAAGGTTGTCCCGCAGCGCGTGCTGGACGCCGGCTGCGGCGCTGGTGCCGATCTGTCACTGTTGCAGAAATCCTATCCGGCCGCGCAAATACTCGGCATTGATGCGGCCGAAGCCATGGTGCGTGCCGCGCAGAGCCCGGCGGCGAAACAATCGTCGCTGAACCAGCTGCTGAGCAAGCTGCTGCCGACCAAGACCGGCGTCGACCTGCTGTGCGGCGACTTCGCCGAGCTGCCGCTGGGACCGAACACGGTGGACCTGGTCTGGTCCAACCTGGCGCTGCACTGGCATCCGCAGCCGGACCGCGTGTTCGCCGAGTGGCGCCGCGTGCTGCGCGTGAACAGCCTGCTGATGTTTTCCTGCTTCGGCCCGGACACCTTGCGCGAACTGCGCGCCGCGTTTGCCGAGGCCGACCTGGCCCAGCATGCGCTGCCTTTCGTCGACATGCACGATTTTGGCGACCAGTTGGTGGAAGTTGGCTTTTCGACACCGGTGCTGGACATGGAAGTCATCACCGTCACCTACGACACGCCGCAGGCCCTGTTGGCCGACGTGCGCGCGCTGGGCGGCAACCCGCTGAGCACGCTGCGGCGCGGTCTGATGGGCAGGCAGGCATGGCAGCGCATGCTGGCCACGCTGGAAAAAGGACGTCGTCCGGATGGCAAGCTGGGCCTGACTTTCGAGGTGATTTACGGCCACGCCTTCCGTCCTGCGCCCAAAATGACCTCCAAGGGCGAAGCGATCATCCGTTTTGATTTACCACGAAAGCCGCGCCAGTAGCGGCTTTGCGGGCACAGTGTGGTGCCACGGGCTACGCCATAGTTGTGATATGGATTATTTCTTGAGCGGGGCGTTGTTGTTATATATAATCATTCACTAATTTTGCCAGCTAGTCACGTCGCCAGCTATAAACCAGCGAGCGGAGCAATAGGCAGGCAAGAACGAGCACGAACGAGCATTTGAATTAAGCAGAATCAGGCTTTTGCGTTGTCCTTGGGCAGTATCTGGGGATGAAGTAGAAGGCCTCAAGGTCCCGCCGGGGTCGCGTCATGAAGAATTTTTCAGACGAGGCTGGCAAGGGGCCTGAAGTTGTTTAAGGAGCGGCGCCGGTTCAGTTCACCGAAATCCGGAGTCGTTAAAAAAATATTTTAATTTCTTGGGTGGTTGGGGAAAACATGAAACATGCGAAGCGACTTCAATCGTTGATGCTCGGGCTGTCGGTAACGGCGGCAAGTATCCCAGCGTGGGCGGCTGACAAGGCGGCAACCGCGGTAGGCACCTCAGTGGGTACCTATGCCGCAGCGACCGGCGGTACCGGCGGTCCCGTTCCCGGCGAGCTTAATCTGCAACCTCCAGCGACCCAGATCGCGACCGAAATCTACAATCTGCACACCTGGATGATGTTGGTCTGCCTGGTCATCTTCGTCGGCGTGTTCGGCGTGATGTTCTACTCCATCTTCAAGCACCGCAAATCGCTGGGCCACAAGCCAGCCACCTTCCACGAATCGACCGCCGTTGAAATCGCCTGGACCGTGGTACCGTTCCTGATCGTCATCGGCATGGCCTTGCCAGCGACCCGCACCGTGGTCGGCATGAAAGACACCTCCAACGCCGACATCACCATCAAAGTGACCGGCATGCAGTGGAAGTGGGGCTACGACTACCTGAAGGGCGAGGGCGAAGGCATTTCCTTCCTGTCCACGCTGTCGACCCCGCGCTCGCAAGTGGGCGCCCCAGGCTTCGAGCCGACCGAGAAGCGCGGCGACAACTACCTGATGGAAGTCGACAACGACGTCGTCGTCCCGGTCAACAAGAAAATCCGCATGGTCACCACCGCCAACGACGTGATCCACTCGTGGTCGATCCCGGCCTTCGGCGTCAAGCAGGACGCCATCCCCGGCTTCGTGCGCGACACCTGGTTCAAGGCCGAACACACCGGCACCTATCGCGGCTACTGCTCCGAGCTGTGCGGCAAGGAACACGCCTTCATGCCTATCGTGGTCAAGGTCGTCACCGACGACGAGTACAAGGTCTGGGTCGACGGCAAGAAAAAAGAAATGGCCGCGCTGGCTGACGATCCAACTAAAACCTGGACCATCGACGAGCTGAAAACCAAGGGCGAAAAAGTCTACGCCGCCAACTGCGTGGTCTGCCACCAGGCCAACGGCAAGGGCGTGCCAGCCGCGTTCGCGCCGCTGGACGGTTCGGAAGTGGTCAACGGTCCCAAGGCGGAACAGATCAACGTCCTGCTGCACGGTAAGAAGAGCGGCAAGTACAGCGCTGAAATGCCGGCATGGAAGCAACTGTCGGATACGGATATTGCGGCTGTCATCACCTACACCCGTAACAGCTGGTCGAACAAGGCCGCCGAAAACATCGTTCAACCAGCCGAAGTTGTGGCTGCACGTAAGTAATCAGGAGCGTTACAAATGAGCACTAGCACCTTGGATCACGCACACGATCACGATCACGCTCACGACCATCCCCATGGTCTGTCGCGCTGGTTGTTCGCCACCAATCACAAAGACATCGGTACCTTGTACCTGTGGTTCTCGTTCATCATGCTGCTGTCCGGCGGCGTGCTGGCACTGATGATCCGCACCGAGCTGTTCAAGCCGGGCCTGCAGTTCTTCCAGCCGGAGTTCTTCAACCAGCTGACCACCATGCACGGCCTGGTGATGGTGTTCGGCGCCATCATGCCGGCCTTCGTCGGCTTCGCCAACTGGATGATCCCGCTGCAAGTGGGCGCGTCGGACATGGCCTTCGCCCGCATGAACAACTTCTCGTTCTGGCTGCTGCCACCGGCGGCGCTGTTGCTGGCGACCTCGTTCCTGGTCCCCGGCGGCGCCACCGCGGCCGGCTGGACGCTGTACGCACCGCTGTCGACCCAGATGGGCCCAGGCATGGACATGGCGATTTTCGCGATGCACCTGATGGGCGCCTCGTCGATCATGGGTTCGATCAACATCATCGTCACCATCCTGAATATGCGCGCGCCTGGCATGACCCTGATGAAAATGCCGATGTTCTGCTGGACCTGGCTGATCACCGCCTACCTGCTGATCGCCGTGATGCCTGTGTTGGCTGGCGCGATCACCATGACCCTGACCGACCGTCACTTCGGCACCTCGTTCTTTAACGCCGCCGGCGGCGGCGACCCGGTCATGTACCAGCACATCTTCTGGTTCTTCGGCCACCCTGAGGTCTATATCATGATTCTGCCGGCGTTCGGCATCGTGTCGCAGATCCTGCCGGCCTTCGCCCGCAAGCAGCTGTTCGGCTACGCGTCGATGGTGTACGCCACCGCGTCGATCGCCATCCTGTCCTTCATCGTCTGGGCCCACCACATGTTCACCACCGGCATGCCGGTGACCTCGCAGCTGTTCTTCATGTACGCGACCATGCTGATCGCGGTGCCGACCGGCGTCAAAGTGTTCAACTGGATCGCCACCATGTGGAAGGGTTCGATGACCTTTGAAACCCCGATGCTGTTCGCCGTAGGCTTCATCTTCGTGTTCACCATCGGCGGCTTCACCGGCCTGATCCTGGCTGTGACCCCGATCGACATCCAGCTGCAAGACACCTACTATGTGGTGGCGCACTTCCACTACGTGCTGGTGGCGGGTTCGCTGTTCGCGCTGTTCGCCGGCTTCTACTACTGGTCGCCTAAGTGGACCGGCCACATGTACAACGAAGCGATGGGCAAGACCCACTTCTGGCTGTCGCTGATCACCTTCAACATCACCTTCTTCCCGATGCACTTCCTGGGCCTGGCAGGTATGCCGCGCCGCTACGCCGACTACTCGGCGCAGTTCACCGACTTCAACATGATCGCCACCATCGGTGCTTTCGGTTTCGGTCTGTCGCAGGTGTTCTTCCTGTTCTTCGTGATCTTGCCAACCATCCGTGGCGGCAAGAAAGCGGCGGACAAGCCATGGGATGGCGCTGAAGGCCTGGAGTGGACTGTGCCGTCGCCGGCGCCGTTCCACACCTTCGAAACGCCACCGCAGTTCAAATAATCATGGCCGAACAGAAGAAGCCGAATAACACCAGGACCGCGCTGCTGCTGGCGGGCGTGGCCCTGTTCTTTTTCCTGTCCGTGTTTGTCAAACGGATGTGGCTGAGCTGACGTGGGCGAAGACAAGGAAACAGGCGGGCTGAACCGCACGCTGCTCGGCAAGCTGATCGTGGTGGCGGTGTTGATGTTCGGGTTTGCGTACGCGCTCAACCCGTTCTACCGCCAGATCTGCGAGGCGTTGGGCATCAACGTGCTGACGCAGAAGGATGGCACGGTCAGCGCCGACACCAACACGCAAATCGACAAGACGCGCGATGTGGTGATCGAGTTTGACGGCAATGCGCAAGGCCCGTGGCGTTTCCGCCCCGTGACGCGCAGCATGACGGTGCATCCGGGCGAGCTGGCGACGGTGATGTATGAGGTGGTCAACACCCAGAACCGCGAAGTCAGCGCGCAGGCGATACCGAGCTACGCGCCGCAAAGCGCGATGCCGCATTTTAAAAAGGTCGAGTGTTTCTGCTTCAAGCAGCAGACCATGAAGCCGAACGAGGCGCGGCAGATGCCGGTGGTGTTCTTCATCGATCCGGCGCTGCCGAAGGAAGTGAAGACCATCACCTTGTCGTACACCTTCTTCGAGGTGGGCGGTCTGGACAAGACCGCATCCAAGTAAAGGTGGGCGTCATGGAACAAGAGAAAAAGAAACAAGCGTCGTTCATGTATTCGATGAAAGCGGTGTTCTGGTCGTTTTTCGGCCTGCGCCGCAAAAGCGATTTCGACTCCGATTCGGCCAAGCTGAATCCGGTGCACATCATCATCGCGGCCTTGATCGGCGTGGCGTGTTTTATTGGACTGCTGATCACTATCGTTAAGGTTGTAGTTTCAAAATAAATTTAGGGAGATGAAGATGAGTTCACATAACGCCTCGGCACCGTACTACTTCGTGCCTGGTCCATCCAAATGGCCGCTGTTCGCAGGCATGTCCCTGCTGACCACCATGATCGGCGCTTCGGCCTGGGTCAATGATGTGTCGTGGGGCCCGACCGTGAACTTCATTGGTCTGGCTGCCATCATTTCGGTGCTGTACTTCTGGTTCGGCGACGCCATCAAGGAATCCGAAGCCGGCCAGTACGGCCAGCGCGTGGATCATTCCTATCGCTGGTCGATGGCCTGGTTCATCTTCTCGGAGGTGATGTTCTTCGGCGCCTTCTTCGGCGCGCTGTTCTATGCCCGTTCGATCTCGATGCCGTGGCTGGGCGACCTGGACCACAAGTTCATCTGGCCAGACTTCGCCGCGCACTGGGGCAACACCGGCCCGGCCGGCACGGTGCAGGAATTCAAGACCATGGGTCCGTTCCCTATCCCGACCATCAACACCGCCTTGCTGCTGACCTCGGGCCTGACCTTGACCATCTCGCACCATGCGCTGCGCGCCGGCCATCGCGCGCAGACCGCGTTCTGGCTGTTCGCCACCGTGGCGCTGGGCGCGATCTTCATGGGCTTCCAGGCTTATGAATATCACCACGCTTACACCGAGCTGAACCTGAAATTGACCTCGGGCATCTACGGTTCGACCTTCTTCATGCTGACCGGCTTCCACGGCTTCCACGTGACGATGGGCGCGATCATGCTGTCGGTGGTGCTGTTCCGTGTGCTCAAGGGCCACTTCACGGCCGACAACCACTTCGCCTTCGAAGGCGCGGCCTGGTACTGGCACTTTGTCGACGTCGTCTGGCTGGGTCTGTACGTGGTCGTGTACTGGCTGTAACGAGGCTATAATGCCGCAGCGATGCTGCTGCGGCGCTGAAGAAAAGCCGCATGCGGGACATCCCGGATGCGGCTATTTTTTTACCCCGCAATGCGGCCACAGGGGTCTGACCCCGCACGGGGTCAGACCCCCGCGTCGGTTCGGGGTAAACGGCTAGCCGCGGATGCCGGTGGGCTGGATGTAGCCGAGCTTGTATGCGACCAGCAGGGCGATGAACAGCGCGATCGACAGTCCGACCCGCACCGCCAGCGCGCGCACGGTGTTGTTGCTCTTGCCCTTGTCGCGCATCAGGAAGAAGAACGCGGAAGCCAGGCTGCCGATGATCAGGATGAACGCGATGGCGACAGCAATTTTCATGGCGGGCTTGGAAAGTGAATTGAAGAGGGTTCCATTGTAATGGGTATTGCGTTCCGATTTAAACTGATCCCTTTCGTGGCGACCGTGCTGGTGGTCGCGCTGGGCATCCAGCTGGGCAACTGGCAGCAGCGCCGCGCCGCGCAGAAAATCGTGTTGCAGACCAAGCTGACCCAGGGCAACGCCAGCGCGCCGGTGCAGCTGGACGGCGCGCCGCTGGCGGCCGAGGCGGTGGAGTTCCGCCGCGTCTCGGTCACCGGCGAGTTTGTCGCCAACTGGCCGCTGTACCTGGATAATCGCCCGTCGGCGGGCCGCTCCGGTTTTTACCTGCTGATGCCGTTTAAAATTGCGGGCACGGGCATGCATGTGCTGGTGGCGCGCGGCTGGCTGCCGCGCGACCCGGCCGATCGCGCCCGGCTGCCGGCCTACGCCACCCCGTCCGGCACGGTGACCCTGCAAGGCATGGCGCGGCTGGACGCCGGCCATGTGATGGAACTGGCCAGGACGCCGACCCTGACGCCCAAGGCCATCGTGCAGAACGCCGATCCGCTGCAGGTGGCCAGGGACAGCGGCCTGACCATGCAGCCGTTCGTGATCGAACAAACCGCCGCGGCCCAGCCGTCCGGCGACGACGCGCAGATGGTGCGCGACTGGCCGGCCCCGGCGCTGAACGTGGAAAAACATCAGGGCTACGCCTTCCAGTGGTACGCACTGTCGGCGATGGCTGTTATCTTCTTTGTGGTGAACGGATTCAGACGTGGAAAACAAAAGTAATCAAAGCCGTGGTCGTTGGAAGCTGTTGCTGGTGCTGGCCGTGTGCGCGGCGCCGCTGGTGGGGTCTTATCTCACTTACTACGTCATCAAGCCCAAGGGCGGTGTGACCAATTTCGGCGCGCTGATCGATCCGCGCGACCATCCCATCCCGGCCATGGCCAGCACCACCCTGGACGGCAAGCCGGCCACGCTGGAGAGCTACAAGGGCAAGTGGATCATGCTCAAGGTCGGCCCGTCCGATTGCAAGCAGGATTGCCAGGACCAGCTGTTCGCCATGCGCCAGCTGCGCACCATGCAGGGCAAGGAGATGGAGCGCATCGAGCGCGTCTGGATGATCACCGACGACCAGCCACTCGATACGCTGCTGATGCGCGTCAACGACGGCACCCGCATGCTGCGCGCGCCGGCCGCCGTCATCGACCAATGGCTGCCGCTGGAGCAGGGCGCCGGCGACCGCGTGTCCGACCACATCTACCTGATCGACCCGCTGGGCAACCTGATGATGCGCTTCCCGAAAGGCGCCGTCTCCAGCGACACCGAGAAGGTGAAGAAAGTCCACAAGGACATCAGCAAGCTGCTGAAGGCTTCCGCGATAGGCTGATCATGCATTCCACCACTCTCGCTCAAATGGCCGTGACGGCGCTGCTGGTGGCGCTGCTGCCGCTGTCGCTGGTGTGGACCTCGTCCGACGCCAACAAATACCGCAAGCTGGTCTGGGTCTGCGTGTTCCTGACCTTCGACCTGATCGTGTTCGGCGCCTTCACGCGCCTGACCGATTCCGGCCTCGGCTGCCCGGACTGGCCTGGCTGCTACGGCGCCGCCAATCCCTTCCTGGCGCACGAGCAGATCACTGCGGCCGAAGCGCTGCTGCCGACCGGCCCGGTGACCGTGTTCAAGGCCTGGATCGAGATGATCCACCGCTACCTGGCGATGGCGATCGGTGTGCTGATTGTGGCGATGATGGCGCAGGCCTGGTATCAATGGCGCAAGTCGCAGGGCACGCGCGCGGAATACGCGCCGTGGCTGCCGACCGTGCTGTTCCTGTTCGTCTGCCTGCAGGGCGCGTTCGGCGCCTGGACCGTGACCCTGAAGCTGCAACCGGTGATCGTCACCACCCACCTGCTGCTGGGCATGGGCCTGCTGGCCCTGCTGGCGTGGTACGGCGGCCGCCAGAACCAGCTGATCGCGCCGGTGCGCACGGTGACGGCCTCGCCGCCGGCGATGCGCAACATCCGCCTGCTGGCGGGCGCGTCGGCAATTTTGCTATTGGTGCAACTGGCGCTGGGCGGCTGGACAAGCACCAACTACGCCACCCTGGCCTGCACCGATTTCCCGCTGTGCGGCGGCAAGCTGGTGCCGGACATGGACTTCGAACACGGCTTCACCCTGTGGCGCGAGCTGGGCAAGACCGCCGCCGGCCACTACCTGCCGTTCGCGGCGCTGACGGCGATCCACTGGGTGCACCGCAACTTCGGCCTGCTGGTGGCGCTGCTGGCCGGCTACACGGCCTGGCGCGCCTGGGAACACCGGGCGCTGCACAAAACCGCCCGCTACCTGGCGCTGACGCTGGCGGCGCAGATCGCCACCGGCGTCGCCACCATCTACCTCAGCTTGCCGCTGATGATCGCGGTGTTGCACAACGCCGGGGCGGCGTTGCTGGTGCTGTTACTGACCATGTTAAACTACAAGGCTAAGTACCAGTACGATATTGCAAAAAAGGCAGCCTCGGGCGCGGCATCCTCGCACACTCCCGCTGCCCGGCAAAAGTAAGCATCACTAAGCCCCACTAATGACCACACATACCGCCACCTCCAAACCCGCCAGCCGGGCCTCCCAATACTGGGCGCTGACCAAGCCCCGCGTCACGCAACTGGCCGTCTTCTGCGCCGTGATCGGCATGTTCCTCGCCAGCGACGGCATGCCGGACTGGCGCCTACTGGTGGCCGCCACGGTCGGCATCTGGCTGCTGGCCGGCGCCGCCTTCGCCGTCAACTGCCTGGCCGAGCGCGAGATCGACGCCCGCATGGCCCGCACCGCCCGCCGCCCGATGGCGATGGGCGACATCAGCGTCATCCAGACCGTGATCTTCGCCACCGTCATCGGCGGCGCCGGCATGTGGATTTTGTACGCGCTGGTGAACCCGCTGACCATGTGGCTGACCTTTGTCACCTTCGTCGGCTACGCCATCATCTACACCATGATACTGAAGCCGGCCACGCCGCAGAACATCGTCATCGGCGGCCTGTCGGGCGCGATGCCGCCGGCGCTGGGCTGGGCCGCCGTCGCCAACGACGTGCCGATGCAAGCCTGGCTGCTGGTGCTGATCATCTTCGTCTGGACCCCGCCGCACTTCTGGGCGCTGGCCATGTACCGCCGCGACGACTACGCCAAGTCCGGCCTGCCGATGCTGCCGGTCACGCACGGCATGAAGTTCACGCAGTTCCACGTCTGGCTGTATTCGATCGCGCTGGCCGCCACCACCTTGCTGCCGTACGCGGTGCATATGAGCGGCCTGATCTACCTGGCCAGCGCCGTCGCGCTGAACGCCGTGTTCCTGCACCACGCGTGGAAAATCTACCGCCACTACACCGACCTGGTCGCCCGCAAGGCCTTCACCTGGTCGATCATCTATCTGTCGCTGCTGTTCCTGGCGCTGCTGGTGGACCACTACTTTAAATACTGACCATGAAAAAACTGCTCGTCATCGGCCTGATGGCCCTGTCCGCATTACTGGCCGCCTGCGAGCGCCGCGCCGCCGCGCCGCGCGTGGAGTTCACCAACACCGACCTGACCGGCCTGCCATACGCCAAGGACTTCGCGCTGACCGACCACAACGGCAAGCCGCGCACCCTGGCCGACTTCAAGGGCAAGGTCGTGCTGATGTTCTTCGGCTATACCCAGTGCCCTGACGTATGCCCGACCACGATGGCCGAGATGGCGGCCGCGATGAAGGAGCTGGGCCCGCAGGCCGACCAGGTGCAGGTGCTGTTCGTCACCGTCGACCCCGAGCGCGACACCCAGCAGCTGCTGGCCGAATACGTGCCGGCCTTCGACAAGCGCTTCCTCGGCCTGTACGGCACCGCCGAACAGACCGCCGCCGTCGGCAAGGAATTCAAGGTGTTCTACGCCAAGGTGCCGGGCAAGACGCCGGGCAGCTATACGATGGACCACACGGCCGCCAGCTATGTGTTCGACAAGCAGGGCAAGATCCGCCTGCTGGTGCGCTCCGGCCAAGGCCCGGCGCCCATCGTGCATGACCTGAAGCTGCTGCTGGCCCAGCCTTGATGCAGCAACGCTTCCAGCCTTACACCCGCCTCGCGGCCATCGTCCTGCTGGTGATCGGCTGCCTGACCGTGCTGCGGCCGTTCCTGGCCGCGATCCTGTTCGCCGCCGCCATCACCATCTCCAGCTGGCCGCTGTACCTGGGCTTGCTGGCGCGCTGCAGGCAGCGCCGCTGGCTGGCGGCCGCCATCATGAGCGTCGGTCTGACCGTGCTGATCATCGTGCCGCTGGCGCTGGTGACGTGGAACGTGGCCGACAACGCCAGCGATTTCTACGACCAGATCAAAGCCAGCCTCGAAAGCGGCACACTGGCGCCGCCCGCCTGGCTGAAGGACGTGCCGCTGGTGGGCGAGGCGGCCGACACCTATCTGCGCAAGCTGCTGGGCAGCCGCGAGGAATTGCTCAACGTCGCCAAGAACCTGCTGGAGCCGGCGCGCCGCTTCGTGCTGGGCGGCGGCATGGTGCTCGGCAGCGGCGTGGCCCAGGTCAGCCTGGCGGTGTTCGTCAGCTTCTTCCTGTACCGCGACGGCCAGACGCTGCTGGCGGCGCTGGCCTCGCTGATGGACAAGCTGATCGGCAGACAAAGCACGGCCGTGGCCGACACCGTCAGCCGCACCGTGCGCGGCGTCATGTACGGCCTGCTGGGCACGGCGCTGGCGCAGGCCGGCGTGGCCGCCGTCGGCTTCCTGATCGCCGGCGTGCCGGCCGTGGCGCTGCTGTCGGTGGCGACCTTTTTGTTTTCGCTGATCCCGGTCGGCCCGCCCCTGATCTGGGGCGGCGCGGCGATCTGGCTGTTCAACCAGGGGCATACCGGCTGGGGCATCTTCATGCTGGTGTGGGGCATGTTCCTGATCAGCGGCGTCGACAACGTCGTCAAGCCCATGCTGATCAGCCGCGGCAGCAGCCTGCCGTTCATCCTGGTGCTGCTGGGCGTGATGGGCGGCGTGCTGGCGTTCGGCTTTGTCGGCCTGTTCATCGGCCCGACCTTGCTGGCGGTGGCGCTGGGCCTGCTGCGCAACTGGACCGGCGACGAAACCGTCTAGAAATTGAGCATCTGCCCGGCGCGCTCGGCGTCGGTGTGGCGCTCGAAGATGCGGCGCAGCGTGCCGTCTTCGCGCATGGCGCGGATCGCCTGGCTGAAGCGGGCCACCGTGGCGGCGTCGACGTTCCGGCGCGACAGCACCAGTCCCGACACCATATTCTCGCGCGGCGCCCAATCCATCACGCTGTAGGTGCCGGCCAGCTGTTCCTGCTTGACCAGCGGATACCAGGTGGTCGGCGTGGCCATCACCGCGTCCACCCGGCCCAGCTTGAACAATCGCATCATCGCCAGGTGGTCGGCCGTTTCAAACACGCGGCCCTGCTCGCGCAGCTTGGCCAGCCAGACTTCGTAGGAGTGGCCATGCTTGTAGCTCTTGACCACGGCAATCTTGTATTGCGGATGGGCCAGGAAGTTGTCCATGCTGTGCAGGCGCCCGCTGAGCTCCTTGTGCAACAAGACGAAATTGCGGCCCGTCATATAGGGCACGAAGCGGCCGATCTTTTCGCGCTCGGGCAAGGGAATCGCGGACACCGACATATCGATGCTGCCGCTGCCGAGGCCGGCCCAGATGCGCACGCGGGAATCGACGCTCGGCTCGATGGTGCAGCCGAGCCGTCGCACCAGCTCGTCGACCACATCCTTGTCGATGCCGGTCCAGCCGCCGCCGGCGGCATGGTAGAACAGCGCGCCGTCCTCGTAGAAGGCGACCCGCAGATGCTGGCAGCCGCTGCGCGGCTCGGCCACGCCGGCGCCGGTGGCGCAGAGCAGGGTACAGCTCAGGGCGCAACGAAGGACAAGGCGACTGAGCATGACTCCTCCCATCGGTTAGTCCAGGTCGGCGTTATCCTCGGTGTCATCCTTGGGAATGACCTTGACCAGCAGGATGCGCGGACCGTTCATTTTCTTGGCGACGATGTCGAAACCGCGGAAACTGATGCGTTGGCCCTGTTTTGGGATATCGCCCAGTTTCAGCATGATCAGGCCACCCACCGATTCTACCTCTTCCAGGCCCAGCCCTTCGTTTTCGATGTCTATGCCCAGTGTGCGCTCCAGCGAGAAGATAGGCAAGCTGGCCTTGCCGACCAGGGTGCCGTCGGGCTGCTTGAGCCAATCGTTCTCGTTGAGGCGGAATTCGTCGTGGATTTCGCCCACCATTGCGCCCAGCAGGTTGTCGAGCGTGATGAAGCCCAGCGGGCGCTTGCCTTTCTCGCCGATCAGCGCGAAGTGGGGCGCGCCGTCGCGGAAGCGGCGGAACTGCTCCAGCGCCGGGGTGCGGGCGGAAATCGTCTCCACCGGGCGCAGGAAGGGCACCAGGTCGGTCACCGGCTTGCCGGACTGCTGGGCGAAGAACAGGTCCTTCAGGTGCACCACGCCCAGCACGGTCTCGCCGTCCTTGTCGTAGTAGGGGTAGCGGCTGAAGCGGTTGCGCAACATGGTTTGCAGGTTGTCGTTCAGCGGACGGTTGGCATACAGGCCGATCACCTCGTTAATCGGGCGCATCAAGTCGGACACCGCCAGGTCGCTGAAATCGAGCGAGTGGGCCAGGATGTTGCGCTCGTCCTCGTTGAACTTCTCGCCCGGCTGGCTGGTGCGCAGGATCAGCTTGAGTTCGTCGACCGAATAGTGGCTGTCGTGGCCGCCCTTGCCGGACAAGCCGGCCAGTCCCAGCACCATGTTGGCGCTGGCGTTGAGCACCCAGATGAAGGGGTACATGGCCCAGTAGAAGCCGTACAGCGGCAGCGCGCTCCACAGGCCGATCACTTCCGGCATGCGGATCGCCAGCGACTTCGGCGCCAGTTCGCCGACCACGATGTGCAGGAAGGAGATCACGCAGAAGGCGAACACGAAGGCGACGCCGTGGACGATCTCCGGCGAGCTGACGCCAACCGCGTGCAGCAGCGGCTCCAGCAGGCCGGCGAAGGCCGGCTCGCCGACCCAGCCCAGGCCCAGCGAGGCCAGCGTGATACCCAGCTGGCAGGCGGACAGGTAGGCGTCCAGCTCGCCGTGCACCTTGCCGAGGATGCGGCCCCTGAGTCCCTGCGTCTTGGCGATGGCGCGCACGCGCGTCTTGCGCAGCGTGACGATGCCGAATTCGGCCGCCACGAAGAATCCATTGAGCGCGACCAGGAACACGGCGAGCACGACAAGCATGAGGTTTTGCATAGGGGCCGAGCGGTGGCTCAGGTAGTCAAAACCAGCATCTTAGCCTATTCGGCGATGGCGAAGGGCCCGCTATGGACCGCCGACAGGATGGCTTCGATCGCCGGATGCGTGATTTTGCGGGCGTTGGAGATGGCGTAGAACTGTTCGCGCAGCTCGGGCGCGTCGCCCACCAGCACGGCGCCGAACTGCTCCTCGATGTCCTGCGCCAGCGCCGACGGCGCGAAGAACAGGCCCAGGCCGTTGCGGCCGAAAGTGTTCAGCATGGCGTTGTCCTCGAACTCGCCGACGATGTCCGGCCGCACCTGGTGTTGCACCAGCCAGGCGTCGATGCGGCCGCGCAGGGCGTTGTTGCGGGTCGGTAGCAGCAGCGGCGCGCCGTGCAGGCTGTCCGGGAAGTTGCGCCGGTACTTGCGCGCCAGCTTGGGCACACCGTACAGCTTCATGTCGCTTTCGCCCAGCAAGTGGCTGAACACCTTCAGGCTGCCGCCGGCGCGCACGGCGCGGTCGGTCAGCACCACGTCCAGCTTGCCCAGCGCCAGGTCGGCCAGCAGCGATTCGAATTCATCCTCCATGCACACCAGCCGCACCTGCTGCTCCAGCTGCTGCGTCGCCTGCAGCAGGCGGTAGGCGATCAGCTTGGGCAGCGAGTCGGAGATGCCGACCGTCAGCCGCATCTTGCTCGCCTCCGTTTCGTCCAGCGCGTCCTGCAACTGGTCGCCCAGCAGGAAGATCTGGTCGCAGTAGGTGAGCGCCAGCTTGCCCGCCTCGGTCGGCACCAGCCTGCGGCCCTGCGGCTCCAGCAGCTGCTTGCCGATCGATTGTTCCAGCGATGCGAGTTGCATGCTGATGGTCTGCACGGCCAGCCCCAGGCGCTCTGCCGCGCGCGTGACGCCGCCTTCCTTGGCCACCATCCAGAAGAAGTACAGATGTCGAAAATTGAGTCCGCTGGTTTTCATGATCTTCTGCTTTTACGAAGTAATACTTCAATTATCTTCTATTTTTAAAAAACGCATTGTTCTCTACACTGCATCCCATCGATTTATATCCATGAGAGAAAAGAATGAAACACTTCAAAGTGTCATTCCTCGTCACGTTCCTCTGCCTTGCTGCAGCGGGCTGGTGGGGCTACGAACTGTCTGGCTGGAGCGGCGCCTTGTCCGCCGTGGGTATCGCCGCGATCCTGGCGGCGATGGAAGTGTCGCTGTCGTTCGATAACGCGGTGGTCAACGCCTCCGTGCTCAAGACCTGGGACGACTACTGGCAGAAGCTGTTCCTCGGCGTCGGCATCATCATCGCGGTGTTCGGCATGCGCTTGCTGTTCCCGCTGGTGATCGTGGCGGTGGCTGCGGACATCGGCATCATGGATGTGTGGCACCTGGCGCTGAACGACCCGAAGACGTATTCGATGCACCTGACGAATCACCACGCGGAAGTGGCGGCTTTCGGCGGCATGTTCCTGCTGCTGGTGTTCCTGAACTTCCTGTTCGATGACGAGAAAGAAGTCCACTGGCTGGGCAACGTCGAGAAGAAACTCGGCTCGCTGGGCAAGGTCTCCTCGATCTCGGTAATGATTGCGCTGGCCGTCCTACTGGGCTCTATGGGCCTGGTAGGCGAGGCGCAAAAGCTGGTGGTGCTGGTGTCCGGCCTGTGGGGCATCCTGATCTACGTCGGCGTCGACGCGGTCAGCAACCTGCTGGAGAAGGAAGAGGAAGGCAGCAATGTCGGTGACCTGGTCAAGCGTGGCGGTATCGGTGGTTTCCTGTACCTCGAAGTGCTCGATGCTTCGTTCAGCTTCGACGGCGTGATCGGCGCGTTCGCCATCACCACCGACGTCGTAATCATCATGTTGGGCCTGGCGATTGGCGCGATGTTCGTCCGCTCGCTGACGGTGTACCTGGTGAAGAAGGGCACGCTCGACGAATTCGTCTTCCTGGAGCACGGTGCGCACTATGCGATCGGTATCCTGGCCGCGATCATGTTGGCGAGTATGAAGTTCCACATCCCGGAACTGTTCACCGGGCTGATAGGCGTGGCCTTCATCGGCGCCTCGCTGTGGTCCTCGGTGCGTCATCGCCGTCACAAGGAAGCCGCTGTCGCTATCGCAGCGTAAAGAATTCGGCGGACCGTTAATTACGGACACGGTCCGCCGCCTGTAGTACGGAAGTAAGCAATAAAGTCCGGTTCTCTTTTTAGGAGCATCACATCATGGCAATCAGTCTGCAAAAAGGCGGCAACGTCAATCTGAGCAAAGAAGCGCCAGGCCTGTCGAAAATCGTGGTTGGTCTGGGCTGGGATGTACGCAGCACCGACGGCAAGGACTTCGACCTGGACGGCTCGGCCTTCCTGTTGAAAGTCGACGGCAAGGTCCGCGCCGACAACGACTTCATCTTCTACAACAACCTGAAATCGTCGGACCAGTCGGTGAGCCACTCCGGCGACAACCGCACCGGCGCCGGCGATGGCGACGACGAAACCGTCACCATCGACCTGACCCGCGTGCCGGCCGACGTGGAACGCATCGCCATCTGCGCGACGATCCACGAAGGCGACGAGCGCCGCCAGAACTTCGGCATGGTGCAGAAGGCCTTCATCCGCTGCCTGAACGGCGCCGGCAACGGCGAGATCGCCCGCTACGACTTGTCCGAAGACGGTTCGACCGAATCTGCGATGATCTTCGGCGAGGTGTATCGCAACGGCGCCGATTGGAAGTTCAAGGCCGTCGGCCAGGGCTTCAAGGGCGGCCTCGGTCCGCTGGCGTCGTCGTTCGGCGTGCGCGTTTAATTTTTAACCTGAAGAAGAAAGGACTCCACCATGCCTAAATTTTCGATCACCGGCGACATCGATCCCTTCCTGCACGTCTCGCTGGCTCACGGTGAAAAAATCTACTGCGAGTCGGATGCGATGGTGATGATGGAAGCGGCGCTTGATCTGAAGGGCAAGGTCACCGGCGGCATCGGCGCGGCCATCATGCGCCGCTTCGCCAACGGCGAGTCCTTCTTCCAGCAGCACATCGAGGCAGTGCGCGGCGAGGGCGATTGTTTGCTGGCGCCGCGCCTGCCGGGAGCGATGCAGGTGCTCGACGTCGGCCAGCGGCAGTACATGCTGAGCGACGGCGCCTTCGTCGCCGCCACCTCCGGCGTCGAGTTGAAGGTGCGTACCCAAAGCCTGGGCAATGCGCTGTTCGCGCAGAGCGGCGGCTTTTTCATCACCGAGACCGCGGGCGTCGGCCAGGTGGCGGTGTCGGGCTTCGGCTCGATGTCGCAACTGGACGTCACGCCGGGGCGCGATGTGATTATCGATAACTCGCATGTGGTGGCATGGGATAGCGCGCTGCGCTACGAAATCTCGGTCACCACCGGCGGCAACAGCGGCTTTCTGAGCAATCTGGTCAACAGCCAGACCAGCGGCGAAGGCATGGTGCTGCGCTTTTCCGGCCACGGAAAAATCCTGATCTGCTCGCGCAACGGCGCGGCATTCCAGGCCTGGGCGCAGCGCGGCGTTGCGCAGTAAATTCTAAGGAGTAGCAAGATGACAGTCAGTTTAAGCAAGGGCCAGAAGATCTCACTGGCCAAGGAATCGGGCGGCGCATTGGGCCGCGTGACCATGGGCCTGGGCTGGGATGCGATCAAGACCAAGGGCTTCCTGGGCTTCGGCTCGAAGACCGAGGCGGTCGACCTGGACGCCTCGTGCGTGATGTTCAACGAGTCCGGCGCGCCGGTCGACGTGATCTGGTTCCGCCAGTTGAAGAGCAAGGATGGCAGCATCCAGCACACCGGCGACAACCGCACCGGCGCCGGCGATGGCGACGATGAGCAGATCAACGTCGACCTGAACGCCGTGCCGTCCACGATCAAGAGCCTGGTGTTCACGGTGAACAGCTTCACCGGCCAGACTTTCGAGCAAGTGGAGAACGGCTACTGCCGCCTGCTGGACGCCAGCAGCGGCAAGGAAGTGGCGCGTTTCAACCTGTCCGTGCAGGGCGCGCACTCGGCGCAGATCATGGCCAAGTTGTATCGCCACAACGGCGAATGGAAGATGCACGCCATCGGTGAAAACGGCAAAGGCCGCACCTTCGACGAGCTGCTGCCGCAGATCGCCGCTCACCTGTAAGCCCCGGGGTCAAGTAAGCCCCGGGGTCAAGTCTGACATTCGGACACGAACTCCGCCGTAGCGGCCGCTACGGCGGAGTTCGTGTCCGAATGTCAGACTTGACCCCAGTTTTCCACGGTATAATGTTTCCATGGAAAAACTAAAAGACTACGCTGAGATTGTTGCCCAGGCTTCAAAGGGGGAGCTGGTTTTTCCAACCAGCGTCAATGCCGCTTTGCGTCTGCAACTGGCGTTGGCCGATCCCGACTGCGACACCGAAGACGTGATCCGCAAGGTGCTGGGCGAGCCGCTGCTGGCCGCGCGCACCGTGGCGCTGGCCAATGCGGTGGTGTTCAACCGCGGCGGCGCGCCGGTCACCAGCGTGCGCGCGGCGGTGCAGCGGGTCGGCTTCCGCAACCTGTACACGATGGCCGCCGCGATGGTGGTGCGCCAGTTCGGCAGCCGCATCCGCGACGCAGCCTTGCGCGCCCAGGCCGAACAACTGTGGCGCCACTCGGCCCACGTGGCCGCGCTGTCCCACGTGATCGCCCGCAAGCTGACCCGCACCGACGCCGATACCGCGCTGTTCGCCGGCATCGTGCACGAGGCAGGGGGCTTCTACCTGTTGGCGCGCGCCGACGACATCCCCGGCCTGCTCGACGATCCCGAAGACTGGATGGCCGCGGCGCAGGAAATCATCACCCGCGAAATCATGAAGAAGATGGCGATCCCGGAGCCGGTCAGCCAGGCCATCGTCTCGCTGCGCGGCGCCACGCTGACGCCGCCGCCGCTGGGCCTGCGCGATACCCTGCTGATCGCCAAGCACCTGGCCCCCGTGCCGTCGCCGCTGGCGCCGCAACGCGAACACGCCAGCCTGGCCGGCTTCTTCGACGATAACGCCGCGCTGGAGCAAATCCTGTTCGAATCGGCCGACGAAGCCGCCTCCATGAGCGCCGCGCTGCTGGCCTGAGTGTTGTTTAACGAACTAGTCCATATGCACTAATCGTGCCGAAAATAGTGTCTAAGGCACAATTGTTGCCCAAAGTCTGGCAATATGCGGATCGTGCGACACGCCAGAAGCGTGTATGCTAACAGTCGTCATACAACAGTAAAAAGACCATGAACCAGACCGCCGCCGCTCCCATGTCCGCTCCTACCGTCCTCGTGCCGAAGAAGAAGCATCGCAACCTCGCCCAGGGCGTGGTCGAGGCGTTCACCAACAGCATCCAGGCCGGCACCCTGAAGCCGGGCGAAAAGCTGCCGACCGAGTCGGTCATCATGGAGATCCACGGCGTCAGCCGCACCGTGGTGCGCGAGGCCATCTCGCACCTGCAGGCGGCGGGGCTGGTGCAGACCCGCCACGGCATCGGCACCTTCGTGCTGGAGCCGCAGCCGGCCAACCTGCGCATCTCGGCCGACACCATCCGCACCATCGGCGACGTGCTGGCCATCCTGGAGCTGCGCATCAGCCTGGAGACCGAGGCCGCCTGGCTGGCCGCCACCCGCCGCACCGAGGAGCAAGTACAGGAGATGGGCGCGGTGCTCAAGCGCATCCAGCATTCGCAGGGCCGTCCCGGCTCGGTGGAATCGGACGTCGCCTTCCACCTGCTGATCGCGCAAGCGACCGGCAACCGCTATTTCGTCGACATCCTCAGCGACCTAGGCAACACCATCATCCCGCGCGCGCGCGTCAATTCGGCGCAGCTGGCGCATGACGATCCGGCCGTGTACCTGGAACGCCTCAACCGCGAGCACGACGACATCTACAACGCCATCCTGCGCAAGGACGCCGAGGCGGCCCGCGCCGCCATGCGCACCCACCTGAGCAACAGCCGCGAGCGCCTGCGCCGCGCGCAAGAAGGCATCGCCGCCGGCCAGACTGCATAAAAAGCAACGATAGCGGGGCGATTCGGCGGATTTCGCTAAATCGCTTGCTCACTCACGAAGATAGTTGTACGATGTCATACAACAGGTGGCGCGCAGCCGCCGAATTCCCCGTCCTGAGATGCGCTGTCGATTATTGGAGACCTTATGCAACCGAATGACCTTAAAAAAATTCTTTCCTCCGGCCTGCTGTCGTTCCCGGTCACCGACTTCGACGCTGAAGGCAACTTCCGCAAGTCGACCTATATCGAGCGCCTGGAATGGCTGGCTCCCTACGGCGCCACCGCGCTGTTCGCCGCCGGCGGCACGGGCGAGTTCTTCTCGCTGACGGCCAACGAATACACCGACATCATCAAGACCGCCGTCGACACCTGCGCCGGCCAAGTGCCTATCCTGGCCGGCGTCGGCGGCCCGACCCGCGTGGCCGCAGCCTACGCCAAGGAAGCCGAGCGCGTTGGCGCGCAGGGCCTGCTGCTGCTGCCGCACTACCTGACCGAAGCAAGCCAGGATGGCTTGATCGAACACGTCGCCGAAGTCTGCAAGGCGACCAAGCTGGGCGTGGTGGTCTACAACCGCGCCAACTGCCGCCTGACGCCGGACTCGCTGGCCAAGCTGGCCGACCGTTGCCCTAACCTGGTCGGCTTCAAGGACGGCGTCGGCGACATCGAGCTGATGGTCTCGATCTGGCGCAAGATGGGCGACCGCTTCAGCTACCTGGGCGGCCTGCCGACCGCCGAAGTTTACGCGGCCGCGTACAAGGCTTTGGGGACTCCGGTATACTCGTCGGCGGTATTCAACTTCATGCCGAAACTGGCGATGGACTTCTACCATGCCGTCGCGTCGGACAATCACGCCGAACAAAACCGCATGCTGGACGAGTTCTTCCTGCCATACCTGGAGATACGTAACCGCAAGGCCGGCTACGCAGTGAGTATTGTTAAAGCGGGTGCACGCCTGGTGGGCCACGATGCAGGCCCGGTGCGCGCACCACTGACCGATCTGACTGCGGAAGAATGCGACATGCTGGATAAACTGATCCGCAAACAAGGCGCTCAGTAATCCCTGCGGCGGCGACAAATATAAAACAAGCGCGGCTCGTCCGCGCTTTTCATACATTGAGGAGTCATTATGCAAGTTGCTGGTGAAATGGTTATCGGCCGCAGCGCGGTCTTGGGCAAAGAAGGCACGATGAAGGCGATCGATCCATCGCGTAACGTGGAAATCGAACCGGCCTTCGGCCTGGCCGGCGCCGCCGACCTGCAGCGCGCCTGCGAACTGGCCGACCAGGCTTTCGACATCTACCGCGCCACCGGCCTGGAAGCGCGCGCCAAGTTCCTGGAAACCATCGCCGACCGCATTATGGACATCGGCCCTGCGCTGATCGAACGCGCGATGCAGGAAAGCGGTCTGCCGCAAGCCCGTCTCGAAGGTGAGCGTGGCCGTACCTGCAACCAGCTGCGTTTGTTCGCGAAAGTCGTGCGCGACGGCCGCTTCCAATCGGCGACGCTGGACAGCGCGCTGCCGGAACGCACGCCACCGCGCAGCGATCTGCGCCTGCGCAAGATCGGCCTGGGCCCGGTCGCCGTGTTCGGCGCATCGAACTTCCCGCTGGCGTTCTCGGTGGCCGGCGGCGATACCGCGTCGGCACTGGCTGCCGGCTGCCCGGTGGTGGTCAAGGCCCACTCGGCCCACCTGGGTACCTCTGAACTGGTCGGCAAGGCGGTCGCCAAGGCTGCCCAGGAATGCGGCATGCCGGAAGGCGTGTTCTCGATGCTGATCGGCTCCGGCCAGACCATCGGCCAGAACCTGGTCAGCCATCCTGCGATCAAGGCCGTGGGCTTCACCGGTTCGCGTTCGGGCGGCCTGGCGCTGATGCGCACCGCTGCCGCGCGCAAAGAGCCGATTCCGGTCTACGCCGAAATGAGCTCGATCAATCCAGTCTTCCTGCTGCCGGGCGCACTGGATAACGCCAAGCTGCCGCAAGCCTTCGCCGATTCGCTGACCTTGGGCTCGGGCCAGTTCTGCACCAACCCAGGCATGCTGGTCGGCCTGAAGAGCGACAAGTTGCAAGCCTTCGTGGCCGCCGTATCGGGCACGCTGGGCGCGAAGAGCGCGACCACCATGCTGACCCCCGGCATCCACAAAGCCTATGTCTCCGGCGTCAGCGGCCTGGCCGCCATCGACGGCGTGCAGCAGGTCGCCGCAGGCCAGGGCACGGACGCACCGTGCGCCGCGCAGGCCTTCCTGTACCAGGTGGACGCGAAGTCCTTCCTGACCAATACCGCGCTGGAAGGCGAGATCTTCGGACCGACCTCGCTGCTGGTGGTCTGCGACGATGAGGCGCAAATGCTGGCCGTGGCCGAACATGTGGAAGGCCAGCTGACCGCTGCCGTCCACGCCACCGCCGACGACCGCGAACTGGCGGCGCGCCTGATGCCTACGCTGGAACGCAAAGTGGGCCGCATCCTGTTCAATGGCTTCGGCACCGGCGTGGAAGTGTCGCACGCGATGGTGCACGGCGGCCCGTTCCCGTCGACCTCCGACAGCCGCACGACGTCGGTCGGCGCTTCGGCCATCGACCGTTTCCTGCGTCCTGTGTGCTATCAGGATGTGCCTTCGTACCTGCTGCCTGAGTCGCTGGCTGACGCCAACCCGCAAAACATTCCGCGTGTCGTCAACGGCGACCTGGCATGGAACGCATAAGCGACATTTGCTGCACGGTGGGCGAAAGCCCAACGTGGAGCACGGCGGAATCGGCCTGGTACTGGGTCGATATTCCCGCCAAACGCGTTTGGCGCCTGGACGGCGTCAGCGGCGCGGCGCGCTTTTGGACCAGCACCGAAATGGTCGCCTGCGTGGCGGCCAAGGCGGACGGTGGGCTGATCGCCGGCATGGAGACGGGCATCTTCAGCCTGGAGCTGGGCGAGGCGGAAGCCGTAGTCCAGACCAGGCTGGCGGCGCCCGCCGCCGGGCTGGGCGAGGGCATGCGCTTCAACGACGGCCGCTGCGACCGTCAGGGGCGCTTCTGGAGCGGCACCATGTTCATGGACATGTCGGCCGCGCGCGCGGTCGGCGAGCTGTATCGCTATGATGCGGTGCGTGGCATTTCGGCGCCGGTGGTGTCGGAGCTGCTCACGCAGAACGGCCTGGCGTTCTCGCCGGACGGCCGCACCATGTACCTGTCGGATTCGCATCCGGCGCGGCGCATGGTCTGGGCCTTCGATTACGACATAGCCGATGGCGTGCCGTCCAACCGTCGCGTGTTCGCGGACATGTCGACGCATGTGGGCCGTCCCGACGGCGCCGCCATCGACAGCGACGGTTGCTACTGGATCTGCGGTAACGACGGCGGCTGCGTGCTGCGCTTCACGCCGGACGGCAAGCTGGATCGCCGCATCGACGTGCCGATGCTCAAGCCTGCGATGTGCGCGTTCGGCGGCAAGGATCTGGATACGCTGATGATCACGTCCATCGTCTCCGGCAAGCCGGAGGACGCGGAGTGGGGCGGTGCAGTCGCGCTGCTGCGGCCTGGTGTTCAGGGCGTGGCGGAAACGCCGTTCGGACTGTAATGACGGGGCAGATGCTGAACAGGCTTCTGCCCTTTCTGTTTGCGGCCTTGCTGGCCGCATGTGGCGCCGCACCGGTGGCGTCGCCGTGGATGCCCGACCTGGGCAACGGTCAGTATCAAAACCCGGTGCTGCACGCCGACTATTCCGATCCCGACGCGATCCGCGTCGGCGACATGTACTACCTGACTTCCTCCAGCTTCAACAACGCGCCCGGCCTGCCGTTGCTGCAATCGCCGGACATGGTGAACTGGATGCTGGTCGGCCACGCCCTGCCGCAGCAGCTGCCGCTGGATGTCTTCGCGTCGCCGCAGCATGGCAAGGGCGTGTGGGCGCCGTGCCTGCGCCACCACGACGGCAAGTTTTGGATCTTCTATCCCGATCCTGATTTCGGCGTCTACGTGATGACGGCGACCGAATTCGCCGGGCCCTGGAGCGCACCGCGTCTTCTGCTGGCCGGCAAGGGCATCATCGATCCGGCGCCGCTGTGGGATGACGATGGCCAGGCTTACCTGCTGCACGCGTGGGCCAAGAGCCGCGCCGGCATCGCCAACCAACTGAACTTGCGCCGCATGGCGCCGGACGCCAGCCGCATGCTGGACGACGCGGGCAAGACCGTCATCGACGGCAACCGCCTGCCCAACTACACCACGCTGGAAGGACCCAAGCTGTACAAGCATGACGGCTACTACTACGTCTTCGCGCCAGCGGGCGGCGTGGAATTCGGCTGGCAGTCGGTGTTCCGTTCGCGCAGCATCGACGGGCCTTACGAGGACAGGATCGTGATGGCGAAGGGACGCACGCCGGTCAATGGCCCGCATCAAGGCGCGTGGGTGCGCACCCAGGCGGGGGCGGATTGGTTCATCCACTTCCAGGACAAGCGCGCCTACGGCCGCGTGGTGCATCTGCAGCCGATGCGGTGGCGCGATGGCTGGCCGGTGATCGGTGAGGACGTGGATGGCAAAGGCACGGGGCAGCCGGTGCTGCAATATCGCAAACCGGTGGCGGGGCACGCCGCCACGGCGCCTGCGACCAGCGACGAATTCGACGGCGCGTCGCTCGGCCTTCAATGGCAGTGGAACGCGAACTGGAAGCCCGAGTGGTATTCGCTGTCTGCGCGCATGGGTTACCTGCGGCTGCACGGCCAACCTGCAGGCCGCAATCTGTGGGACGCGCCGTCGCTGCTGCTGCAAAAACTTCCGGCCGAATCGTTCACCGTCACGACGCTGATGGATGTGAGCGCGTTGGGCGAGGGCGGCACTGCGGGCCTGATCATGTACGGCGCCGACTATGCATGGCTGGGCGCACGTCGCGAAGGCGGCAAGACCAGGCTGGCGCTGGTCAGCTGCTACAAAACCGAGGCCACGTGTGGCGAGAAGGAGGAGGCCGGAGCCGAGCTGGCCGGCCCGCAAGTCTGGCTGCGCATGCAAGTGCGGCCGGGCGGCGTAACCACCTTCTCATATAGCCGCGACGAGCAGAATTACACCATCATCGGAAAATCTTTTACCGCCCGCATGGGCCGCTGGGTGGGCGCGCAAATGGGCCTGTTCGCCACAAACGGCGGCTATGTCGACATCGACTATTTCCACGTTACACTCTAGTCCGCCCGTTTGGCTTTTCTCAAACAAGCTGGCAAAAAAAAGCGCAGTATAATTTTTATCAAATGTGCTGCGACGGAGGTGCATCATGAGAAGCATGACTGTGGAAATGTCCCCTGAAGTTGACGATGCGCTCAACATGATTGCCTGCGCCAGAGGAATTAGTAAAGGAGAAGCAATGCTGCGTGCTTTTGCTTTGCTGAAGGTTGCTTATGATGAGAAGCAGAAGGGCGATGGCTCGTCGCTTGGTTTGGTTCGCCGCTTGCCTGATAACAGGCTGCAAGCAGTAGGTGTCGTGACGGGGATATGATGTCCACGCCGGAACAGCATGACATCGATATTCCGGGAAGTGTATTTCGCGATCACCCCAGCGTTGAAGTCTCCGCCAGCGACCGATTGAAATTCGCCAAGCAGATATTACTGGGACTCGCGATCATCTCTTCAGGCATCATTGCTGGATATGCTTGCTATCCGGCGAACAGTGCACCCGCGCAGCTCTCTGAGCTGGTAAAGATAGGTGCCCTGCCAATCGTCACGTTGGTTATCTCGTTCTATTTTCCTAATGGCTCTAAGAAATGATCGCTGCCGCTTACTGCTTCTTCAGCACGAGCTTGAACTGCGTGACCCATTTATCCTTGATGTTCATTTCGCTGAAGGCCTCGTAAGCGTCGGCGCTTGCGGGCGTCCAGCGGACGCGGTAGGTGAGGGACTGGCCGTCGGCCACGTATTGCGTGGCGGGGAAGTCAAGGCCGGTGGTGGTCGGCGTCATCGTGCCGCGGCTGTAGCCGCCGCCGTTTTCCACGTACAGGAACGCCACCTGCCTGACCGCTGAATCGTAGTAGTAGATCGTCTCGCCGACATAGTCCGGCTTGCCCGGCGTGCGCACCGTGTGCACGTCGCGCAGCACATTGCCTTCGTACTGCCACTGGAAGCAGTGCTCGTCGCTCTGCTTACCTTCCGGGAAGTCACCCTTCCAGCAATGCCCGGCCAGGAAAGCCATCGGCTTGAGCGCCTCGACGGGCGCCGCCTGCGCGGCGGCGGAAGACAGCAACAGCAGCATGAACAGTGGTCGCATGGCGGACTCCGGACGTGTAAGTCACGTCAGTATATGCGAATCCATATCGCCGTTATCAAATGGCGCCGGACCACCCCGCTCAGGTGGACAGCGTCGTGTTATGGACCTTGCCGCCGATCGTGACGTTCTTCAGTGTCAGGCCCTGCACATTGTAGAGGAACCAGGGCTGCGCCATGTTGGCGGGCAGGCCGAAGTCGCAGTCGGTGATGGTGACGTCGCTGACGGGAACGACCGCCGGCATCGGCAGCGGGCCGTTGTAGTCCGACGCCACCGGGCCGAGAATCACGATGGCTTGATAGCACGACACCACCTTGCCATCCTTGGTCTTGACGTTGCCGACCTTGATGTTGGAGATCTGGACGTTGCTGACCACCGGCGGCCGTGTGCGGACGTTGTCGCTGAGCGGCGTGTAGTCGCAGTCGAAAGTGACGATGGCGCCGGCCGCCGTGGCGACGGTCTTCGATTGTATCGGCGATCCCGGCAGCGATGCGTAGAACGAAGGGCTGGTTTGCACGCCGTTCGGTATCGAGACATCGCGCACATGGAAGTTGCGCAGGTAGCCGCCGCGATTGAGGTTGGTCTTCAGCCGGATCGCCGTGTTCAAGGGATTGGTGGCCCAGTTGATGTTCTGGAAAACCAGCTTCTGCGCGAAGACGTTCTGGATGCCGCCCGCCATCTCGCTGCCCAGCGTGACGGCGCCGTGGCCGCTCTGCATGGTGCAGTTCTGGATCACGATGTTTTGCGATGGGCCATACTGCGTATCGAGATCCTTGCCGGCTTTGATGGCGATGCAGTCGTCGCCGGTGTCGAAGGTGCAGCCGTCGATCAGCACATGGTCGCACGCTTCCGGATCGAAGCCGTCGCTGTTGGGACCAAGGCTTTCGCAGTGGACCTTGCGGATGACGATGTTGCGACAATGGACAGGGTGGTGCTGCCAGAACGGCGTGTGCGTGACGTGGTAGCCTTCCAGCAGCACGTTGGTGCACCCGATCAGCTGTATCATCGGCGGCCGCAGGAAGTGGCCCAGGCCGAACACGCGCCTGGACAGCGGCACGCCCGCTTCCGACAGCGCCGGCAGGTATTGCGCGTCCGCGCGCCAGCGGGCGTCTTCGCCTTGTATCAGCAGGCGTTCCGCCTCGGTCAGTCGCGGTGCGATGGTGGACAGCGATTCGGCGTTCAACGGGTTCTCGGTATTCTCCGACATCTTCCCCTTGGTGAAGTTGGGCGTGGAGCCTTGCGCCACTGCGTTCAGCGTTTTGAGCTTGCCCTTCCAGGTCCACCAGCAGTCGCCCTGTTCGTTGAACGGCACGCCGCCCTGGCCGTTCAGGGTGCTGGTCCAGTCGTCGCCGGTCAGGGCGATGTTGTCCTGGCCGTAGGCGTAGATCATGGACGAGAAGTTCAGGCAGTCGTTGCTCTGCCAACGCGAGATCGTCAGCTTGCCTTGTTTGCCGCAATCGATGTCGCCGTATTTGGCGTAGTCGGCGGGGTTGTTGCTGAAGTAGATCTGCGCGCCGGCGTTCAGGTGCAGGTTTACGTTCGACAGCAGCACCACAGGGCCGGCGCAGTACCAGTTCCCGGCCGGGACCAGCACGCGGCCGCCACCCGCCTCGTGGCAGGCTTTGATGGCGGCCTTGATGGCGGCGTAGCAGTCGCTCGATCCGGCGGCAGGGGTATCGACGGTGTCCTGTTCCTCGAACGAGATCCAGGCTTTGACCTTGACCATCTTGCAGGTCTGCGCGCCATAGGCGGTGATGACGAAGTCCTGCTTGCGGAACGTGAGTGGCCGCGAGACGCGGTCGATGATGGCTTGCGCTTGCAGCCACGGATCGGGCGCGGTGGCGGCGCGCGCCGGCATGCCGAGCGACAGGCCGGCGGCGGCCGGCAGGGCTTTCATCAGGCTGCGGCGCTGGGTGTTGATAGTCATGCGGTATTCCTTATTCGTCCGAATTGTTGAACTCACCGAGGAAGACTTCCGCCGGCGATGGCTTTGCGGTGTAGCCGAGATCCTTGACGGGATCGATGCCGGCTTTAATCAGGTTGTTCCAATGGTCGTCGGAGTTGTATTGGGCAGGGCGGTAGGCCAGCGTGCCTTTCTTGTTCCAGTCCGACCACGGCGCCGCGCGGTTGATGTGCGATCCGATGCGCGAATTCATGACGATCATTTTTCCGACTGCCTCCAGCGAGTTCCTGGCGACTGTGCCTTTCGGCGCCTGGTAGCCGTTGGCGGGGCCGAAGGTGCAGGCGTAGCCATCGACGGGGACTTTGTCATAGGGCGTGCAGCGCGAGTTGTGGAACCACTGGCGCAGCAGGTAGAACGCGCCCGCGCCGGCGTTGGGCGAGCCGTCATGCGTGAAGCGGCAGTTGTCGAAGACGAAGCCGTACCTGGTTTTGACGTGGGTATCCGGCGCGGCGGCGTAGGACAGGCCACGGTCGCCCAGCGATTTAATTTCGGTTTGGTGGAAGTAGGCGGTGCTGTCGCCGAAGATGAAATCGACGTCGCCTTCGATGTAGGATTTGTTGAAGAAGCTGCGCGAGGTGTTGGCTAGCTGCGGGGCCTTCAGGTACAGCGTGTCCTGGAAGCCGATCAGGCGAATGTTTTCGAATTGCGTCTTGTCGGCGCCATCCACCTGCAGCGCCAGCGCCTGGTGGTGGATGTTGTTGACGTTGGGGGGCGCTTCGGCGCGGGCGTTGCCGGTGTCTTTGTTGTAGGCGTTTTCGAACGTCAGGTTGCGAGCCTGGAAGCCGCTGTCCTGCACCCAGACGGTGGCGGTGCCGAAGGTGCCGATCTGGGCGCGGTCCTTGATGGTCGCGTACATCGCTTGCACCGCAGGAGCGGCCTTGGCGAATTGCGCATCGTATTGCCGGGCGTAGTCGGCGCCGGTGTTGGAGGCATCCAGCCGGGCGGTGATTTTGGTGGCGCCTGCGTCCTTGCCTTCGCCGTACATGGTGATCGGCGCGGTGGAGGCTGGGATGTAGACCAGCTCCTGATAGATGCCCGGCTTGAGCAGCAAGTAAAGGCGTTTGGCGGGATGGGCCATGCTGTCGACGACCGCGCGGCTGATGGCTTCCTGCACGGTGTTGAACAATCTGATGCCGTCGGCCTTCGCGGTTTTGTCAACGATGTAGTCGGGCACAAAGGCCGCGCCTTTTGCCAGCGGATCGGACAGCGGGTCCCATGGATCGACGGTTTCGCTGCCGGCGGCGCCGACGTATTTCAACACTTCGCTGTACGCGTATTGCCTGGACTGTTCGATGCTGAGCTGCGGACGCGTGGCGACCGTCGTGGCAGCAGGGAAGGGAGTGAACCGGTCGGCGCAGGCGGTTGCCGGCGTGGTGGTGAACTCGCCGGCGAGCTTGGCGAATTCGATCTTCCTTTCCGCCGTGCCGGCGACGCCGACGTCGCGCAGTGTCGCCTGTAGCGGATGCTGCTCGTCGTAGCCTTGCATGATGACGCGACCCGGCGTGACGCTATGCACGCCGTCGAGAACGATGTTGGTGTAGACCGGAACCTGCGTACCTTCCGCACGCGGGTTGTAGTGGGTGCTGATGTCTATCGGCGCCTTGACGTCCCGCAGGCAGACATTCCGGTAGCTGACCTGGTCCACGACGCCGCCGCGCGAGACGTCGCTCTTGATGCGCAGGCCGGAGGTGGTGCCGTCCATGCTCAAGTCATCGACCAGCACGCGCCGCACGCCGCCGTTGGTCTCGCTGCCGATGGACATGCCATGGCCGCTGTAGAAGTGATTGTGCAGGATGGAGATGTTATCCGTGGGCCCGTTGTTGCCGGCCTTGATGGCGACATTGTCGTCGCCGGTGCGGATATGGCTGTAGGCGATGGTGATGTTGCGCGACGAGATGGGATCGATGCCGTCGGTGTTGCGCGCGGTGGCCGGCGTGTCGATGCGCATGCCCCATGCGGTGAAGCCATCCACGTTGTTCAGCGTGACGTGGAAGTTGGGCGAATTGCGCAACGTGATTTTGTGCAGTGTGAAATCCTGAGATCCGGTGACTTCGATCAGCCGCGGCACGTTCTGGCGCGCGTCTTCCTTCTGTGCGCGGCGCGCCAGCTGCCACCAGGATTCGCTGGCGCCGTCGACCACGTGGCCGCCTTGGCCGTCGATGCTGCCTTCGCCGAAGATGCCGCTGCCCTTGGTCTTGTCGGCAGTGATGAAGGGTTTGCAGCCTTTGCCCTGCTTGTCGACGGTGCCGCAAGTACCGGCGCCACGATCAAATAATTTGGGATTGGTGCTGGCGTACAGCGTGGTCGCGGCGTCGACCAGCAGGCTGACGCCGCTGCGCAGTGTGAGCGGGCCGGCGACGAAGCTGCGCTTCTCATTTTGCGCGGAAAGCCGCACCGCCTGGCCAGGCGCGCATTGGTCGATGGCGTGCTGGATGCGGACCGTATCGTCCTTGCCGGGCGCGTCGCCAGCGGCCACCAGCACAGCGCAGGACGCCGGCGCGACAGGTTCGGCGACCGTGCGCATGTCCTGCGCTTGCGCGGCGCCGACGCAGGAGGCGGCCAGCAGATAGGCGATGCCTGCGTTGGACAACCGCTTCGTCATTGCTCGCTCTCTGGCTTGAACTGGCCGGCCGTCTCCGGCAAGGCGCGTTTCATTTCCTCCATCACCATGCGCGAAAAGTAGGCTGCGCCCTTGGCGCCAACGTGGGTGCGGTCGAAGGCTGATTTTGCGGCACCCGCCACTTCCACCTTGCCGGCCGCCAGTGCGGCCTCGGTGAACTTTTCGGGGCGCGGCGCCGCGGCCAGCGTATCGGCTTCGTCCTCGCCCATCGCCTGTACTGCGGCGTAGCTGTCGGCGTTCAGGTCCAGCAGCGCCACGTGCTGCGCGGCGGCGGTGGCGCGGATCACATCGACCCACGGCAGCAGGTTGTTTTCCAGGACCTTGTTGGTGAAGCTGCGGCGTGTCAGCGGCGTGACCAGGACCGGGATGCCGCCCAGCGCCTTCACGTCTTGCACGTAACGCGTCATGTTGACGGGGAATTCGGTTTTCAGGTCGGTCGAGCGGCCAGGCTTGCCAGGCTGGTCGTTGTGGCCGAACTGGATCAGCACATAGGTGGCGCGATACGCGGCGGCGCCGCGCAGCAGGCCTTCCACTTCGTCCCAGCGGCCTTCGGCGCGGAAGCTGCCGGAGCTGCGGCCGCCCTTGGCCAGATTGAGGCAGGTGTTGGCGCGGTTGATGCGCGCGCAGAATGCATCGCCGTAGCCGCTGCTGTTTGCCATGGTCGAATCGCCGACCAGGATGACGCGGATAGGTTTGGCGGGCGCTTCGGCGGCGTGCGGCGCGGCGCCGGCCAGCAATAGCGCGGCGGCGAGGGTGAGGTTCTGGAAGTTCATGACGATATCCGGGGAATAAAAAAAAGGCGCCGGCCGCGTCGCGGTCCGGCGCCTGAACTCAGGCGGAGAAGCTTTGATTGACGGCCTTGCCGCCGATCTTGACGTTCTTCAGTTTCAGCCCCTTGACGTTGTACAGATACATAGGCTTGTCGGTGTTGACCGGCGTGCCCAGATCGCAGTCGCTGATTTCGATATCGGACACCGGCAGCACCACCGGCTTGCCCGGACCGTTGTAATCCGACGCCACCGGCCCCAGGATCACGATCGCCTGGTAGCAGGAGTAGCTGCCAGCCTTGGTCTCGACGTTGGCGCAGGTGACGTTGGAGATCCGCACATGACTGACGCTCGGCGGACGGATACGCACGTTGTCGTTGATCGGATCGTAGCCGCAGTCGATGGTGATGATGCCGCCCGCCGACGTGGCCACCGATTTGGTAGGGATCAGCGAACCTGGCAGGGTCGAATAGAACGCCGGCGTGGTGCGGATGCCGTTCGGGATGTGCACGTTACGCACATGCATATTGCGCAGGTAGCCGCCGCGGCTCATATTGGTCTTGAGGCGGATCGCGATGTTCAGCGGATCGCTTTTCCAGTTGCTGTTCTCGAACACCAGGTTCTGCGCGTAGATGTTCTCGATCCCGCCGGACATAATGCTGCCCAGCGTCAGCGCGCCATGACCGCTCTGCATTTTGCAGTTCTGGATCACGATGTTCTTGGCGGGGCCGAACTGGATGTCCGGACCCTTGCCAGAATCGATGGCGATGCAGTCGTCGCCGGTGTTGAAGTGGCAGTCCTCGATCAGCACATTGGTGCAGGACTCGGGATCGAAGCCGTCGCTGTTCGGCCCCATGCTGTTGGCGTAGATGTTCTTCACATGCATGTCGTGGCAGTTGACCGGATTGTGCTGCCAGAACGGCGTGTTGGTGGTCTGGTAGCCCTCGAACAGCACGTTGGTGCAGCTGATGAACTGCACCATGTGCGGCCGCAGGTAGTGGCCGATGCCGAACACGCGCTTCGCTACCGGCACGCGGGCTTCCGCCAGCGAACGCAGATAGTAGGAGTCGGTACGCCACTTGTCGTTTGGCCCTTGGATGAACAGGGCTTCCGCTTCGCTCAGGTGCGGTGCGATCTCGCGCAGCGAGACCGGGTTGGCCGGATTGACGTGCACTTCGGTCTTGCCCTTGGTGTGCTTGACGTAGTTGCCCGCGCCGGCGGCGATGTCGCCGGCCCAATTCGGTTTCTCACGGCCTTTCCACGACCACCAGCAATCCGGATCGCCGTCGAAGGCGACGCCGGCCTGGCCGTCCAGGATGGCGGTATTGTCCTCGCCGGTCAGGGCGATGTTGTCCTGGCCGTGCGCGTACACCATCGAAGAGTAGTTCAGCAGGTCGTTGCCTTCCCAGCGCGTGATCGACAGCTTGCCGTTCTTGCCGCAGTCGTAGGCGCCGTACTTGGCGTAGTCGGCCGGGTTGTTGCTGAAGTAGACGTGGGCGCCGGCCTTCAGGTGCACGTTCACGTTCGACAGCAGCACGATGGGACCGGCGCACAGCCAGTTCCCGGCCGGGATCACCACGCGGCCGCCGCCGGCCTTGTGGCAGGCCGCGATGGCAGCGGCGATCGCCGGATAGCAGTCGTGCGAACCTGCCACCGGGGTTTGCAGCGTGTCCGACTCGGTGAACGAGGTCCACGCCGTCACCGGTTTGGTTACGCAGGTGGCGGCGCCGAAGGCCGTCACCACGAAGTCTTCGTCGCGGAACTTCAACGGCTTCTTGAAGCGGTCGATGATGGCTTGCGCCTCCTTCCAGGGATCGGCCGCCTTGGTGCTGGCGGCCAGCGCCGCCGGACCGGCGCCACCGGCCAGGCCGGCCGCCGACAAGGCTTGCAGGAAGCGGCGGCGGCCGAGGCCACCGCCTTTCTGTTCGTCTTTTTGCATCTGTGTTCTCATCAGAAGGTATAGGTGGCGCGGACGTTGTAGGCGCGGCCGATCGGGCTGGCGGCGCTGCTCAGGTAACCGAAGCTATACAGGCTGCTGTTGGTCACAGGCGGATTCACGTTGAACAGGTTGTTGACGCCGGCGGTAACCTGGATGTTCTTGAAGCCGGTGTAGGTCGTGGTCCAGTTCCATACCTTGTACGAGTTGATGTTGCGCCAGTACTGCTGCGCCACCAGGTTCTGGTCGGTGTACTTGGAGTTGTAGTTCTGGGTCAGCTGGGTGTTCCAGTTGCCGGCGGCCCAGTTCAGCTTCAGCGTGTGCTTCCAGCGGAAGGTGATGATAGGCAGGCTGCTGGTGGTGCCGTTGCTGGCCAGGCCGAACTGGCCGATATTCGACACGTAAGGGCTGCCGTTATCGAGCTGGTTGTCGAACTGGGTCAGGTAGGTGCCGTCGAGCGAAACCTTGAAGTCGCCATACGCCGTGTGCGGGAAGGCATACGAACCCGAGACGTCGATACCGGCCGCCTTCTGGCCGCCCAGGTTCATCGTGGTGTTCTTGATGTAGTTGATGGTGCCGTCGGCGTTACGCACGAAGAACGATGCGTATTTGACTGGATCGAGGAAGTAGACCTGCTCCGGCAAGTTGGCCAGCATATTGGTCATCTTGATGTTCCAGTAGTCGATCGACACCATCGCCGACTTGGTCGGTTCGAACACGGTGCCCAGCGTGAAGCCTTTCGATTTTTCCGGCACCAGCTCGGGATTGGAGCCGGTCTGCTTGGGCAGCGTGGTGTTGCAGACGGCCGAGGCGACATAGCCGGCCAGTGGCTTGCCGGTGCCGGCCACGCCAGGCGTACCTCCAGGGCAGAGCATCGGATCGTCCCACTTGGCGGCGGTCAGGCCGGTGGCGCCGGGCAGGCGGTAGCCGTAGCGGTCGAACAGCGTCGGTGCGCGGAAGCCGGTGTTGGCCGAACCGCGGAACATCAGTTGCTTGGTCGGCTCGTAGCGGAAGCTGATCTTCGGATTGATGGTGTTGCCGAAATCGCTGAAATGGTCATCACGCACGGCGAGGTTCAGTTCCAGCTTTTGGGTGACCGGCACATTCAGCTCGGCGAACAGCGCGGCGACGTTGCGCGAACCTTCGCCGTGCGATGGCGAGGCGCTGGCATAGGTGACTTCCGCGCTGATCGGCAGCTTGGTGTCTTCGGTGGTGTCGCGATGGAAGTCCGCGCCCAGCGCCAGCGCCATCGAGCCGCCCGGCAGTTCCATCAGCGTGCGGCTGGCGGTCAGGTCGACGCCGGTGAAGGTCGATTTGGAGGTGCGGTTCTTGGCGCCATCGACCTTGATGGTGTCGAGGTAGGCCTGGCCGGCCGCATCCTGCACGCCGAAGGGATTCAGTGCGCCGCTTTTCAGGCCGTCCAGCAGGCCCTGGCCCTTGGCGTAACCGGACTGGTAGTAGTTGTCGCGCTGCGAAACGCCGACCACCAGGCCAGCCTTGTAGTCCCAGCCTGCGAGGGTGCCTTCATCCATGACGGACAGGCGCTGGTTCAGCTGCACGTCCTTGGTGGTGGCCAGGCCCAGGTCGGCCACGGCCCAGGTCAGGATCAGCGGTGCGTTGTTCAGGCCTGCGACCGCAGGCACGCCGCCGCTCTTACCCGGATACCATTTGCTGGTCGATGGCAGCGTGGCGCTGACGCCGCTGACGGCCAGCGCGTTGGTCGGGTTCTTGGTGCCGAGGATGAACTCCTCGCCGCGCGAGTAGTCGATGGTGACGACGTGGTCTTCGCTCAGCTTCTTGGCTGCGCGGGCGTAGAACGTGACCTGCTGGTTGGCGTACAACGCGGTGCCGTATTCGTTGGCGTCGAGGACGCAGGTGCCCTTCTGGCCGACGATCGAGTAGGGCGCCAGGCAGCCGCTTGCGGCGTATGGGTTTTGTGCGGTCTTGTTGGTGGAGGTGGTGAAGTTGGCCGGCGTGGCGTTGCCGCCGGTGCCCAGCGTCGGCGGGCGGCCGATGGAAGTCAGCATGGCGGCGGAGCTCAGGTCTGCGCGGTCGCGCGCGGCCAGGCGGGTGCGCTGGTGGGCGTCGATGGTGCCGTAGATGCTCCAGCCGTCGCGTTCCAGGTTGCCCTTGCCCCAGGTGATGCTGGCGCGCTGCTCGTCGCCGCCGCCGTTCTTCTCCGGCTGCACTTCCTGGCCGGTCAGCGACAAGCCTTCGTACGAGGTTTTGGTGATGAAGTTGACCACGCCGCCGATGGCGTCGGAGCCGTAGATCGACGATGCGCCGTCGCGCAGGATCTCGACGCGCGCCAGTGCGCTCATCGGAATCACATCCAGATTGGCGTAGCCGTCGGCGATCGCCTCGTTGGCCATGCGGCGGCCGTTGAGCAGCACCAGGGTGCGGTTCACGCCCAGGCCGCGCAGGTTGATGTTGGTGCCCGAGCCGGCGTTGGACGGCGCCAGCGATGCGGACTGCGGCAGCGACATCATGACGTCGGCCAGCGTGGTGATGCCTTGCTTGATGAAGTCCTCGGCCTTGACGGTGCTGACCGGCAGCGATGCCTCGGTGGCCAGGCGCTTGATGCTGGAGCCGGTCACTTCGACGCGGGTCATCGCCGGTTCTGCGCTCTGTTGCGCGGCCGCCTGGTTGGCCAGCGTCAGCACGGCCACGGTGATGGCCGACAGCAGCAGGCGGGGTTGGGCGGAACGGTTCTGGACCGAGTGATCGGACGTGTTCATGCGTGTCTCCTTCGTCTTTTTGAATAAAGTTATGCGCCGTGCTGGGAAAAGCACTGGACGTGATTGGAGCACCTCGCGTACTCCGTGCCGTTGAGACGAGGGCCGTCGTGGTGAACACGGGCCGAGGTCGCAAAACGGTCGATAACTTATTGCTTTGTTCGCGGACCGGCATCGAGGCCGGTCCTGCGCTACTGCCTTACTGCTTGCTACAACTTCTTATCCACGAGAGAAGGTGCGGGTCACGCGTTCCAGGTGGGCGCGCATGGCTTTGCGCGCGGCCGCCGGATCGTGGGCGGCGATCGCCTCCAGGATGCGGCGGTGATCCTTCAGCGTTTCCTGGCGCAGTTCCTCGGTCTGGAAGTGTTCTTTCAACTTGTGCCACAGGCGGCCGCGCTGGTCCCACAGGTAGTTCAGCGATCCGACCAGCGCGCTGTTGCCGGTGGCGCGCGCGATGGCCAGGTGGAAGTTGCGGTCGGCCTGCTCGTTGCTCGAATAATTGGCGTGGTTCTGTTCCATCTCGACGACCGCCTTGAGGATGGCGTCGATGGCGCCGTCGGTGGCGACGCGGGCGGCGATGGCGGCGATCTCGGATTCGATCAGGCGGCGCGCCGACAGCACTTCGAAGGGACCGGGGCCGGCTTCGGGCAAGTCGGCGGTCGCGGGTTCCGGCTTTTCGCTGACATAGACGCCGGAGCCGCCGCGCACTTCGATCACGCCGCCCAGTTCCAGCGCGATCAGCGCTTCACGCAGCGAGGCGCGGCTGACGCTCAACTTGGTGGCCAGGTCGCGTTCCGACGGCAGGCGTTCGCCGCCGGCGATCTTCTCTTCGCGTATCAGGTCCTGGATGCGGTCGGCCACAACGCGGTACAGGCGCGGTTCGTGGGCGTTGCTATCGGCAGGGACGGTCGTCTTTTTCAGCATCTGTGTCTCGTATACGTAGGGTGACCTGGACATCGCCATCTGGTCAGGCCATTCTAAGGTGGTCAGACCAAATACGCAATGTGGACTAGCCAAATTAATTTTTAGCTGTCATACTAAAATCGTCATGCAGCTGCGGGAAGAGGGAGTTTACAGGGCTGTAGCCCCGCAAACAAGCCGTTTCAGCCTGTGGTGCCAAGGCCACAGACAGCGCTGGTCCGGGCACCGGAGAAGTGGCCTGACCACTTTTTCAGCGCACCAAACAACGCCAAAAACAACGTTCGCCGGGACGTAGTGCCCGGAACAGGAAGACAAGGAATCCACATGCCGACACCGACGATCACAGGTACGCCGCGCTACATCCTCATGCACGACAACGATAACGTCGCCATAGTCGTCAACGACGGCGGCCTGCCTGCCGGCGCGGTATTCGCCAGCGGCCTGGCGCTGCTGGAAGCCGTCCCGCAGGGCCACAAGGTGGCGCTGTGCGCTATCGCCAAGGGTGATCCTGTGCGGCGCTACAACGTCACCATCGGCTATGCCGCGCACGACATCGCCGCCGGCAGCTGGGTCGCCGAGCCGCAGGTGGAGATGCCGCCCGCGCGCGAACTGGTCAACCTGCCGATATCGACCAACCTGCCGCCGGCGGCCGAGCCGCTGGAAGGCTATACGTTTGAAGGCTTCCGCAATCCCGACGGCAGCGTCGGCACGCGCAACATCCTGGCCATCACCACCACGGTGCAGTGCGTGGCGGGGGTGGTGGAGTTCGCGGTCAAGCGCATCAAGGAAGAACTGCTGCCCAAGTATCCCAACGTCGACGATGTGGTGGGGCTGGAGCACACCTACGGCTGCGGCGTGGCGATCGATGCGCCGGGTGCGATGGTGCCGATCCGCACGCTGCGCAATATCAGTTTGAATCCGAATTTCGGCGGGCAGGCGATGGTGGTCAGCCTCGGTTGCGAGAAGCTGCAGCCGGCGCGCCTGTTCCCCAAAGGTTCGATCCCGATCCAGAACGGCGGCGGCGCCGATCCGGCGCTGGTGTGCCTGCAGGACGCGGCCCATGTGGGCTTCATGTCGATGATAGCTTCGATCATGAAGCAGGCCGAGATCAACTTGGCCGCGCTGGACCTGCGCCGCCGCGAGACGGTGCCGGCCTCCGAGCTGGTGGTCGGCGTGCAGTGCGGCGGCAGCGACGCCTTCTCCGGCGTGACCGCCAATCCGGCCGTCGGCTATGCGACCGACCTGCTGGTGCGCGCCGGCGCCACGGTGATGTTCTCCGAAGTGACCGAGGTACGCGACGGCATCGACCAGCTGACCTCACGCGCGGCCACGCCGGAAGTGGCGCAGGCGATGATCCGCGAGATGGAGTGGTACGACAATTACCTCAAGCGCGGCGGCGTGGACCGTAGCGCCAACACCACGCCCGGCAACAAGAAGGGCGGCTTGTCGAACATCGTCGAGAAGGCGATGGGTTCCATCGTCAAATCCGGCAGCAGTCCGATTTCCGGCGTGCTGTCGCCGGGCGAGAAGCTGACGCAGAAGGGCCTGATCTACGCCGCCACGCCGGCCAGCGATTTCATTTGCGGCACGCTGCAGGTGGCGGCCGGCATGAACGTGCATATCTTCACCACCGGCCGTGGCACGCCGTATGGCCTGGCCGAAGTGCCGGTGATTAAAGTCGCCACCCGCAACGAACTGGCGGCGCGCTGGCATGACCTGATGGACATCAACGCCGGCAGCATCGCCAGCGGCGACGCCACCATCGCGGACGTCGGCTGGGAGATGTTCCAGCTGCTGCTGGATGTCGCCAGCGGCCGCCGCACATGGGCGGAAAAATGGAAATTGCATAACGCACTGGTGCTGTTCAACCCGGCCCCGGTGACCTGATAACAAGAGACGAAATCATGACCAAACCATTCAAACGATTGCTGCTGACCGGCGCCGCCGGCGGCCTGGGTAAAATCCTGCGCGACCGCATCAAGCCCTGGGCCGATGTGGTGCGCCTGTCCGATATCGGCGACATGGGCGAAGCGCGCGAGGGCGAGGAGATCGTCCAGTGCGACCTGGCCGACAAGGCCGCCGTATTCAAGCTGCTCGAAGGCGTGGACGCGGTGCTGCACTTCGGCGGCATCTCGACCGAGAACACCTTCGAGAACATCATGGCGGCCAATATCGCCGGTACCTACAACCTGTACGAGGCGGTGCACAAGCACGGGGTCAAGCGGGTCATTTTTGCCAGTTCCAACCACACCATCGGCTACTACAAGACCACCGACTACATCGACGCCGACAGCCCGATGCGGCCGGACAGCCTGTACGGCGTGAGCAAATGCTTCGGCGAGTCGCTGTCGCGCTATTACTACGACCGCGCCGGCATCGAGACGGTGTGCCTGCGCATCGGTTCATCGTTCCCGGAGCCGGTCAATCCGCGCATGCTGGTGACGTGGTTCAGCTACGATGACCTGCTGGAGTCGCTGCGGGTATCGCTGTTCACGCCGCGCGTGGGGCATACGATATTGTTTGGCGCTTCGGCCAATCCGGCCAGCTGGTGGGATAACAGCAAGGCGGCGCACCTGGGCTTCAAGCCCAAGGACAGCTCGACGCGGTTCGCGGCGAACTTCCCTGACACCGGCGCCTATCCGCCGAAGGATGATGTGGCAACCATTTACCAGGGCGGCGGCTTCCTGATGTCCGGCCCGCAGTACAAAGACTAGTTCACTGTCGCGCCGTGGCCGGAGAAGCGGCTGCGGTACTGGCTTGGACTCACGCCCAGCTGGCGCTGGAACACGCGCCGCAGGTTCTGCTCTTCGACATAGCCGGTGTTGGCCGCGATGGCTTTCAGCGGCAGCATGGTCTTCTCCAAGGCACGGCACGCGGCCTCCAGCCGCATCGCTTCCACCATCCTGGCCGGCGTGCGTCCCGATTGGCTGGCGTAGGTGCGGGCGAAGGTGCGCGGCGTCATGCCGGCTTTTTCCGCCAGCCGTTCCACGCTCAGGTTTTCGTGCAGGTTGGCCGCGACCCAGGCGTGCAGGCCGTCGAAGCGACCGCCTTCGTGCGCCTGCGCCGCCAGCGGCACGCTGAATTGCGACTGGCCGCCGGTACGCTTGATGAACATCACCAGCTGGCGCGCCGTTTCGATGGCGACGTGATGGCCGTAATCCTCTTCGATCAGCGCCAGCGTCAGGTCGATGCCGGCGCTGACGCCGGCCGAACTCCACACCGAACCGTCCTGTATGAAGATTTTGTCGGCGTCGATGTTGATGCCGGGGTATTGGCTCTGAAGCCGGTTTACCCATTCCCAGTGCGTGGTGGCGCGCTTGCCGTCCAGCTGCCCGGCGGCGGCCAGCAGGAAGGCGCCGGTGCAGACGGAACACAGGCGGCGCACCAGCGGCGCCTGGCGCACGATCCAGTTCACCAGCGTCGGCGGCGCGTAGTATTCCTGTCCCTTGCAGCCACCCGGAGCGATCAGCGTGTCGATGACCAAGCCGTCCAGGCTGGCGATGGAGACCGTCATCACCGGCAGGCCGGCGCTGGTGGTGACCATGCCGCCGTCGGCCGAGGCGACGATGGTTTCGTACAACGCTGGGCCCTTGCCGGTGTGGCGCTTGCTGGCCGTGGCGAGCGCCTGCAAGGGGCCGCACAGATCCAGCAGGTTCATGTCGTCGTAGGCTAGTAGTACGACGCGCAGGGTTTTCTTGGACGGCATGACGGAACTGGTTTGGTTGGCCTCAATGGTAGGAAGGATACTCGAATTCCAATGCGACCAGCAGGGCGGTGCGGCGGCCGTAGCGCTGTTCCAGTCCTTCCAGCGCGCGGTCCAGGGCCTTGCCGGGCAAGGCGATGCCGGCGCTGGCGGGCAGCAGGTCGGGCGCGTCGGCGGCACCTTGCACGCGATCCGGCACGATGGTCAGGCCGGAGAGCGATTGCAGCGGCGCCGCGCTGGCGGCGACGGTGTAGACCTTGCTGCGCTTGGAGCGCGACCAGGCGTCGGCGGTGAAGGCCAGCGTGATTTCGTCCACGCCGGCGGCCACCGGCACGCCGATGCTGTCGCGGGAATGAAACCATTGATTGGTGTAGCCGGTGATGTAGGCGGTGAGGTTGGTGCCCAGCCGTGGACGGAAGATGTCGCTGTCGTGGGTGGTGCTCCAGTCGGCGACGCCCAGCTGCTGCGCCACCTCGTTGGCGCGCGCGCCGCCGGCGATGGCTTCCACCAGTGCCAGCGCGGTCGGCATGGCGGCGCTGACGCCGGCGCTGGAGATGGCCTTGCCGTCGGCGACGTAGCGGATATTGCTGATCCATTGCGTATCCGGGTAGTGCTCCTTGCGATAGGATTCGGTGGCCCAGTGCGCGGTGGCGCGCTTGCCCTTGAACAGGCCGGCGTTGGCGACCACCAGCGCGCCGTCGCAGATGCTGACGACGGTGGCGCCTTTTGCGCCTTTTGCCGCGACCCAGGCGACCAGCGTCGCGTCGTCCGGCTTGACGACGGCCGGCACGATCACGTAATCGGCGCCTTGCGGGTAGCGCTGGTCGAATTCGGCGGTGGTGGCGTCGGGCTGGAGCTTCAGCGCCGGGCGCATGGTCAACGGGCCGGTTTGCGTGGCGACACTTAACAGCTGCACCGCGCCGGAGCGGGCCAGTACGCCGTAGGGGATGACGAAATCGGTCAATTCGGTGCCGCTGTTTTCGCCGACCACGGCGACCACCGGTTTGGCGCGGCCGAAGCGGTCCTGGTAGGCGGGAACTTCGCCGGCGGTGGCCAGTTGGCCGATCAGCAGGAAGAGGTAGATCAGTTTGCGCATAGTGACGGTCCTGTGTGGGGTTTGACAGGGATTATCCGGGGCGCGGGTCGTGGCAGGATGACATAAAACAGTCAATTCCTGCCACGGCGGTTTTGATTACTACATCCAGAACTGCCAGGACAGGATGACGCCGTTGTACACCGCGTGCACAAGCATCGGGCCGAGCAGGGTCTTGCTGCGTTCATAGGTCCACGCGGTGCACAGACCAAGCACGAAGACCGGCAGCGTCGACACCGGCGGGTGGACGACGGCGAAGACGGCGGCGCTCATTATCATTGCCGGCACTGCGGGCATCGAACGGCGCAAGCCACCGAAGATCAGGCCACGGAAGATGAACTCCTCGAACAGGGGCGCCGCCAGCACGGCCAGCAACAGCAGCCAGCCGCGCGTGCCGGTCGACGCGGACATCTGCCGGGCGATCTCGGGCCACAGCGACGAGTGCTGCAGGCCTGCCATGTAAGCCAGGCCGACGGCGCACGCTACCACTGCGGCCATCGCGCCGTAGCCCAGCGTCAGCACCATGTCGCCGCCGCGCAGGATGGCCGGCACGCCGGTGGTCTTGCTGCGCCAGTAGACGAAGCGCATCAGCACATAGACCAGCAGGCCGGATGCGGCGAAGGCCATCGTCACCGCCTTCAGCGTTGGCGTCGTCGCATCCTGCATGATCATCAGCGTGGCCAGGCCCTGCATGATGAAGAACGCGGTGGCGGCGATCAGGCCGTCGGAGGTGGAGACGCGCGGCGGCGGCGCGGCGGCCGGGTCCAGCAGGAAGGGCAGGGCGTCGCGCGCCTTCTGCCATAGCGCCAGCGCCATCGATGCGATCAACACCATCACCACCAGTTTCTGCGACCACACGCTGCTGTAAATCGACCAGGTGTAGAAGCTGGCCAGCAGCATGTAGAGGTAGATGTAGGTCGGCCGCACACGGGCGCGCGCGTCGACCGCTTGCGGATCGCAGGCGAATACGCCCAGCGAGACGGCGATCAGCGAGTAGATCGGAATGCCGGCGAAGACCGTCAGCAGCAATACCAGCATCGACCATTCGAAATGCGTGGTGTACCAGGCGCCGATGCCGATGACGACCAGCGGGTAGACCATCGTCAGCGCGCCCCACAGCTGGGCTTTTTCCTTCAACACGCTTTCGATCGAACGCGGCGCCGTGTACAGCAGCCAGAGTACCTGGCCTTCGTTGTTCAGCGTCTGGAAGGCTGACAGCATCAGCACGTAGACGCCGATGCCGAAGGCGATGGCGGCGGTGGTGGTGTGGTGCTGTCCAAGTTCTTCGAAGCTGCTCAATTTACCGTTGAAGATCATCTGGCTGGCCACGATCACCACCGGCAGCACCAGTGTCTGCACCAGGAAGTTGCGGTCGCGGCTCAGCAGGCGCAGCTCGCGGCGCTTGATCGGCGACATGCTGGCCGACAGCCGGGCGCGCAGGCCGCCACGCGCCGCCGCGCCGGCGACGGCCGGCTGCTTGCGCCGCACGCTCTCCCGCGCGCCCGCGTTGACGACGCCGTTGCGCAGCTGGTAGCGCATCAGCGCCACGCCGGCCCATATCAGCACCGCCGTTTGGACCAGCAGCAGGGCGATGGCCTGCGCGGCGTGCGCCAGGCTGGAGGCCTGCATCGCTTGCAGTACCAGGCCGGGCGGCGTCCAGCCGCCCCACGCGGGGAAGGCGCGCGCCCAGTCCATCACGAAGCCGCTGGCGCCGGGCATGCCGAGCGCCATGACGAAGTACATCAGGGGCATGCTGAACAAGCCGGTGACGGCTTGCAGGTTGCGCAGCTGGGATGCCGGAAGCCACATGCGCAAGCCGGTGTCGGCCAGCGTATGCAGCAGCGCGGCCAGTGGCAGCAGCACGAACAAGGCTGCCAGCGCGGCCAGTGGCGCGAACCAGCCCAGGCCCGAGTACCAGCCTATGATGCCGAGTGGCGGCAACAGCGCGAACATGCCGCTGAAGTTGGCCGCGCTGCGTTCCAGCAGGCGTCCCCACAACAGCGTGGAGCGTTCGACCGGCATGGTGACCAGCCATTCCATATCCCAGTCAGGTTGCGCCAGTTCCTTGCTGCCCAGCGGGAGCAGGACGGCGATCCCGAACAGCAGCGTGACCACCATCGTCAGGCCGTGCGTTAGCTCGGGCTGGAACGGCGCCTGATGCAGCTCGTCCGCAGTCAGCTCCAGGTTGTCGTGGCGGTCGCCGTCCTTGTCGACCAGGTGGCAGGCGCTGTCGGCGACCAGGTGGCAGCCCATGTTGAGCACCACATTGCGCGACAGGCTGACGAAGGAGAAGGCCATGAACAGCACCATGACCAGGGTCAGCACCCACAGGCTGCTCTTCTTGCCGGCGATGCCGTCGCGCGCCTTCTTTTTACGGAATTTGCGGAACAGGTTATTGGCCAGCATGTTGCGCTGGCGGGTCAGGCGCATTTTCGTCATCAGCCAGATGGCGCGCGCCGGCGACAGCGGCTGTGCCGCCTGCTGCGTCATTGGGTGTGCTCCTCTGCCGCTTCGTCGGTGATCTTCAGGAACACGTCTTCCAGCGAACCGCTGGCCGACGCTTCGGCGCGGATCTCGTCGAGGGTGCCGGTGGCCACCAGCTGCCCGTGGTGGATGATGCCGACGCGGTCGCACAGTTTTTCCGCCATGTCCAGCAAATGGGTGGAGACGAAGATGGTGACGCCGCGCGCGGCCGCCGCCAGCAGGCGCTCCTGCACGTCGCGCGAGGCGCGCGGATCGAGGCCGTTGATCGGTTCATCGAGGATCAGCACCGCCGGATCGTGGATCAGCGCGCAGGCCAGGCCGAGGCGCTTCTTCATGCCCAGCGAGTAGTTGACGGCGTAGTCTTCGGCCGCTTCCTCCAGGCCGAATTCCGCCAACAGGCGGGCGCCGCGTTCGGTCGCTTCGGCGCGCGAGTAGCCGTGCATCTCGCCGACGAATTGCAGGATCTCGCGGCCGCGCAGGTAGTCGTAGAAGATGGGCGTGTCGGGCAGGTAGCCGACGCGGCGTTTGACTTCGGCCGGCTCGGCGTGGCAATCGAGGCCGTCGATCAGCACGTGGCCGGCGCTGGGCACCAGGATGCCCATCATCATGCGGATGGTGGTGGTCTTGCCGGCGCCGTTGGGGCCGAGGAAGCCGAACACCTCGCCGCGCCGGACGGCCAGGTTCAGGGGTTTGACGGCATTGAAGCCGCCGTAGACTTTGGACAGTCCCTGGAATTCGATCATAAAGTTCCCGACAATGTTATGAGATTTTCTACTGATCATAGCATTGCCGGGAGCCGGCGGGGAGGGGGGCTAAGGCGCCGGGTAGAGGCTCATACCGAAGCGTTCGGTGCGGGGATGCCAGTTGCCGGTGATGTCGGCCGAGGCCAGCACGCGCTCGGCGCGGCCGATCAGCAGGGCGCGCGGCACCAGGCCGATGTAGCGCGAGTCTTCGCTGTTGTCGCGGTTATCGCCCAACATCATGTACTGGCCGGCGGGCACGGTGACGGGGGCGAAATCGCGGCGGGCCTGCACTTGCGGCATCAGCTGGATCGAGTGGGCGCGGGCGTCGGCGATGGCTTCGCCGACGTGCAGCGCGGCCATGTCGCCCAGGCCTTTGATCGATTCGGTGGCGTGGCCGAGCGCCGAGTAGCCGGCCTGCCGGCCGTTGATGACCAGCTGTTCGTTGCGCATCTCGACGCGGTCGCCCGGCAGCGCGATCACGCGCTTGATCAGGCGGGTGCCGTCCCTGGGCGAGGAGAAGGTGACGATGTCGCCGCGCTGCGGTTCGCCGGTGGTGCCGATGACGACGTCGGTCAGCGGCACCTTGACGTTGTAGGCCAGGCGGTTGACGAACACCACGTCGCCTTCCAGCAGGTTGGGGTGCATGGAGGCGGAGGGGATCGGATTCCAGTCGGCGACGGCGGTGCGGAAGATCCCGAACAGCATCAGGAAGAGTAAGAAGCCTTTGTTGGCGCGTGCCCAGTTTTTCATTGTGGTCCCCAGAGTGGTGTCGGTGGCTTAGTTTGTTGGCCGATTCTTAAACATGGCTTAGCGGCGGGCTTACTTCGGCGCAGGCCTAACTATCGCGGTGAAAATGGTGGCATGCTAGCCACATGAATCCTACCTATCCCCAACACGCGCTCGCTGCGGTGACGCATGACCATCCCTATCCATATTACGACGCTTTGGCGGCGCTGCAAGGCTTGCGCTTCGACGCGGGCCTGGGCCTGTGGATCGCCGCCAGCGCGGCCGACGTGATGGCGGTGATGCGGCATCCCGATTGTCGCGTGCGGCCGCTGGCCGAGCCGGTGCCGGCGGCCATCGCGGGCGGCGCTGCGGGGCAGGTGTTCGGCGCGCTGGTGCGCATGAACGACGGCGAGCGGCATGCCGCCCCCAAGCTGGCCTTGCAGCGGGCGCTGGCCGGCGTGAGCGTGCAGGTGGCGCAGCAGCGGGCGGAGTTGATCGGCCGGCGCTTGTGGCGTGACGATGGCCTGGCGACGTGGGTGTTCGAGGTGCCGGTGTCGGCGATGGCCAGTCTGCTGGGCTTCGCGGACAGCCAGTTGCCGGCGGTGGCGGCGTGGATGGGCGAGTTCGTGGCCTGCCTGTCGCCGTACAGCGACGCCTCGCAGATCGAGCGCGCGCATGCGGCGGCGCTGGCGCTGCTGGGCAGCTTCAAAGACTTGCTGCGCGGGGCCGCATCGTCGGCGGCGCCGGACAGCCTACTGTCGCTAGTGATTGCGGAGGCGCAGGCGGTGGGGTGGAGCGAGTCGCATGGTTTGCTGGCCAACCTGGTCGGCCTGTTGTCGCAGACTTATGAAGCCACGGCCGGGCTGGTCGGCAACAGCGTGCTGGCGCTGGCGCGCCAGCCGGCAGATGAGCGCAGCGGCGTGGAAGATGCCGCCGTTCTGGTGCGCATGGTCAGCCGTCTCGATCCGCCCATCCAGAACACGCGCCGTTTCGTGGCGCGCGATTGCGAGATCGGCGGCGTGCCTTTGCTGGTGGGGCAAACGATATTGCTGGTGCTGGCCGCAGCAGGACGCGATCCACGCGGCGAAGGCCGCGAGTTCGGCTTCGGCCATGGCGCGCATGCATGTCCGGGGCAGGCGCTTGCGCTAGCCTTGGCTACCGGCGCGATGCGGGCATTGATGTCGGCATTGGACGTGCAAGCTGAATCGACTTTGCTGCGGACGCTGAGCTGGACTTATCGCCGTTCGCCCAACGCCCGCATGCCGGTCTTTGCGCAAACCTGAACTCCCGCCAATGTTGCGCCAAATCATTCCGTAGACACGAGGTCTCGCTAAAGTGAGACCTTTATAGTGTCACGGAGTAAGCCATGCAACGCGCTGTTATCTGCAAGGGAGACCCAACCTCACACGGAGGGCAAGTACTCGAGGGCAGTGAGACTGCCACAATCGATGGTAAGCCGATTGCGCTGCTTGGGCATATGACGTTTTGTCCTCAGTGCAAAGGGAAGTTCCCGATTATTGAGGGATTGGACTTCCATACCTTTGCCGGACTTGGAACAGTAGTGGATGGGATGAAAACTGGGTGTGGCGCGACCCTGACGGCTACCCAGAACAGAATGTTTATCGACATTGGTGGAGCCGCCGACCGAAGCGATAGTGCAGATAATCTGACTGGATCCACGCATAAGGAGGGACAGTACACTGCGTCGTTTCGGGCTGTCGATGAAGAGACTGGGGCTGCGGTGTCAGGTCTCGCGTATCGCATCGGATTGCCCGATGGCGAAAGCTTGCGCGGCGTGACGGATGCCGATGGCAACACCGAACGGGTAGTTGGACACGATCCTGCCACGATCACGCTGCATTGGGAGGTTGAAGCACCAATGGATATTGACGAAAGTGGAGCCGGGACATGAGTTCCGAAGCGGCGGTTGCCAGCAGCACGTTGAGCACTGGTGGTACGGTCACCACGGTGCAGGTTGGAGCGCGGCGCAGCATCTGCTATGAGTTCGACACCAAAGCTTCGGCCGCCGACCTGGCGCTGCGCTACGCGGTGGCTGTCGATGGCAAGGTACAATCCGCCTACGCTGATCAGCCAGGCATCCTCGACAAAAGTCGGAAAATTAACTTGCTCGTTTCGTCTGGCAGCAAGGTGGCGTTATTTCTCAACAGCGATGCTCATCCGGATTTTCGTTTGCATCCGGTGTACACGGTTGTGGCTGGTGAACGGGATGTATTGGTGAGAATTGTCGAACGTCCCGGGCGACTGGGTCACGAGCGCTCAGTTTTGCCCGCGCCAGTTTTGTCTATCATTGGAGGTAAGCAGATCGACTTGTACTCGGCAACGCTGACCGGTGATATATGGATGGAAATTTCCCATCTTTATACCGTGGCTGAGGTCGTGGATCGGCTACCTGCCGATGTTTCGCCGACGGTGCGCGATGCGGTGACCAGCATTTATGCGGTGCTATCAAAGCCTGAGTTGGTGGTGCAATTTCCAGCCAGCGATTCTGCGCCGCGATCGACGTTGCGTTTGCAATTTCAGGAGTCTGATAACGTGCGAAATAACGTTACCTACTGTCCATTGTTGGCGGGGGTACTACCTCGCACGCATCCAAGTACCTTTGCCGCCCTCATAACTGAAGCACATGCAGCCGCGGTCACTGAAGTGCAGGTCACCTCATGTTGGCGCCCAATGCTGGGTTCCGTTGTGCACCGTGCGGGGCTTGGGTTGGATGTTACCTATATCGAGAGTGCGACCCAGCAGGTACATCTGAATCGTAGTGCCTTGACGAAGCCTCGCGTCGGTCACGGAGAGAATGTGAGTGATGAGGAACGGAGGCTGTATGAGGACTATGAGCAGAAAAAGAGGGAGTCGGCAGCGAAGGAAGAAACGCTCTCCAAGGCTGAACGTAAGTTGCACCAAAATCATGACGCGGCGAAAACTGACGATCTACAGAAAGACGTTGCAGAGGCTCGGAGACTTTTAGCTGAGTCTAAAACATCGCTTCGATTAGCCAAAGGCGAGTGGGATAAAGCACGTGGACGTGATGAGCCCGGGTTGATGGCAGATTTGAGAAGCAAATTGAGTCGAAACAGCAGCATTCGGCAGATACTTGATCCTTGGTATATGAAATTTGATACGCGCGAGACGGCCGGTGGGGCCAATGAACAACGAAGTCAGGTCGAGAAATTTCATAATAATCACCTGCATATCACAATAGTGGAGCCTAAGCTGCAATGAAGAAAGTACTGTTGACACTTCTGGCCCTGACTCTGCTGGCAGCACATGCGAACTCCTGCGCCGCGGCTGATCGTGCAGGCATGGACTCATCCCGTAGATGGATAGATCGCCCTTGGGAGATCCGATACATCATGTTCGTAGGCGAATCGGAAATGATGGCGGCGATGGTTGCCGCGGCGCGAAAGCAGAATCTTAAAACGATGCGGTCAGAATCTCGCGACACCTACATCGATGCCAATGAATTCTTCGAACCGTTCGCCAAGCTGAAGGCGGGGCCTGCCGCTACGCTGGGAATTTTTGTAATCCCGTTTGACAAGGATGGGCGAATTGGAGGCGCCAGCAAACAGCTGCGGATGCTGCGGGGCAGGCATAATTTGCTTGATCACATGGTGGCCGTCGATGCCGAATCCGATTCTGGAAAACTCTATTATCTCGCGGACTGGTCGCAAGGCATTCCAGGCAATGACATGTTTTCGCCTGCGGTGTGTTCGGTTTGGGACGAGAGCCGATATGGCGCCTTATGGAACGACAGCGACCATGCGGGCGGCTTCGGCTGCCGTGAATGGACCGCGCAACTATATCAGGACGACCGGCCCTATATCGACGTAACGTCTTACTCGCCGCACGGCAGTTTCATTGGCAACTTCGTTGGCTGGTCGCGCTTCATTGATCCGCGCAAGCCAGTGATCGGATTGCAGGGCAAGACGTGGCTATGTCTGCACGACTGTCCACCGGGCGAGCAGCCCGGGCTTATTCCAGATATGAGGAAATGGACGGCGAAGCATCATTATCCAATGCCGGAGCAGCCATCCCACCAGCCGCTCTATCCCAATTCAAAATATCTGGACGACATCGATGAGGCCGACCGCCGCTAGTGCGCCGCCTTCTGCACCAGCGCGCTGCCGGCGCCGTGGCGGTGGCCTTCGCTGACGGCGGTGATGGTGCCGTCCGGGTTGAACACCAGCGCGTTGGCGGCGCCGATTTCTTCCGGCGCGTTCCAGTGCTGGCCGGTCTTTTCCAGCGCCTTGGCCTGCGCGCTGCCGGCGAAGCCGGGCTCGACGTCGGTCGCCGTGCCGTTGCGCTCGGACAGGCGCGGCGCGTTGACCGCGTCCAGCATGCTCATGCCCAGGTCGACGTAGTTGAAGATGGTCTGCAGCACGGTGGTGATGATGGTGGCGCCGCCCGGACTGCCGATTGAGAACGCCGGCTTGCCGTTCTTGAAGGCCAGCGTTGGCGACATGCTGCTGCGCGGACGCTTGCCCGCTTCCGGCACGTTGGGCGCCGGGCCGGAGAAGTCGAAATCGGTCATCTCGTTGTTCAGCAGGAAGCCGTAGCCCGGCACCACGATGCCGCTGCCGCCCCAGGATTCGATGGTGTAGGTGTAGGAGACGATGTTGCCGTCCTTGTCCGACACGGTCAGGTGGGTGGTGTGCGCGCCTTCGGCCAGCAGCTTGTTGGCGTTGGGGCGCAACGGCACGCTGACGTCGTTCTGGAACGGATACGGATCGCCGGCCGGCGCTTGCACGCTGGCCTGGTTCGGGTTGATCAGCTCGCGGCGGCGGGCGGCGTAGTCCTTGTTCAGCAGGCCGGCCACCGGCGCTTCGACGAACTCCGGATCGGCCAGGTAGGCGTTGCGGTCGGCGAAGGCCAGGCGGCTCGCTTCCAGGTACAGGTGTTCGGCCTTCTCCTTGGGCATGGCCTTGAGGTCGTAGCCTTCGAGGATGTTCAGCGCTTCGGCGATGGCGATGCCGCCGCTGCTCGGCAGGGGCATGCCGTACAGGTCGTAGCCGCGGTAGGTGCTGTGCACCGGCTGGCGCAGGCGCGCTTCGTAGTTGGCCAGGTCGGCCATGGTCATCTGGCCGGCGCGCACCTGCACGCCGCTGGCGACCTTGGGCTGGTTCACCGCGTCGACCACGGCGCGGCCGATCTTGCCTTCATAGAAAACCTTGACGCCGCCGGCCGCCAGTTCGCGGTAGGCCCTGGCCAGGCCGGGGTTGCGCAGGAGGCTGCCGGGCTGGATGGCCTTGCCGTTCTTCAGGTAGAGCGCGGCGGTGTCGGGGAACATGCGGAACTTTGCCTCGCTGTCCTCGACCAGATGGGTGAAGTTGGCGTTGACGGCGAAGCCGTCGCTGGCCACGGCGATGGCCGGCGCCAGCACCTGCTTGAACGACATCGAGCCGTAGCGGTCCAGCGCTTCGTGCCAGCCGCGCACGGCGCCGGGCACGCCGACCGCCATGCCGCTGGCGACCACGGTGTCGAAGTCCATGATCTTGCCGTCCCGCTGGAACACGGTGGGCGTGAAGTTGGCCGGCGCCGTTTCGCGGTGGTCGACGGTGATCACGCGCTTGTCCCTGGCCAGGTAGATGACCATGAAGCCGCCGCCGCCGATGCCGCAGCTGAACGGATCGGTCACGCCCAGCGTTGCCGCCGCGGCGACGGCGGCGTCGATGGCGTTGCCGCCCTGGTTGAGAATGGCCAGCGCCGCCCTGGACGCCGGCTCGCTGATGGTGGCGACGGCGCCGCCGCTGCCGGTGGCGACCGGGGTCTTGGCCCAGGCCGCCGGTGGCAGGATCAACGTCAGGATGAGGGTGGTAACGAGAACGGTGCGGGCGGGGCGGCGGGGCTGGGTCATGGGTGCGCTGGGTCCGGGTTAGGATGAAGGTGCGTTGCTCACCCTCAAGCTTACCCGATAATCCGGCGCTGCTTCATTCTTGGCAGGGACCGCCTGCGGCTCGACGCCGGTCAGCGTGAAGGTCAGGCCGTTTTGCGTGACGCTGGCGCTGGCGTTGGGCATGCTGTCGGACAGCACGAAGTTGCTGGTGGTGCCGTCCGGGGCGGTCAGCGCGAAGCTGTAGCTGATGTAGCCGGCCCAGACGCAGACGGCGCCGGTGCGGCAGCGGCTGTCGTTGACGCGCTCCAGCTTGAGGCTGGGCGCGCCGGCGGTGGCGCCGCTGACGCCGGGCGCGGCGGCCGGCGCGATGGCCACGCTGGCGCCCTGGGTCAGCACGTAGGTCTGCGAGAACGCCTGCGGCGTGGCGGCGGCGCGGTTGATGGCCGACGCGCAGCCGCAGGCATGCAGCAGCGCCAGCATGGCCACCAGCAGCGGCAGGATGATCAACTGCCTGGATAATGTGGATTTCATAGATATCTCTTCCTTCGAAGTAGACGGCAAGCTTAGCAAAAAGATCATGCCCATGTCGCACGAACCGCAGCTTTACAGCGCTGGGTCAAACTATGTGCCGTAGAATAGGGGCCCTGAATCACATTGACTGAACAAAATGAAAAAGACCGGCATGGCGAAAAGCGACGCTAAAAAATTGATGGGCCAGATGTCCGCCCCCGGCGGCGCCAGCTTCGGCAAGGTGGCCGAGGTGGTCGACAAGCGGGAGCAGCGCAAGCGCGATCAGGCATTGGGGCTGGTGCCGTTCGCGGTCAAGCTGAACGGCGACCTGGTGCAGCAGCTGCACGACAGGGCGAAACAACGCGATATCGACCTGAACCAGCTGGTCGGTGAACTGCTGGCGCAAAGCCTGGCGGCGTAAAAAAGCCGCGCGGTGCGAACCGGGCGGCTTTTTTTACCCCGCACGGCCAGGCGGGGTCTGACCCCGTTCGGGGTCAGACCCCTAAGCGGCGCGGCAAGCGTATCGCTGAACGCGCGCGGGGTTGACTCTTAGACGTAGGCGGCCAGCGAGCCCTTCATCTTTTTCAGCGCCGCCACTTCGATCTGGCGGATGCGCTCGGCCGAGACGCCGAACTCTTCCGCCAAGGTGTGCAGGGTGGCGCCGGAGCCGTCGTCGTTGGCCAACCAGCGGCTCTCGACGATGCGGCGCGAACGGGCGTCCAGCTTGCCCAGCGCCTCTTCCAGGCCTTCCGATTGCAAACGGGTCACCTGTTCGGCTTCCAGCACGCGGGTCGGCTCGCTCGCTTCGGACGACAGATAGGCGATCGGGGCGAACTTGTCGTCCTCGTCGTCGTTGGGCGACTCCAGCGCGATGTCGCGGCCGCTCAGGCGGGTTTCCATCTCGATCACTTCTTCGCGCTTGACGTCCAGCAGCTTGGCCAGGCTGTCGATCTGGGTCGGCGTCATCGCGTCCAGGCCGGTCTTGTGGCTGCGCAGGTTGAAGAACAGCTTGCGCTGCGCCTTGGTGGTCGCCACCTTGACCAGGCGCCAGTTTTTCAGGATGTACTCGTGCATCTCGGCCTTGATCCAGTGCATCGCGTACGATACCAGGCGCACGCCCTGGTCCGGGTCGAAGCGCTTGACCGCCTTCATCAGGCCGATATTGCCTTCCTGGATCAGGTCGGCGTGCGGCAGGCCGTAGCCCAGGTAGCCGCGGGCGATCGACACCACCAGGCGCAGGTGCGACAACACCAGTTCCTGGGCGGCGCCGAGGTCGTTCTGTTCCTTGAGGCGCCTGGCCAGCGAGATTTCATCGTCGTGCGTCAGCATCGGCAGGCGATTGACGGCCGAAATATAGGCGTCCAGGTTGCCCAGGTTGCCAGTGAACCCGAGTCCCAGGGCGCGATTGGTCGCAGGTACCAAGGCGGTCGGTGCGGACATCATAGTCATATTCATTCCTTCGCTCGATGATATTGCTTGTTCTTAATGTTGCTTGATGCTGTAGAGAATTGTTTTGCTCTTCAGTTCAGCTATATTAGCACTCTCCTTCGTCGAGTGCCAATCACCGGATATTAATTGCTTCGATAGCAAGACGCTATGAGGTTTTTCCACATCATGGTGGTGTCTGGGCCAGCATGCGCGCCGCAGCTTAGGCTGGACTTAATGCTAAGCGGGTAGGGAGGGGCGCTTCCGTGCGGGGACGCACGGAAGGACGCGGGATCAGTTCAGGCGGGACAGGTGGCGCTGCACCGACAGCAGCGCGCCGGCCAGGCCGAGGCCGGCCGACAGCGCCAGCAGGCCGGCCATGGCCAGCGGCGGCAGCGGCGCCAGCTGGAATTCGGAGGCGTACAATCTTGCGAATTCGGCAATCGCGATGTTCAGCGGGCGCAGCGCCAGCGACACCGCGCCCAGCGCCACGCCGCCGGCGCACAGGCCCAGCAGCGCGCCGGTGTAGTAGAAGGGGCGGTGGATGAAGCTGTCGGTCGCGCCGATCAGCTTGGAGACCAGGATTTCCTCGCGCTGGGTCATCACCTGCAGGCGGATGGTGTTGAAGATGACCGCGATCACCACCGTGCCCAGGGTGGCCGCCAGCAGCAGCAGCGCCAGCCGCAGCACGTTGAGCAGCGCCGCCAGCCGCTTGACCCAGGCAGAATCGACCTGCACCGTGTCGACGCCGGGCAGGGCGCGGATCTGCTCGGCCAGCTGGTCGACATCGCCGCCGGCCAGGGCGTTGCGGAAGGCGTCCAGCTTGAGCACATAGCTGTCCGGCAGCGGATTGTCGCCCAGGGTGGTCAGCACGTCGGCCAGGCCGCTCTTGTCCTTGAGCTGGTCGAGCGCCTTTTCGCGCGGGGTGAAGATGATCTTGGCCTGCTTGTCCTTGACGGTCTGGCGCAGCGACACGGCCAGCGCCTCGGCCTGCTCGCGCGGGGTGTCCTGCTTGAGGAAGACGCTGATCTCGGGATCGACCGACAGCTGCTCGGACATCGGGCGCACGTTGTCGAGCAGGGTGACGCCGGTGAACGGCAGCGCCAGCGCGATCGCCACCACCAATATGTTGAACAGAAAGCCGCCGGGCGAGCGGCGCAGGTGGACCAGCGCCGCGGCCAGCGCGTAGCGGTGTTGTCGGAACCACAGCGTCATGCCGTCACCTCCAGTTGACCTTGCTTGAGATGGATGACGCGCGCGGCCGCATCCAGCATCTGTTCATCGTGGCTGGAAATGAGGCAGGTCACGCCCACCGAATGGAAAGCCTTGAGCGCGTCGAGCACCTGGTTGGCGCTGGCGCGGTCCAGGTTGGCGGTCGGCTCGTCGGCCAGGATGACTTGCGGGCGGTTGACGATGGCGCGCGCGATCGACACCCGCTGCTGCTCGCCGCCGGACAGGGCCAGCGGCTGGGCGTCGGCGCGCTCGAGCAGGCCGACCTTGTCGAGGGCGGCGCGCGCGCGCTGCTCGGCCTGGGCGCGCGAGGCGCCCGTCACCAGCAGCGGCAGCATGACGTTGGCCAGGATGGAGCGGTCGGTCAGCAGGCGCTGCTGCTGGAAGATCAGGCCCAGGTTGCGGCGCAGGAAGGGCACGGCGGCCGGCTTGATGCGGGCGATGTCCTGGCCGTTGACGATCACCTGGCCGGCGCTGGGGCGCTCGATGGCGGCGATCATCTTCAGCAGGGTGGACTTGCCGGCGCCCGAGGGGCCGGCCAGGAACACCAGCTCGCCCTTGGCCACCGTGAACGAGACGTCGCGCAGCGCCGTCGCGTCGGGGGAGTATTGTTTCGAGACCTTGCGAAATTCGATCATGGCGGCTTATCGGTGGGGTTAGCCCAGCAGGGCTTCGACAAATTCGGCGGCGACGAAGGGCTGCAAGTCTTCGATCTTTTCGCCGATGCCGATGAAGTACACCGGCACCGGGCGCACGCGGGCGATGGCGGCCAGCACCCCGCCCTTGGCCGTGCCGTCGAGCTTGGTGATGACCAGGCCGGTCAGCTTGAGGGCGTCGTCGAAGGCCTTGACCTGGGCCAGCGCGTTCTGGCCGGTGTTGCCGTCGATCACCAGCAAGGTTTCGTGCGGCGCGCCTTCCATGCCCTTGGCGATGACGCGCTGGACTTTCTTGAGCTCCTCCATCAGGTGCAACTGGGTCGGCAGGCGGCCGGCGGTGTCGATCATCACCACGTCCAGGCCCTTGGCCTTGCCGGACTGCACGGCGTCGAAGGAGACGGCGGCCGGGTCGCCCGAGGCTTGCGAGATCACCGTGATGTTGTTGCGCTGGCCCCAGACCATCAGCTGCTCGCGGGCGGCGGCGCGGAAGGTGTCGCCGGCGGCCAGCAGCACCGACTGGCCGTGGGTCTGCATATGTTTGGCCAGTTTGCCGATGGTGGTGGTCTTGCCGGCGCCGTTGACGCCGGAAATCATCATCACGGTCGGCTGGTGGCGGCCCAGCTCGAACGGCCGCTGCAGCGGGGTCAGCAGCTCGATCAGCAGCTGCTTCAGGGCGGCCTTGACGGCGGCGGCGTCGAGCAGCTTGTCGTCCTTGACCTTTTGCTTGAGGGCGTCAAGCAGGTACTGGGTGGCGTCGACGCCGGCGTCGGCCATCAGCAGCGCCGCCTCCAGCTCCTCGTACAGCTCGTCGTCGATCTTGGCGCCGACGAACAGGATGGACAGGTTGTTCGAGGTCTTGGACAGGCCGGCCTTCAGGCGCGACATCCACGACAGTTTCGGCGCCGGTTCCTCGATCGGCAGCAGTTCGGGCAGCGCTACGGGCGGCGCTTCGGGGTGGATTACTGCGCTGGGGGTGGGGGCCGGTGCCGGGGTTTTGACCTCAGGCACTTCCGGGGCGACGGGTTTTTTCTTGAAGAAACTAAACATGGACATGTGGTTGGGGGGCGCTTCAAGCTGATGTCCGGCAGCGCCGGACACGGGGAAATGCGGCTATTTTACCAGAGCGCGGTGCTCCCGCCCGCCGGTGCTACCGGAATGACAACGTTTTAGCCGGCAACCGGGACGTTGCGCTGGCGCCATTCGGCGATGGCGGCGCTGATGTCGGACAGGGCGTAGACCCGCACATACGGCGGGCGGCGCCGCTTGAAGGCGGCGTTGCCGCCGCCGGCCCACAGCTCGATGCCGCCGCCCAGGCGGGTGTGCAGCTCGCTCAGGGCGTCGAGCGCCTGGCGCGCGTTCATGCCGACCGAGAACGACAGCGCGATGATGTCGACCCGCTGCACCCGCGCCGCCTCGACGATGTCGAGCAGCGGCGTCTGCACGCCCAGCGAGATGCAGTGCGCGCCTTCGGCCACGCCCATCGCCTCGGCCATCAGCAGGCCCAGGCCGTGGCGTTCCTGCGGCAGGGTGGTGAGCATGATGCGCGGCGCGCCCAGGTTGCTGGCGTTGGCCTGCGGCATGGCGAAGATGGCGCTGCGCATGACCACCGTCAGGGACTCGGTATATAAGTGCTCCTCGAACGTGGCGAGGGCGCCGCTGGCCCAGGCTTCGCCGATGAGCGCGGTCAGCGGCGCCACCAGCTCGATCACGAAGCTTTTCAGGCCCATCATCAGCAGCGCCTGCGACAGCTTGCGGCGCAGCGCCTCCATCTGGTGGCTCTTGCACAGGTCCAGATAGCCTTGCAGGGCCGGCGGCGTGGCGCTGGCGCCGTGCTGGCCGCCGCTGGCCTGGCCGCTCAGCGCCTGCAGCTCGGGGGTGGTGTACTGGATCACCTTGCCGGGGCGGTAGCCCAGGTCGATCAGGCGCTTGACCAGGCGCAGCTTGTGGACTTGCTCGATCGGGTAGACCCGTTCGCCGTTCGGATCGCGCAGCGGCTGCGGGAAGTCGTAGCGCCGTTCCCACACGCGCAGGGTTTCCTTGGCGACGCCGGTGTCGCGCTCGACGTCGCTGATCGTGCTGGGAACTGTTTGTGAGGAAACTTTAATAGTCATCAGGCATAGGCGGCGGCCATTTATTTGACAGTCGCGAGGGTTGGCACGGGGTCCAGGTGCACAGTGCGCGAACAGGCCAGGCCCGGATCACGCGACCTGCATTTTACATTCGATTTGCGCCCGAAAGTATGGTGCGCGCTATCGGGTTTTGCCGCGTTTTCGCTATGAAAAAGTGCTTGTCCACGACACACAGTTGACATACAGAACTAATGAACTGTTTATCGGCTTTCCCCTTGCTTTGTCATGGACAAGATATTTTGCAAGAGTGTGAAAAATATCCCAATAACTGTTGCAGTGAGCGTCATTTCGACGCCGGACGGCCGCCGCGGCCCCGGTTTTATGCGCCAGATCAAACGCGGCGGCCCGGCGCGCGGCATGCAAGGGATTCATGCAGATGCTGCGCGATTCCCACAGCATTCCGTCGTATTTTGCAAGACTTGTCGCGCGAAGTGTCTCCGATTCGCAACACGTAGCAATTTCTTACAAATTGCTGATGCAGTGCAACACCTTACGGAGACGACAGAATTTCCTACACTAATAAAGGGCTATCACTATGAGCAAAGTTGGTCTCCGGGCTATTTTGGCGATATAAACTGCCAAACAAAGTCCTGAGTTGTAAGCTTATTACCATTGAGTCGAGGCGAACGGCGGGGTGCTTCAGTATAAAATGGCGTCAGAAATAGCAAAGTGGCTATTTTTACTTGGTCCGACAACGATGTAGTCACGCATGCCTAGCGCTTGCATTTGTCACTCGGGCAGCCTGCACAACGGGATGCTGCAATGGATGCATCGGGCGGAATTACCGGGCTAGTTAGGCTTACTCGGCAGGAAATATTGCGATGCGGTAAAATGCTGCTGTTTTGAAAACGGTCGGGGTAATGGCAGGCAACATGAACGCTTTTACACTTGATCGACAAGCAAAGCATCAGTATAGTGCCGCCTCTGGCGCATTTTGCGCTGCGATAAAGCCGGCGTCGATACAATCGGCCGCAACTTAAGTGAACGCGACCCGCAAGCCGGGACCGCATAGTGGCAGCTGGGGAGTTTGCCCTCACGCATAGACGGCGCAGCAGAAGGCGCCGATAAGCACCGAACACGCCGTAATACTAGCTTTACCTTTTTACAGCAACACAACTGAAGGAAACACGTAATGAAAAAATCCCTTATCGCCATCTCCGTCCTGGGCGCAATGAGCTCGGCAGCATTTGCACAATCGAACGTAACGATCTACGGTATCGTCGATGCCGGTATCGTCAGCGAGCGCGGCGGCGTTGCCAACACCACCAAAGTCACCAGCGGCGTAGGCTCGGCCTCCCGTCTGGGTTTCAAAGGTACGGAAGATCTGGGCGGTGGTCTGAGCGCTGTCTTCGTGCTGGAATCGGGCATCAAAGCTGACACCGGCGAGTCCGATGTTGCTGGTTCGATCGCTAACCGTCAGTCCTACGTTGGTCTGAAGTCGACCACCGCCGGCCAGCTGACCCTGGGCCGTCAGTACACCCCTTACTACGAAACCGTGCGTGACGTGGCTGACCCGTTCGCAATGGGCTACGCTGGTACCGCCAAGAACCTGTTCGGCGTGGCTGGCAACAACACCCGCAACAGCAACGCTATCGTGTACCAGTCGCCATCGATCGAAGGCTTCCAGGGCGAAGTGTCCTACTCGGTAGGCGAGCAAGCTGGCGACGCATCGGCACAACGCCAAATCGGCGCATGGGCTGGCTACTCGAACGGTCCTCTGAACGTTCGCGTTGCTTACAATGCACGCAACAACGACACCGTTGCTCCTAAGCTGAGCACCGACATCGGCCGCAACACCCTGATCGCTGCTAACTACGACTTCGTCGTGGTTAAGGCTTTCGCTGCTTACAGCAAAGACAAGGGCACCAACAGCTCGGCTCTGGCTAACGGCAACAACCCATTCGGCTACGTCGTCGCTCCTCTGGCGTCGAAAGACAGCAGCGTTGCTCTGATCGGTGCTACCGCTCCTATCGGTCCTAACGGCACCCTGATGGCGTCGTACACCCGCAAGAACGACAAAGAAGTCGCTAACCACGATGCAGACCAGTGGGCAGTTGGCTACTCGTACGCTCTGTCGAAGCGCACCAGCACCTACGTTGCTTTCGCTAAGATCAAGAACAAGAACGGCGCTAGCTACACCGTTGGTAACAACACCGAAGCTGGTTCGGGCGACAAAGCCTTCAACCTGGGCATGCGTCACTCGTTCTAATCTGATCTGATCAGTTAGTATCCACAACGGCTGCCTGGTGCAGCCGTTGTTCATTTCTGAAAGCCGTTACGATGACGACCTCACGACGCGCCGCGCTGGCCGGCGCCATATTGCTCGCTTCCTGCGCCGTGTTCGCCGCGCCCAAGGTGGCGCGCAAGCCGGCCGCGCCGGGCGGCAGCCTGCCGCGCTATGGCATGGTGGTGTACTCGGACCTGTGCATCCACATGGATAGCGGCGAGTTCGGCGGGCAGCGCATCACCTTGCAACGGTTTTCAGAAGTGGATACGGTGCTGTATGAATACACAGCTGGCGGCCTGAGCTGGCCGGTGGTGGCCAGCGACGTCACCATCGACCCGCGCGGCCAGCAGTTGTACTTCACGGTGCGGCCGCCGGACGAGGACGAGCGCACCATCAGCGGCAAGCTGGCCGACGGCGGCAAGACGCTGGTGCTAGATGGCGGCTACTGCGGTGACGCGGCGGTGCCGATGCGGCTGTCGCGGGTGACCGATTTCGGCCGCAAGGCCGGCGCCTGCCGCGCCTGTCCGGCGCCCAAGCAGAAGAAGGAATTGCAAGAAGAGTTGCCGGCCCCGGTCATCGAGGCCGACAAGACCACCACCGCCGGCCTCTGAGCCGGCGGTTTTCATTGGGGGTCAAGTCTGACATTCGGACACGGCCCCGGCCGTACAGGCGTGTACGGTAGAGGTCGTGTCCGAATGTCAGACCTGACCCCCGCCGGGGTTACTTGGCGGCCAGCGCGTTCTTGCGGATGGTGTCGAGCGTGGCGCCCGGCGTGATCAGGTTGCCGTCGTAGCGCAGCTCGATCACGGCCGGCAGCCGCTCGCTGTTGGCGTAGGCCAGCGCGCGTTCCAATGCCGGTGCGAAGTCCGCCGTCGCTTCGACCACCTCGCCGTGGCCGCCGTAGGCCGCCGCCAGCGCGGCGAAGTCCGGGTTGTGCAGCGTGGTGCCGGACACGCGGCCAGGGTAGTGCAGCTCCTGGTGCATGCGGATGGTGCCGAACATGCCGTTGTTGAACACGATGATGACCACGCCCGCACGATACTGCACCGCGGTGGCCAGCTCCTGGCCGTTCATCATGTATTCGCCGTCGCCGGCGAAGGTGATCACGGTGCGCTGTGGAGCGATGATCTTGGCCGCCACGCCGGCCGGCACGCTGTAGCCCATGGCGCCGCTGGTCGGCGCCAGCTGCGTGCGCATGCCGCCGTAGCTGTGGAAGCGGTGCGCCCAGGTGGCGTAGTTGCCGGCGCCGTTGGTGATGATGGTGTCGTGCGGGGCGATCTGGTCGATCTGCTGCACCACCTGCCACAGGTCCAGCGGCGCAGTGCCGTCCTGGAAGATAGTCGGCTGGCGCTGCCACGCGGCCAGGTCGGCCTTCGCTTCGGCCACCGTGCCTTGCCAGGCGGAAGCATCGACCGGCGCCATCGCCGCCAGCATCGCCGTCATTTGCGGCATGCCGCTGTTGATCATCAGTTCAGCCTGGTAGACGCTGCCCAGTTCCTCGGCGTCGGCGTGCACGTGGATCAGGCGCTGGGCCGGCACCGGCGCGGCGATCAGCGCGTAGCCGCCGGTGGTCATCTCGCCCAAGCGCGGGCCGATGGCCAGGATCACGTCGGCCTCGCGCACGCGCGCGGCCAGCTTGGGATTGATGCCGATGCCGACGTCGCCGACATAGTTAGGGTGGGCGTTGTCGAGCAGGTCCTGGAAACGGAACGCGCACGACACCGGCAGGTGGTTCGCTTCGGCGAACGCCTGCAGGTCGGCGCAGGCTTGCGCGTTCCAGCCGCCGCCGCCCAGCAGCACCAGGGGTTTCTTGGCGCCGGCCAGCAGCGCGCGCACTTGCTCGATCTGCGCGGCCGACGGCGACGCCTGCACCGGCTGGTAGCGGCGGGTGTCGGCCACGGCCGCGACGGCGGTCAACATGTCTTCCGGCAGCGCCAGCACCACCGGGCCGGGACGGCCGCTGGTGGCGATCTGGAAGGCGCGGGCGATGTATTCCGGCACGCGGTCGGCGCGGTCGATCTGCGCCACCCACTTGGCCATCTGGCCGTACATGCGGCGGTAGTCGATCTCCTGGAAGGCTTCGCGGTCGACGAAGTCGTTGCCGACCTGGCCGATGAACAAGATCATCGGGGTCGAATCCTGGAACGCCGTGTGCACGCCGATCGAGGCGTTGGTGGCGCCCGGCCCGCGGGTGACGAAGCAGATGCCGGGCTTGCCGGTCATCTTGCCGTAGGCGTCGGCCATGAAGGCGGCGCCGCCTTCCTGGCGGTTGATGATGAAGCGGATGTCGGAGTCGTGCAGCGCGTCGAGCACGTCCAGGTAGCTTTCGCCGGGTACGCCGAAAGCGGTGTCGACGCCGTGGATCTTCAGGGCGTCGACCAGGATCTGGCCGCCGGTGCGGGATGGTTGCGTCATGTCTGGCCTTATCGGGGTCTAGGTAGAGGTGCGGTGTCCTGCATTCTACGGCCGGGAAAAGGCGGCGGCTTTTCAAATGGCGACACCAAATTTCAGAATTAGAGGGGTGGGCTGGTACAATAGCGATTGAAGCAAGCCAGACAGCCGCTGGCCAGTGCGTAATGCCTGGCGGGAGGAAGGTCCGGACTCCATAGAGCGGGGTGACGGTTAACGGCCGTCCGCTGAAAGCCGCAAGCGCAAGCCCAAGGTATAAGGCGAGGAATAGGGCCACAGAGACGAGCGTATTAAGTTACGGTGAAACGCGGTAACCTCCACCTGGTGCAATTCCAAATAGGCACGCGATGATGCTGCTCGCGGAGCGTGCGGGTAGGAAGCTTGAGCGCTGGAGTAATCCAGCGCCTAGAGGAATGGCTGTCATAGCGCAGGTTCGCCTGCGCCGTAACAAAATCCGGCCTATCGGCTTGCTTCAACTAATAACGATGTTCGCGGCTGCCGCGGGACCGACGCGCACGCCGCGGCGCTCCCGGGGACTTTGCCGATGAAAAAATACATACTGGCCTTGGATCAAGGCACCACCAGCTCGCGCGCCATCCTGTTCGACCATCAGGGCCACATCTGCGGCAGCGCGGCGCAGGAATTTCCACAACACTTCCCGCAGCCGGGCTGGGTCGAGCACGATCCCAACGAGATCTGGAACAGCCAGCTCACCGTGGCGCGCAAGGTCCTGCACGACAACCATGTCGACGGCAGCCAGATCCTGGCGATCGGCATCGCCAACCAGCGCGAGACCACCGTGGTGTGGGACCGCAAGAGCGGCGAGCCGATCGCGCCGGCCATCGTCTGGCAGGACCGCCGCACGGCCGACTACTGCGAGGCGCTGCGCGCCGACGGCAAGGCCCAAAAGATCACCGCCATCACCGGCCTCGAGCTGGACGCCTATTTTTCCGCCACCAAGCTCAAATGGCTGCTCGACCACGTGCCGGGCGCGCGCGAGCGGGCGCGCCACGGCGCGCTGGCCTTCGGCACCATCGACAGCTGGCTGGTCTACAAGCTGACCGGGCGCCATGTGACGGACGTCAGCAACGCCTCGCGCACCATGCTGTTCAACATACACCTGATGCGCTGGGACCACGACCTGCTGCACCTGTTCGATATTCCGGAAGAGATGCTGCCGCAGGTGGTGTCCTCCAGCGAGGAGGTCGGCCACACCAAGGCGGCGCTGTTCGGCGCCGAGATCCCGGTGGCCGGCATCGCCGGCGACCAGCAGGCCGCCACCTTCGGCCAGGCTTGCCACAAGCCGGGCATGGTCAAGAATACTTACGGCACCGGCTGCTTCATGCTGATGCACCTGGGCCGGCATGCGGTGGCCTCGCACAACCGGCTGCTGACCACGGTCGGCTGGCGGGTCGACGGCGCCACCGACTATCTGCTGGAGGGCAGCGTGTTCATGGGCGGCGCCACGGTGCAGTGGCTGCGCGACGGGCTGGGCATCATCCAGCAGTCCAGCGAGGTCGAGGCGCTGGCCGCCAGCGTGCCCGATAGCGGCGGCGTGTTCATGGTGCCGGCCTTTGTCGGGCTGGGCGCGCCGCACTGGGACCCGTATGCGCGCGGCGCGCTGGTCGGCCTGAGCCGGGGCAGCCACCGCGGCCACATCGCCCGCGCGGCGCTGGAGGCGATCGCCTATCAAAGCGCGGAGCTGATGGCGGCCATGCAGAAAGATGCGGCCATTCCCTTGGCCGAGGTGCGCGCCGACGGCGGCGCGGCCCGCAACGATCTGCTGATGCAGTTCCAGGCCGACCTGCTGGGCGTGCCGGTGGTGCGGCCGACTGTGACCGAGACCACGGCGCTGGGCGCGGCCTATTTGGCCGGGCTGGCGGTGGGCTTCTGGGAGACGCAGGAAGAAATCGCCGCGCAATGGTCGTGCGAACGCCGTTTCGAGCCGGCCATGTCGGCCGAGCGCCGCGCCGAGTTGCTGGCGCAGTGGGGGCGCGCGGTCGAGCGCTCGCGCGGCTGGGAGGCGGCGCGCTAACCGGCTGGCTACGGGAGGGGCAGCACGCTCCTTCTAGCAACCATGCTGCTCTGCTTACTGAAATCTACTGAGTTCTGCTTGGATTTACTGAGTTGGACAGCGACAGCCCGTGGAAGCCCGATTCAGTAGGATTCAGTAAAAAATTCAGCAGGTTTGCTAGAAGGAGAGCGGGGGTACACCCGGTGTGTGTATTCTCACGGCAAGGTTCCGGTGCGGGCAAGGATAAGGTAATATTGTTTATCTTATCACCTAGGCAACTGGAGGAGCGATGCAAAACGTCGAGCTGAATGCGATTGAAATCCTGTTCGATGAACTGAGCGATGTCGCCTTTTTCGTCAAGGACCGCGACGGCCGCTACCTGGCCGCCAACCGCACGCTGGTGCGCCGCTGCGGCCTGCGCACCAAGCAGGAAATCGTCGGCAAGACCGTGCTGGAAGTGCATCCGCGCCACCTGGCGCAGAACTACATGGCGCAGGACCGCGAAGTGATCGAGGCCGGCCACACCATCAGCAAGCACCTGGAACTGCACCTCTATCCCAACCGCCGCCACGGCTGGTGCCTGACCCACAAGACCCCGCTGCGCGACGACGCCGGCGCCATCGTCGGCCTGGTCGGCACCTCGCACGACCTCGGGCTGGCCGACGACCACCACCCGGTGTACCGCCAGATCGCCAGCATCGCCCAGCACATCCGCGACAACTACAAGGAACCCCTGTGCCTGAACCAGCTGGCGCAGGAAGCCGGCCTGCCGCTGGCGCGGGTGGAGCGGCTGTTCCAGCGCGTGTTCCACTACAGCCCGCGCCAGCTGCTGCTGCAATCGCGGCTCAACGGCGCGCTGGCGCTGATCGAAGCCGACCAGCACCGCAGCATCGCCGACATCGCCAACGATTGCGGCTATTCCGACCACAGCGCCTTCAGCCGCCAGTTCAAGGCGCTGACCGGCATGACGCCGGTGCAGTACCGCGCCCAACACCACGGCGCGCGCGCGCAGGCGGCGCCGGCCGTCTCCTTGTGGCAGGAACTGGGCGCCTGAAGCCCGTCCGCGCACGCAGAGTGTGGTTTTTCGGCGGCAGCGCTGTGCCGTTCCCGCACCCCCGGCTGTCTAAATAGACCGAACCGCCCGCGCGCCTCCGGTGCGCGCAATGCCCTGCAATCTTGTCAAGCTAGTATTTCCTTGCCGCCCAACCAGCGCGGCACAGACCAATAACTATTCTTGAAGAAAAGAGGCAGACATGTCGTTATCGAGGAACATCCTGTATCTGGGCGGCCTATGCGTGGCCAGCCTGACCATCACCGCCCATGCCGAGCAAAGCGCCAATCCGGCCGCGGACCAGCACGGCCGCCTGAAGCAGGCGCCCATGCCGCACGAGCGCCAGAGTTTGCCGCCGTCGCTGGAGCAGTCGAAGTACCGGCTGGCGCCGACCACCAAGCCACGCTACGACCTGTTGCCGCGCCAGCAGCGCAACAGCCTGACGCCGCTGAGCGCCACGCCGGAATGCAAGGACATGGGCAAGCTGGCCACCTACAGCGGCGCCGCGCTGGCCGACTACCTGGTCAACCTGCCGGACTACGAATGCACCTACGGCCTGTTCTCGCTGACGCCGGCGCAGGGCGCGACGGTCTACTCGGCCGCCAACTTCAACGCCATCGCCAGCCGCCTGACGCAGGAAGCGGGCAGCTACAACGCCAGCAATATGGCGCTGGTCAACCTGACGCTGTATCTGCGCGCCGGCTACTACCTGGCCGAGGGCGGCACCATCGCCCAGCCGGCCCAGTCGCTGAAGACCGCGCTGCGCACGCCGATCAAGCAGCTGGCCGACGGCACGGCGCTGTATGCGCCCAACCCGGTGGCCACCAGCACCGCCGGCGAGGTGCTGCGCCTGATCACCAATATGCATGACGAGCCGTTCTACCTGTCCAGCGTGAAGGCGCTGGTGCAGCGCTACACCAACAGCGCGAGCAACCCGAACGCGGTCGCCGGGCTGCGCAACGCCAGCGCCAGCGGCGGCTTCACGTCCGCGCTGACGGTGATGTTCTACTCCCACTTCCGTGCGGAAGGCACGCCGCTGCTGCAAAACGACCTGTCGTATGCGACCGCGCTGAACGCCTTCGTCACCGCCAACAAGGCGGCGCTGCTGGGCGACTACTACGGCTACCAGCTCAACGACGCCACCAATGAGGCATTCCGCTTCATGCAGTATCCGGCGCTAAAGGCCGGCATCAAGCCGATGGTGCAAGCCATGTTGTCGAGCTCCAGCATGACCGGCACCGACAGCGAGCTGTGGCTGGCCGCCGCCACCGCCGTCAAGTACTACGACAACAGCAATTGCGCCGACTACGGCACTTGCGACTACGTCACCAAGCTGGCCAACGCCGTGCTCAAGTACAGCAAGGATTGCAGCCCGACGCTGCACATCCGCGCCCAGGACATGACGCCGGCGCAGATGCAGGACAGCTGCGACAAGCTGGCGGTGGAAGAGGGCTATGTGCACGAGATGTTGAAGACCAACCGCACGCCGGTGGCCAACGACAACAACAGCTCGCTGGAACTGGTGGTGTTCGACGACTACACCAACTACAGCAAGTACGCCTCCATCATCTACGGCATCGACACCAACAACGGCGGCATGTACCTGGAAGGCGAGCCTGACCAGCCCGGCAACCAGGCGCGCTTCATCGCCCACGAAGCCTCGTGGCTGCGGCCGACGTTCCAGGTGTGGAACCTGGAGCACGAGTTCGTCCACTACCTGGACGGCCGTTTCGACATGGTAGGTGATTTCAACATGGGCACCTCGGTGCCGACCGTGTGGTGGATCGAGGGCATCGCCGAGTACATGTCGCTGAAGAATAACAACCAGGTGGCGATCGACATGGCGAAGACCGGTACTTACCGCCTGAGCCAGATCTTCGGCAACACCTACGGCATGAACGACTATGTGAACCGGGCCTATCGCTGGGGTTACATGGCGACCCGCTTCATGATCGAGCGGCACCGCGCCGACGTCGACGCCGTGCTGGGTGATTTCCGCGTCGGCGCCTACAGCACCTACCAGGACTTCATGGGCCGCATCGGCACCAGCTACGACGCCGAGTTCGCCGACTGGGTGAACAACGCCACCACCGCCGGCCAGCCGCCGCTGCCGGAACCGCAACTGCCGCGCTGCTCCTCGCTGACCTACCTGGGCAAGAACTGCGGCATCACCGGCCAGGCCTCGAGCAGCCAGGGTTATCTGTTCCTGATGGTGCCGGCCGGCGCCAAGAACGTCAAAGTGTACAGCCGCGGCGGCAGCGGCGACGTCGACCTGTACCTGGCGCTGGACCGCTATCCGAGCGTGGCCTCGTACGACATGGTGTCGGCCAGCGCCGGCAACGCGGAAAACCTGTACCTGCCCAACCCGGTGGCCGGCCACTGGTACTACATCATGCTGAAGGCCAAGACCAGTTACAGCGGCGTGACGGTGTACGCGACTTACGACTAATACTTGATTAAGAAGCACTTAAAACGGCAGCCGCACGGCTGCCGTTTCTGTTTTGTGGCGACGGATTTCGTATAATACCGGTTGGCGGCGCAGGCGTGACTTGTCTATACAAGTTGAGCCGGGCCGTGGTAATGTCCAACAACGCACTCAGGTTTCCCCATCCGCTTAATTGCGCCCCCGGCGCGACATGCCGCAAGAAATCCCCTCCGTCCGCACATTCCCCGTCCCGGCCACTCCTTGTCTATTTGCTACCGCAATGTTGGCGCTTTGCAACTATATGCATTTAATTCAATTATTTTATTTTGCCGTTTTCACCGTTTTAGTGCGTCTAAACACATGTGCATAGATGAGGTAGCACATTCACTGTTTGTCATAAGTACTTAATTTGCCTGACTATTTTATTTCTACCCGGCTTCAAGGAATCGCGCTAAGTCCTTCATTTCATTACTAAAATCGCTGTTTCGTTTGCCTGAAAGCGCTTGACCACTATTCTTGCTTCCTCTAAAGTGGGCATCTGTGTGAAAAAGTGTCTTTTTGTGGGAAATTTCACCCGACTTAGCGGCGGGGGAAGTGAAAACCGGAAAACGCCGATCATGCTCCGCTAACCCTACTGAGGTGTAAAGGTAATCCCGTGTTTCAAGGCGCGTCCGCAATCAATCTCGATGCCAAAGGCAGGATGTCTATCCCCGCCAAGCACCGTGACGCGCTCTCGATCCAGTGCGAAGGCCGCCTCACGCTGACCCGCCATCCCGATGGCTGCGTCATGCTGTTTCCCCGCCCCGTGTGGGAACAACACCGACAACAGATCGCCCAATGGCCGATGCAGGCCCGCGCCTGGCAGCGCATCTTCCTCGGCTACGCCACCGACGTCGAGATGGACACGGCCGGCCGCATCCTGATCTCGCCCGAGCTGCGCAACGCCGTCGGCCTCGAGCGCGAAGTCATGATGACGGGCATGGGTTCACATTTTGAAATCTGGGATGCCGCCAAGATGGCGGAAAAAGAGCAGCAGGCGATCGAAGCCGGCACCCCCGATGTACTCGCCAATTTCTCCTTCTAAGGCTCCGTGATGACAATGACATCGGTGCCGGAATTTCAGCATCGGACGGTGCTGCTAGACGAAGCGGTCGACGCGCTGGCGCTGGACGGCGCGCGCGCCGACGGCGTCTACGTCGACGGCACGTTCGGCCGCGGCGGCCACTCGCGCCTGATCCTGTCCAAACTGGGCGCCAAGGCGCGCCTGATCGCCTTCGACAAAGACCTGCAGGCGATCGCCACCGCAGAACAAATTAAAGACCCGCGCTTCACCATCGTCCACGACAGCTTCGCCACCATGCACGCGGCGCTGGCCGAGCGCGGCGTGGGGCAGGCCGACGGCATCCTGCTCGACCTGGGCATCTCGTCGCCGCAGGTGGACGACGCCGCGCGCGGCTTCAGCTTCCGTAACGACGGCCCGCTCGACATGCGCATGGACACCACGCGCGGCATGTCGGCGGCGGAGTGGCTTGCCATAGAAACCGAACAGACACTGGAAAAGGTGATCAAAGAATATGGGGAAGAACGGTTTGCTTTTCAGATTGCAAAGGCGATTGTTGCTCGCCGGGCAGTCGAACCAATTTCAACCACACGACAGCTTGCCAGCATCGTGGCAGGCGCGGTCAAGACTCGGGAAAAGGGCAAGGACCCGGCCACCCGTACCTTTCAGGCTATCCGGATTTTCATCAATAAAGAGCTTGAAGACCTCGAGATCGGTCTGACCCAGGCCTGGAACAGCCTGGCGCCGGGCGGCATCATGGCCATCATCAGCTTCCACTCGCTGGAAGACCGCATGGTCAAGCGCTTCTTCGCGTCCAAGGCCAACGTCGAGCAACCGGACCGGCGCCTGCCGATCCGCGCGGTCGACCTGCCGCAGCCGGAACTGAAGCTGCTGGCCAAGTTCAAGCCATCCGACGCCGAGATCGCCGCCAACCCGCGCGCCCGTTCGGCCGTGATGCGCGTCGCCCGCCGCCTGCCTTACCCCGCCACGGCGAAGGGCGCGCCATGAGCGGCAAGATCAACCTGGTGCTGGCGGCGCTGCTGGTGGCCTGCGGGCTGTCGCTGGTGAACGCCCAGTACCAGGCGCGCCATCTGTTCATCGAGCTGGAACGCACGCAGTCGCAGGCGCGCCAGCTCGACATCGAATGGGCGCAGCTGCAGCTGGACCAGTCGACCCTGGGCAAGCACGCCCGCATCGAGGAAATCGCGCGCCGCGACCTGAACATGACGCCGCTGACCGCGGCGCGCACGCAGTACCTGACGCCGGAAGGATCGAAATGAGCCGCGGCAGCAATGTGAACACCTCGCGCGTGGCCCGCTCCAAGGGCGTGCCGTTCTCCAAGAACCCGGTACTGGCGGTGCGCCTGCCGGTCTGGCGTTCGCGCGTGGTCTTGTTCGTATTGTTTGCCGCCTTCGCCGGCCTGGCCGCGCGCGCCCTGTGGCTGCAAGGCCTGTCGACTCAGTTCCTGCAGAAGCAGGGCGAGATCCGCTACGCCCGCACCCTCGACCTGCCGGCCACGCGTGGCAAGATCACCGACCGCGATGGCCAGGTGCTGGCCTCCTCGGTGCCGGTCAAGGCCATCTGGGCGATCCCGGACGACGTCCAGGAAGCGCCGCCGGCCAAGCTCAAAGAGCTGGCCAAGCTGCTCGACATGAGCAACGCCGACCTGCAAAAGAAGCTCGACTCCGACCGCGGCTTCGTCTACCTGAAGCGCCAGGTCGAGCAGGACGTGGCCGACCAGATCACCAAGCTCGGTATCGACGGCATCCAGACCCGCAAGGAATACAAACGCTTCTACCCGCAGGGCGAAGTGACGACCCACGTGGTGGGCTTCACCAACGTCGAAGACGCCGGCCAGGAATCGATGGAGCTGGCGCAGCAGAAGACGCTGGTCGGCCAGCCGGGCAGCCGCCGCGTCATCAAGGACCGCCTGGGCCGCATCGTCGAGGACATCGAGTCGGTGCGCGAGCCGCACGACGGCAAGGACCTGACCTTGTCGATTGACAGCAAGATCCAGTACATCGCCTTCATGCAGGTCAAGGAATCGGTGGAGAAGTTCCACGCCAAGGCCGGCGCCGCCGTGGTGCTGGACGTGCACACCGGCGAAGTGCTGGCGCTGGCCAACTGGCCGACCTACAACCCCAACGACCGCACCAAGCTGACCGGCGAGCAGCTGCGCAACCGCGTGATGACCGACACCTTCGAGCCGGGTTCCTCGCTCAAGCCGTTCACGGTCGGCCTGGCGCTGGACGAAAAGCGCATCACCCCGCACACCATGTTCGACACCGGCGCCGGTTCGATGGTGATCGCCGACCACGTGATCCACGACACCCACCCGCACTACCTGATCGACGTCCAGACCATCATCCAGAAGTCGTCCAACATCGGCACCTCCAAGATCGCGCTGGGCATGCCGCCGCAGGAGATGTGGGAGATGTTCACCAAGGTCGGCTTCGGCCAGCAGCCCAAGTGGGGCTTCCCCGGCGCCGTGGCCGGCCGCGTGCGTCCGTATAAATCTTGGCGGCCGATCGAGCAGGCCAATATGAGCTTCGGCCAGGGCATCTCGGTGTCGCTGATCCAGCTGGCGCGCGCCTACATGATCTACGCCCGCGACGGCGACATCATCCCGCTGTCGTTCCAGAAAGTGGCGGAAGCGCCGCACGGCACCCAGGTGGTCAGCGCCAAGACCGCCGCCGAAATGCGCGAGATGCTGGAGATGGTCACGCAGCCTGGCGGCTCGGCCGTCAAGGCCCAGGTGCCCGGCTACCGCGTGGGCGGCAAGACCGGCACCGCGCAGAAGTTCATCAACGGCCACTACTCGCAAACCAAATACATCGGCAACTTCGTCGGCATGGCGCCGATGTCGAACCCGCGCTTCATCATCGCCGTCATGATCGACGAACCGGGCGGCCCGGTGCACGTCGGCGGCGACGTCGCCGGCCCGGTGTTCTCGGCGCTGGCCGCCAACGCGCTGCGCGCCAAGAACATCACGCCCGATTCAACTCTTACCCATATCATCATTCCTGATAATGCATCACAGGAGAACATGTGACGACTTCTGACTTCGACCCGCTGGCAATCGCCGCCGCCATCCGCAAGCTTGCGCCGTCCGCGCAGCTGGCTTCGGATTCGCGTCGCATCAAGCTGGGCGATGTGTTTTTTGCGTTTGCGGCTGACGCGGGCGACGCCGGCGACGGCCGCAGCTTCATCGCCAGCGCCGTCGAGCAGGGCGCCGCGCTGGTGGTGCTCGACCCGGCCGGTTTTACCTGGAACGACAGCTGGGCGGTGCCGTACATCACCGTTGAAAAGCTCAAGCAGCACGCCGGCGCGATCGCCCACGCCTTCTATGCACAGCCGGATGCGGCGATGTTCACCGTCGGCGTCACCGGCACCAACGGCAAGACCTCCAGCGCCGTGTGGCTGGGCCACGCGCTGTCGCGCGGCGCCGAGCCGGCCGCCGTCATCGGCACGCTGGGCGTGGGCCTGTTCCGCGCGCGCGGCGAAGTCGAATACGACGTTACCGGCTACACCACGCCGGACGCGGTGCTGCTGGCGCGCACGCTGGCCGGGCTGCGCACGCAGGGCGCGGCCTCGCTGGCGATCGAAGTGTCGTCGATCGGCCTGGAACAAGGCCGCGTGGCCGGCATGCACTTCGACGTCGCGCTGTTCACCAACCTGACCCGCGACCACCTGGATTACCACGGCACCATGGAGGCCTACGAGGCCGCCAAGACCAGGCTGTTCGACTGGCCCGGCCTGAAAACGGCGGTGGTCAACCTGGACGACCCAATGGGCCTGCGCCTGATCGCGCATCTGCAGGCGAAAGCGCCGGCCGCCGCGCCGTCGGGCGATATTCCGCTGATCGGCTACACGCTGCACGACGCCACCGCGCGCCCGGACATGCCCGGCGTGCTGATGCTGCGCGCCAGCCAGTTCCGCAGCAGCCGCAACGCCGGCACCGAATTCCACCTGGAGTGCCCGCTGGGCGTGGCGCTGGTCAAGACCCATTTGGTCGGCAACTTCAACATCAGCAACGCGCTCGGCGTGATGGGCGCGATGCTGGCCAAGGGCCTGGGCCTGCGCGCCGCCATCGAAGCGGTCGAAGCGCTGCTGCCGGCGCCGGGCCGCATGCAGCAGGTCGGCGGCCAGGACACGCCGATGATCGTCATCGACTATGCGCATACGCCGGACGCGCTGGAAAAAACCCTGGCCGCGCTGCGCCCTGTGGCCACCGACCGCGGCGGCCAGCTGTGGTGCGTGTTCGGCTGCGGCGGCGACCGCGATCCGGGCAAGCGCCCGCAGATGGGCAAGATCGCGCAGATGGCCGACCACGTGCTGGTCACCAGCGACAACCCGCGCAGCGAAGATCCGCACGCCATCATCGAGCAGATCGTCGCCGGCATGGACCGCAACAACCCGGCATCGACCGTGCAGACGCTGGACGACCGCGCCGCCGCCATCCTGTCGGCGATCAAGCATGCCGCCAAGCCGGACGTGATCCTGCTGGCCGGTAAAGGCCACGAGCCGTACCAGGAAATCAAGGGCAAGAAACTGCCATTCTCCGACACCGACCACGCGCAGCTGGCGCTGTCGGCCCGCTTAACCATGATGAGGACGAATTGATGCGTGCAGCACTCGCACAGATTCTGCCTTCTGTGACCGGCGCCAAGCTGATTGGCTCCGGTGAAGTTGTATTTGGCGGCGTCTCCACCGACAGCCGCAACGTCTTTGCAGGTTCGCTGTTCGTCGCCCTGCGCGGCGAGGTGTTCGACGCCCACGACTTCCTCGCGCAGGTCGCGGAGAAGGGCGCCGCCGCGGTCGTGGTGGAAGAACTGCCGGAGGGCTGGGATGCGGCCAAGGTCGCGGCCATCGTCGTGCCGGACACGCTGGTGGCATTGGGCCAGATCGCCCACCACTGGCGCCGCCAGTTCGCCATGCCCGTCATCGGCGTCACCGGCAGCAACGGCAAGACCACGGTCAAGGAAATGATCGCCGCCATCCTGGCCGCCGCCCACGGCGAAGCAGGCCGCCTGGCCACGCGCGGCAACCTGAATAACGAAATCGGCGTGCCGCTGACGCTGTTCCGCATGGAAGCGCAGCAGCAGTCGGCCGTGATCGAACTGGGCATGAACCACCCCGGCGAGATCGGCCGCCTGAGCGCCATCGCCGCGCCGACCATCGCCATGGTCAACAACGCCCAGCGCGAACACCAGGAATTCATGCACACCGTGGAAGCGGTGGCGCGCGAAAACGGCGCCGTGCTGGCCGGCCTGCCGGCCGACGGCGTGGCCGTGTTCCCGCATGGCGACGAGTTCACACCGATCTGGGAAGAGCTGTCCGCCGGCCGCCGCGTGCTGCGCTTCGGCCTGACCAAGGATGCCGAGGTGAGTTGCACCTTCCGCGCCAATGATTTCGGCAGCGAGATGTTCGTCACCATCCGCGCAGGTGAGGGCGAACCGGAACAGTTCTTCGTCAACCTGCAAGCGGCGGGCGAGCATAACGTGCGCAACGCGCTGGCCGCCGTGGCCTGCGCGTATGCCGCCGGCATCGCGCTGGACAAGATCAAACTGGGCATGGACACCTTCGCACCGGTCAGCGGCCGTCTGCAGAAGAAGACAGCGGCCAACGGCGCCGTCGTCATCGACGACAGCTACAACGCCAACCCGGACTCGGTGCGCGCCGCCATCGACGTGCTGTCCAAGGCCGCCGCCCCGCGCGTGCTGGTGCTGGGCGATATGGGCGAAGTCGGCACCCGGGGCCGCGAGTTTCACGAAGAAATCGGCGCTTATGCGCGGAGCAAAGGCATCGAACAGGTGCTGGTAACGGGCGAGCTGGCCGCATGCATGGCAAATGCGATGCAAGGCGCGACCATCCGTCATTTTGAAAACTTCGGCGAATTGCTGGCTGCTGTCGACGCAGCCGTCACGCCGGATGCAACCGTATTAATCAAGGGCTCCCGCTTCATGAAAATGGAACGGGTCGTGCAGCATTTGATTGGATCGCAACAAGCTAACAAGGAAAGTCACTAATCATGCTGCTCTGGCTCGCACAATTTTTCCAGCAGGACCTTGGACCACTCCGGGTCTTCAACTTCATCACCTTCCGCGCGGTGTTCGCCACCGCGACGGCGCTGCTGATTGGCCTGTCGGCCGGTCCGGCCGTGATCCGCAAGCTGACCGCCATGAAGTACGGCCAGGCCGTGCGCACCGACGGTCCGCAGACCCACCTGAAAAAACACGGCACCCCGACCATGGGCGGCGTGCTGCTCCTGATCTCCATCGGCGTCTCGACGCTGCTGTGGTGCGACCTGTCGAACCGCCTGATCTGGCCGGTGCTGATCGTCACGCTGGGCTTCGGCGCGGTCGGCTGGGTCGACGACTACCGCAAGGTGGTGCGCCAGGACCCTGAGGGCATGCGTTCGGCGGAAAAGTACTTCTGGCAGTCGCTGGTCGGCATCGGCGCCGCGCTGTACCTGGCGTTCTCGGTGTCCGCGCCCAACGCCGGCAAGGTGTTCGAGCTGTTCTTCGCCTGGGTGCAGTCCGGTTTTGAGATGGACCTGCCGCCCAAGGCCGACCTGATCGTCCCGTTCTTCAAGACCATCAGCTACCCGCTGGGCGTGTGGGGCTTCATCGCGCTGACCTACTGCGTCATCGTCGGCACCAGCAACGCCGTCAACTTCACCGACGGCCTCGATGGCCTGGCGATCATGCCGACGATTATGGTCGGTTCGGCGCTCGGTCTGTTCGCCTACCTGACCGGTAGCGCCACCTATTCGAAGTACCTGTTCATCCCGCACATTCCCGGCGCGGGCGAACTGATCATCTTCTGCGGCGCGCTGGCCGGCGCCGGCCTGGCCTTCCTGTGGTTTAACACCCATCCGGCCCAGGTGTTCATGGGCGACGTCGGCGCACTGGCGCTGGGCGGCGCGCTGGGCACCATCGCCGTCATCGTGCGCCAGGAAATCGTCCTGTTCATCATGGGCGGCATCTTCGTCGCCGAGACGGTGTCGGTGATTATCCAGGTGGGCTGGTTCAAGATCACCAAGAAGCGCTTCGGCGTCGGCCGCCGCGTGTTCCTGATGGCGCCGCTGCACCACCACTTTGAACAAAAAGGCTGGAAAGAGACCCAGGTCGTCGTGCGCTTCTGGATTATCACGATGATGCTGGTGCTGATCGGTCTCTCTACTTTGAAACTGCGCTGATGATCTACGACGGCAAAAACGCACTGGTACTGGGACTGGGTGAATCCGGTCTGGCGATGGCGCTGTGGCTCGCCCGCAGCGGCGCGCGCGTGCGCGTGGCCGACACCCGCGAAGCGCCCGAGCGCCTGCCCGCGCTGCGCGCGGCCGTGCCGGAAGTGGACTTCGTCGCCGGTCCGTTCGGCGCGTCGTTGCTGGCGGGCGTGGACTTTGTCGCCGTCAGCCCCGGCCTGGCGCCGTACCGCGAGCTGGCCGAGATCGCGCCCGCCGCCACCGCCGCCGGCGTGCCGGTATGGGGCGAGATCGAGCTGTTCGCCCAGGCGCTAGAGTCGCTGGAACATGAACGCGGCTACACGCCCAAGATCATCGCCATCACCGGCACCAACGGCAAGACCACCGTCACCACCCTGGTCGGCCAGCTGTGCGAACGCGCCGGCAAGACCGTGCGCGTGGCCGGCAACATCAGCCCCGCCGCGCTGGACGTGCTGCGCGAAGTGATGGATGCCGCGTCGGGTACCAGCGCGCTGCCGGAAGTGTGGGTGCTGGAGCTGTCGTCCTTCCAGCTGCAAACCACCTTCACGCTGGAGGCGGATGCCGCCACCGTGTTGAACGTGACCCAGGACCACCTGGACTGGCATGGCGACATGCCGTCCTACGCCGCCGCCAAGCACCGCATCTTCGCGGCCGACACCGTGCGCGTGTTGAACCGCGACGACGCCACCGTGATGCGCATGGCCAGCGCCACCGGCGCCAACGTCAGCTTCGGCACCGACGCGCCGACCTTGCGCGACGACCTTGGCCTGAACAGCGAGCGCGGCGTGCTGTGGCTCGCCACCGCCGTGCCGTCGGAAGAAGAGGGCGAACCGAAGAAGCGCAAGAAGAACGATCCGCCGCCACCGCCGGTCGAGTGCATGGTCAAGAACCTGATGCCGGCCGACGCGCTGCAAATCCGTGGCGTGCACAACGCCGCCAACGCGCTGGCCGCGCTGGCCCTGTGCCGCGCCATCGACCTGCCATTGGCGCCGCTGCTGCACGGCCTGCGCGAGTATCGCGGCCAGCCGCACCGCGTGGAACTGGTCAGCGCCATCAACGAGGTCGAATACTACGACGACAGCAAAGGCACCAACGTCGGCGCCACCGTGGCCGCCTTGAACGGCTTGGGCAAAGCCTTCACCTGCGCCAACCAGCGCCTGGTGGTCATCATGGGCGGCGACGGCAAGGGCCAGGACTTCGCGCCGCTGGCCGAACCGGTCTCGCGCTACGTGCGCGCCGTGCTGCTGATCGGCCGCGACGCGCCGCAGATCCGCGCCGCGCTGGAAGCCTCGGCGGACCTGGGCTATGAAATCGAAGACTGCGGCACCGACCTGCCGCAAGCCGTCAAGCGCGCCAGCGAACTGGCGCAAGCCGGCGACGCCGTGCTGCTGTCGCCGGCCTGCGCCAGCATGGACATGTTCAAGAACTATGCGCATCGCGCCCAGGTGTTCATCGACACCGTGCGCGAGATCGCCCTCGATGCAGGACAGGAGCTCTGATGGCCTTCCAGATGCCGTTCCGCTTTGCTGACAAGTCGACGTCGCCGTCGATGGACAGCCGCGCGCGGCAATCGAAGATGATGGAGTACGACCAGCCGCTGGTCTGGGTCACGCTGCTGTTGATGCTGCTCGGGATGGTGATGGTGTACTCGGCCTCGATCTCGCTGCCCGATTCGCCCAAGTTCGCCAACTACGTGCGCTGGCAGAATACCTACTTCCTGCAACGGCAGGCGATGTTCATCGTCGTCTCGCTGCTGGCCGGCCTGTTCGTGTTCCGCATCCGCATCTGCGACCTGCAGAAGGCCGCGCCCTATCTGTTCATCGGCACCCTGGTGCTGCTGGTGATGGTGCTGATCCCCGGCCTCGGCGTGGTGGTCAACGGTGGCCGCCGCTGGTTGTCGCTCAAGGTCATCAACGTGCAGCCGTCGGAGCTGATGAAGGTGGTCGCCGTGCTGTACGCCGCCGACTACACCGTGCGCAAGCAGGAATACATGCACAAGCTGACCAAGGGCTTCCTGCCGATGGCGGCGGCGGTGGGCTTCGTCGGCTTGCTGCTGCTGCTCGAACCCGACCTGGGCGCGTTCGGCGTGATCGTCTGCATCGCCATGGGCATCCTGTTCCTGGGCGGGATCAACGCCATCTGGTTCGGCGGCATCGGCGCCGTGCTGGTGGTGATCTTCGGCTCCATCATCGCGCTGTCGAAATTCCGGCGCGAGCGCTACTTCGCCTACCTCAATCCGTGGGAAGAAGACAATGCACTGAACAAGGCCTACCAACTGACCCACTCGCTGATCGCTTTCGGGCGCGGCGAGATTTTTGGCGTTGGCCTGGGCGGCAGCGTGGAAAAGCTGCACTACCTGCCGGAAGCGCATACCGACTTCCTGCTGGCGGTGATCGGTGAGGAACTCGGCCTGGCCGGCGTGCTGGTGGTGATCGCGATGTTCTACTGGCTGATCAAGCGCGCCTTCGACATCGGCCGCCAGGCCATCGCCATCGACCAGACCTTTGCCGGCCTGACGGCCAAGGGCATCGGCATCTGGATCGGTGTGCAGACGTTTATCAATATGGGTGTCAACCTTGGTCTGCTGCCGACCAAGGGCTTGACCTTGCCGCTGATGAGCTATGGCGGCACGGGGGTGGTAATTAACTGCATCGGACTCGCGATCCTGCTCCGGATCGACTACGAGAACCGGGTCCTGATGCGTGGTGGCAGACTATGAAACGATTGATGATCATGGCGGCCGGCACCGGCGGTCACATTTTCCCCGGCCTGGCGATCGCGCAGACGCTGCGCGCACGCGGCTGGGAAGTGACCTGGCTGGGCACCGCCGCCGGCATGGAACAGGAGCTGGTGCCCAAGCACGGCATCGCGATGGACAGCATCGACTTCACCGGCATGCGCGGCAAGGGCTTGAAGCACTCGCTGGCCGGCGCGCTGAAGATGGTCAAGGCCTTCGCCTCCTGCTTCGGCTACATCGGCAGCCGCAAGCCGGACGTGGTGCTGGGCATGGGCGGCTACGTCACCGTGCCGGGCGGCCTGATGGCGCGCCTGCGCGGCGTGCCGCTGGTGCTGGTCAATGCCGATGCCGCGCTGCTGCTGTCGAATAAAACGCTGGTGCCGTTCGCCGAGCGCGTGTGCTTCGGCTTCCCGGCCAACTTCGGCAAGGCAGCCAGCAAGGCCGTCGTCACCGGCAACCCGGTGCGCAAGGAGATCCTGGACATGCCCACGCCGGACCTGCGTTTCTTCGGCCGCGAAGGTCCGCTGCGCATCCTCGTGGTGGGCGGCAGCCTGGGCGCCAAGGCGCTGAACGACAACCTGCCGGCCGCGCTGGCGCTGATCCCGGCCGCGCAGCGTCCGCAGGTGACGCACCAGTCGGGCAAGAAGAACATCGATGCGCTGCGCGCCGCGTACGCGCAGGCGGGCGTGGAAGCGAACGTGGTCGACTTCATCGACGACATGGCCGCCGCCTACAACCACGCCGACCTGGTGATCTGCCGCGCCGGCGCGATCACGCTCTCGGAACTGACCGCCGCCGGCGTTGCCAGCGTGCTGGTTCCGCTGGTCGCATCGACCACCAGCCACCAGCGCGACAACGCGCAGTGGATGGCGAAACAAAACGCGGCAATACACATGCCGCAATCGGAAATGAGCGCGCAGAGTGTAGCGACGCTGTTGGAAACGCTGACCCGCGGCGCCTGCCAGACCATGGCAATGGCGGCGCGCAGTGTCGGCAAACGCGATGCGAACGACGCTATCGCACAGGTATTGGAACAACTAATATGAAGCACAAAGTACAGAATATTCACTTCGTCGGCATCGGCGGCAGCGGCATGAGCGGCATCGCCGAAGTGCTGCTCACGCTCGGCTACACCGTGTCCGGCTCGGACCTGGGCAGCAACGCCGTCACGCAACGCCTGGCCGGCATGGGCGCCACGGTGTTCCAGGGCCACGCCGCCGCGAACATCGGCGACGCCGACGCCGTCGTCACCTCGACCGCCGTCCAGCACGACAACCCGGAAGTGGTGGCTGCGCGCAGCCGTAAGATCCCCATCGTTCCGCGCGCCGTGATGCTGGGCGAGTTGATGCGCCTCAAGCGCGGCATCGCCATCGCCGGAACGCACGGCAAGACCACCACCACCAGCCTGGTCGCATCGGTGCTGGCGCAGGGTGGCCTCGATCCGACCTTCGTCATCGGCGGCCGCCTGACCGCCGCCGGCGCCAACGCCAAGCTGGGCACCGGCGACTACCTGGTGGCCGAAGCCGACGAATCGGATGCATCGTTCCTGAACCTGACGCCGATGATCGAAGTCATCACGAACATCGACGCCGACCACATGGAAACCTACGAGCACGATTTCGAAAAGCTCAAGCAGGCCTTCGTCAGCTTCACGCACCGTCTGCCGTTCTACGGCCGCGCCATGCTGTGCATCGACGACCAGCATGTACGGGCCATCCTGCCGCAGGTGACCAAGCCTGTGACCACCTACGGCTTCCACGAGGACGCCGAAGTACGCGCCGTGAACGCCCGCGCGGTTGGCGTCGAGATGCACTTCACCGTGATCCAGGAAGGCTATCCAGACCTGGACGTGGTGCTGAACCAGCCCGGCCTGCACAACGTGCAGAACGCCTGCTCGGCCATCGCCATCGCGCGCGAAATCGGCATCGAAGACAAGGACACCCAGGCCGGCCTGGCCGCCTTCGCCGGCGTCGGCCGCCGCTTCACCAAATACGGCGATGTCGCCATTCCCGGCGGTGGAACCTTTACGCTGGTGGACGACTTCGGCCACCACCCGCTGGAAATGGACGTGACCACCGCCGCCGCGCGCGCCGCCTATCCTGGCCGCCGCCTGGTGCTGGCCTTCCAGCCGCACCGCTACAGCCGCACGCGCGACCTGTTCGAGGATTTCGTCAAGGTGCTGGGCACCGTCGACGTGCTGGTGCTGGCCGAAGTCTACGCCGCCGGCGAAGCGCCGATCGTCGCCGCCGACGGCCGTGCGCTGGCGCATGCGCTGCGCGCACGCGGCAAGACCGAACCGATATTTGTAGAGGCGATCGGCGATATGCCGGAAACCATCATGGGCGTGGTACGCGACGGCGACGTCGTCATGACCATGGGCGCAGGCTCGATCAGCGGCGTCCCTGCCAAACTGACTAACTATCCAAAGGTCTGAAAGTGAATCACCTTACTCCTGTTGACGCAAAAGCTTACGGCAAGGTCGGTGTGCTGTACGGCGGCCGTTCCGCCGAGCGCGACGTCTCCATCATGTCCGGCAACGGCGTGCTGGCGGCCCTGCAAAGCAAGGGCATCGACGCCCACCTGTTCGACACCGGCGTGCGCACGCTGGCCGAACTGGCCGCCGAAAAATTCGACCGCGTGTTCATCGCGCTGCACGGCCGCTTCGGCGAAGACGGCAGCCTGCAAGGCGCGCTGGAACTGCTGGGCATTCCCTACACCGGCAGCGGCGTGATGGCCAGCTCGGTGGGCATGGACAAGATCACCACCAAGATCGTCTGGCTGGCCGCCGGCCTGCCGACGCCGCGCTACGCGGTGCTCAATGCTGGCTCGGACCTGGCCGCCGTGTGCGCCGACCTGGGCCTGCCGCTGATCGTCAAGCCGCCGCATGAGGGTTCGACCATCGGCATCACCAAGGTCAGCGCCGCCAATGAATTCAAGGCCGCCTTCGACATCGCCGCCGCGCTGGACGACTCGGTGCTGGCCGAGGAATTCGTCACCGGCCGCGAGTTCACGGTCGCCATGCTGGGTTCCGGCGCTACCGCGCGTCCGCTGCCGGTGGTGGAGATCGTGGCCCCGCAAGGCAATTACGATTACCAGAACAAGTACTTCACCGACGACACCCAGTATTTCTGCCCGGCCGTGCTGCCGGAAGCGCTGACGCAGGAGATGCAGCGCCTGGCCGTGCTGGCCTACCGCGCCATCGGCTGCGAGGGCTGGGGACGGGTCGACTTCCTGCTACGCGAAAGCGACCAGAAGCCCTTCCTGCTGGAAGTGAACACGTCGCCGGGCATGACCGGCCACTCGCTGGTGCCGATGGCGGCGCGCGCGGAAGGCATCAGCTATGAAGACTTGTGCGTGGAAATCCTGCGCACGGCGCGCTTGAAGATGAAGGGCTGAGTATCAGGATGTGGCAAGACGCTAAAGCTTTGAATGCAACCGCCAGTGGCATTTTCGTCCTGACGCTGTTGGCATGCATCGCGGCAGGCGTGTGGTGGGTGGCGCAGCGGCCGATGTTCACGCTGCGCACCATCCGTATCGAGACGATCGGGCAGGACGAGTTAAGGCATGTGAATCACCTGACGCTGCGCAGCAACGCGTTGGGCCGCATCAAGGGTAACTTCTTCACGACGAATCTGGATGCGGTGCGCCAGGCGTTTGAATCGGTGCCCTGGGTGCGCCGCGCGACGGTGCGCCGCGAATGGCCGGACCAGCTGATCGTGGCGCTGGAAGAGCATGAGGCGCTGGGCACGTGGGGCGAGGACGGCAAGCTGTTGTCGACCAAGGGCGAGTCGTTCACCGCCAACCTGGCCGAGGCGGAAGAGGACCATGTGCTGCCGGAGTTCGACGGACCGGAAGGCAGCGAGAAGGAAGTGCTGTCGCGTTACGACGAGCTGCGCACCTGGTTCGCGCCGCTCAAGCTGGTGCCGGAGTCGTTGTCGCTGTCGGGGCGCTATGCATGGACGGTGAAGCTGAATAACGGCATGAGCGTGGCGCTGGGGCGGGAACAGACCAGCACCACATTGAAGGAAAGGGTGGACCGCCTGATGGGAATTTATCCGCAGCTGGTGGAGCACTTGCAGAACATCGAGACCATCGATATGCGTTACCAGAATGGGCTGGCACTGAGTGCGACGGGATTGAAGATTCCGGCCGAGGGAGCCAAGCCAAAACCGATCGTGAAGAAAAAAATACAGTAGGCAGAGATAAATGACTAAAGACGCTAAAAACCTGATCGTTGGCCTCGACATCGGCACCTCGAAAGTGGTGGCCGTGGTGGCCGAGGTGATGGGCGATGGACGCCACGAGGTGATCGGGCTGGGCCAGCACGAATCGAAAGGCCTGAAGAAGGGCGTGGTGGTCAACATCGAAGCGACCGTCGAATCGATCCAGCGCGCGCTGGAAGAAGCGGAGCTGATGGCCGACTGCAAGATCCGCAATGTCTACGCCGGCATCGCGGGCAGCCATATCCGCAGCTTCAATTCCAGCGGCATGGTGGCCATCAAGGACAAGGAAGTGACGGCCACCGACGTGGCGCGCGTCATCGAAACGGCAAAGGCGGTTAACATTCCGACCGACCAGCAGCTGCTGCACACGGTACCGCAAGAGTTCATCGTCGACAGCCAGGAAGATGTGCGCGAACCGATCGGCATGAGCGGCATCCGCCTGGAAGTCAAAGTCCACATCGTCACCGGCGCCGTGTCGGCGGTGCAGAACATCGTCAAGTGCGTGCGCCGTTGCGGCCTCGAAGTGTCGGACCTGATCCTGCAGCCGATGGCTTCGGCCGACGCGGTGCTGACGCCGGACGAGAAGGAGCTGGGCGTGGTGCTGATCGACATCGGCGGCGGCACCACCGACGTCGCCGTGTTCTCGGACGGCGCGATCCGCCACACCGCCGTGATCCCGATCGCCGGCGACCAGATCACCAACGACATCGCGATGGCGCTGCGCACCCCGACCTCGGAAGCGGAAGAGATCAAGATCCGCTACGGCGTGGCCAAGCAGGTGCTGGCCGATCCGGGCGAATCGCTGGAAGTGCCGGGCCTGGGCGACCGCGGTCCGCGCAACCTGTCGCGCCAGGCGCTGGCCGCCGTGATCGAGCCGCGCGTCGAAGAGCTGTTCGCCATGGTGCACCAGGTGGTGCGCGAGTCCGGCTACGAAGGCGTGCTGTCGTCGGGCATCGTGCTCACCGGCGGCACCGCGATCATGCCTGGCATGGTCGAGATGGCGGAAGACATATTCCTCAAACCGGCGCGCCTCGGCACGCCGGACTACCGTGGCCAGCTGGCCGACGTGGTGCGCAGCCCGCGCTACGCGACCGTGCTGGGCCTGTTGTTGGAAGCGAAAAAGCAGTACCTGCGTGGCCATATCGTTACGCGTCAGGATGGTTCGGTGAAGGCAGTATGGCAGCGCATGAAAGAATGGTTCTTGGGTAATTTCTAAAGCACTTTGCAGTAAAAATTAGCTAAACTTTTTATATTAAAACCGCAGTTTTCAATCCCCAGTTCTTCTAACGATATGAGGACTGGCGCTTGAAAACCGCATTCTGATAGGAGTCACATCATGGAGTTTGATATGGTCGATAACGCAGCTTTGGGCACCGTCATCAAGGTCGTCGGAGTCGGCGGCGCGGGTGGCAATGCAGTTCAACACATGATCAACAAGGGTATGTCGGGCGTCGAGTTCATCGCCGCCAATACCGATGCGCAGGCGCTGTCGACCTCCAAGGCCGACAACGTGATCCAGATCGGCGAGACCGGCCTGGGCGCCGGCATGAAGCCTGACGTCGGCCGCAAGCTGGCCGAGGAATCGCGTTCGCGCATCGAAGACGCGCTGCGCGGCGCGCACATGGTGTTCATCGCCGCCGGCATGGGCGGCGGCACCGGCACCGGCGCCGCACCGATCGTGGCGGAAATCGCCAAGTCGCTCGGCGCGCTGACCGTGGCCGTGGTGTCCAAGCCGTTCTCGCACGAAGGCCAGAAGTGCATGGACATCGCCGACGAAGGCCTGGAGCAGCTGTCGGCCCACGTCGACTCGCTGATCGTGATCCTGAACGAGAAGCTCGAAGAGATCTACGAAGATGAATCGCTGATCGACTGGCTGCAGCACGCCGACGATGTGCTCAACAACGCCGTTGCCGGTATCGCCGAGATCATCAACGTGCCGGGCCACATCAACGTCGACTTCAACGACGTCAAGACCATCATGGGCGAGCAGGGCAAGGCCATGATGGGCACCGCGACCGCGTCCGGCGTCGACCGCGCGCGCATCGCCGCCGAGCAGGCCGTGGCGTCGCCGCTGCTGGACGGCGTCGACCTGTCGGGCGCCCGTGGCGTGCTGGTCAACGTGACCGCGTCGCGTGGCCTGAAGGGTAAGGAGATCAAGGAAGTCATGGCCGCCGTGCGCGCCTTCGCCGCGCCGGACGCGTCGATCGCCCAGGGCATCGCCTACGACGACAACATGGGCGACGACATCCGCGTCACCGTGGTCGCCACCGGCCTGGGCAAGGCCAAGAAGCACGTGCAGCTGGTTCCCCAGCAAATGCTGCGCACCGGCACCCACAACAGCCCGATGATGCCATCGGCTGCGCTGGGCGGCGGCGCCGCTTCGTCGTCGGTCTCGATGGGCGCGACCAGCGGCATGGGCGGCGGCGCATCGCCGGCCTTCGACGGCATGAAGGCGCCGGCCGTATGGCGTCGCGAATCGGCTTCCGAGCAGGTGCGCGCGATGGAAAAGAACGGCATGGAAACCTACGACATTCCTGCCTTCCTGCGCAAGCAGGCGGATTAAGGCATACTGCTCGCTCTAAGCCGGTGAAAGCCGCGCCTGGGCGCGGCTTTTTTACGTTAAACATTTTATAAAAGGAGTCACTCATGACCATCAAGATTGGCGACACCCTGCCAGAAGGCACCCTGTCCGAATTCATCGAAACCGAAACCGAAGGTTGCTCGCTGGGCCCGAACACGTTCAACGTACAAGACCTGGTCAAGGGCAAGAAGATCGCGATCTTCGGCCTGCCAGGCGCCTACACCCCGACCTGCTCGGCACAGCATGTGCCAGGCTACGTCAAGCACGCCGCCGACCTGAAAGCCAAGGGCGTCGACGAAATCTGGTGCATCTCGGTCAATGACGCCTTCGTCATGGGCGCGTGGGGCCGCGACCAGAAAGCCACCGGCACCGTTCGCATGATGGCCGACGGCAACGCCGCCTACTCCAAGGCCCTGGGCCTGGACGCCGACTTCAGCAAGTTCGGCATGGGCACCCGCTCGCAGCGCTACTCGATGCTGGTTGAGAACGGTGTTGTGACCCAACTCAACATCGAACAGGGCGGCAAGTTCGAAGTGTCGAACGCCGAGACTCTGCTGGCCCAGGCGTAATCGCCGGACTGGCTGGATGCAGTAAAAAAACGGCGCCGAGGCGCCGTTTTTGTATTAATCTCACAATATGACTCAAGCCTTGATCAATCCAGCTTTGATGACATGGTCCCGCCGCAGGGCCGGGCTAACTCAAGCTGAACTCGCTGAAAGCATTCCCGTCAAAGAGGAAAAGGTGCTGGCTTGGGAAACGGGCGAAAGCAGGCCCACATTCCGCCAAGCGCAACAATGGGCTGACCGTGCTCATATTCCTTTCGGCTTTCTGTTCCTGAAAGTGCCGCCGCAGGAGGCGTTGCCCCTTCCCGACTTGAGAACGCTCGGTAGCGATACACCGGAAGGTCCAAGTATCGATTTGCTCGATACGATACGCGAGGTGCTGCGCAAGCAAGCGTGGTATCTCGATTATCTGGCCGAGCAGGAGCGTGAAGCGCTTCCTTTTGTCGGCAGGTTTAGTAGCGCTGATGCGATCGGCGATGTCGTGGCAGACATCCGTCGGGTGCTGGGTGTTCAGGCTCCGTTAAAAAAAGGCGGAGATGAATATATGCGGCAATTGGTGGCCGGTGCCGAGGCTGCCGGCATACTCGTAATGCGCAGTGGAATTGTGGGTTCGAATACCCATCGAAAGCTGGATGTCGGCGAGTTCCGGGGCTTTGCCGTCAGCGATAAGTACGCTCCTGTCGTTTTCATTAACATCGCCGATGCCCCGGTGGCGAGGCTATTCACATTGATCCATGAACTGGCGCATATCTGGATTGGACGTAGCGGGATTTCCAGTGCGTCGCCAGCGGACAGCCGGAAAACAGAGACCTTCTGCAATGCCGTGGCGGGTGAGTTTCTGGTTCCGGAGTTGCTATTCCGTGAGCGTTGGAAGCATGCGGTTAATTGGATAATGCAGTTGACGGAGTTGGCTGCTAGCTTCCATGTCAGCAAGCTGGTCATCGCTCGCAGAGCTTGTGATTTAGGCTTCATTTCCCGCGACGCCTATGTTGCATTCTATCTGGCGGAATTAAAGGCATATCGGGACCAGAAGGGCGGTGGCGGGAACTTTTACCAAAGCGCGGAGGGCAAGAATAGCAAGCGATTCAGCCGGGCGGTCTTGTCGGAAGTACTGAGTGGACGCTTGTTGCTGCGCGAAGCCGGGAAACTGCTGGGTGTCCAGCCGGCCAAAGTCCGTACCTATGCTGAAAAGACGGACGAATGAGGTATCTGCTCGACGCCAATACGTTCGTGGAAGCTAAAAATCGTTACTACAACATGACGGTCTGTCCGGCGTATTGGGAATGGATACTACAAAAGTACGGCTCCAACGATGTGGCAAGCATCTCGATGATAGCCGATGAATTAAAGCGAGGTGACGATGAGCTCGCCTCTTGGGTTAGAAGTCATCCGGGGTTGTTTGAGGCTGTTGACGATGAGAGCACTCAAGCCTGCTTCGTCAACATTGTCGAGTTTGTCGCCTCAGAAGCGCATCGGATGAAGGTTGGTGCTGTCGAAGATTTCCTTTCCGGAGCGGACCCATGGCTGATAGCCCAAGCTATGGCGACAAGCGCCACTGTGGTAACTCATGAACGTCACCACGCCGACGTCGTCAAGAAATTCCTAATTCCAAATGTGTGCGATGCCTTTGGTGTCGCATGGATGAATACCTTCGACTTGCTCTACAAGTTAGAAGCACGTTTTGTTCTACCGGGTGGATGATGCGAGTTCTGGCTATTTCTGGCAGCCTGCGCGCGGCCTCTATCAACTCGATGCTGCTGCGCGTAATGGCTGATGTGGCCCCGCCCGGTATCGAGGTGCGGCTGTACGACGGGCTGGGACAACTGCCGCTGTTTAACCCGGATGTCGCCGAGCCGCCAGCGGTGGTAGCCGCGCTGCGCGAGGCCTTGCTGGCCGCCGATGCGGTGGTGATTGCCAGCCCCGAATATGCGCACGGCGTGACCGGCGCGATCAAGAACGGCCTCGATTGGATGGTGGGCAACGAGTCCTTCATCAATAAGCCGGTGGCGCTGCTGAACGCCTCGCCGCGCGCCACCCATGCGTATGCCTCGCTGCGCGAAACCATCAGTGTGATGTCGGCCCGCGTGGTGGAGGCGGCGTCGATCACCTTGCCACTGCTGGGAGCTAATTTGAGTGAAGAAGCGATGCGCGCCGATCCGCAAATCTGCGGCATGCTGCGCGCGGCCTTGCTGGCTTTGAAGGCCGATCAGTAACCCTGCACGCGCAAGCAGACAGCCAGTTCATCGGCCAGCCGGCGCCGCTGGGCGGCGTCCAGGAAGCGGCCGACTTCGATCTGCTCGCCACGGTCTTCCAGTTGGATCGGATCGCTGTCGCGCCGTGGCGGCAGCAGGCGGGTGGTGCGTGGATGTAGCCGAAGCTTGCTGCGCTGGCGGCCCCGGCGTTGCTCCACCACGATGACGCCGGGCGAAATATCGATACGATCATAGTCGTCGCGATGGCGCGCGCAGTAGCGCAGGCAGGCCGCCAGCGCCGCCTGCTCCAGCGTGGCGTAGACCAGCACATACCAATAGCCTTGCCACAGGAAAGCCAGCGCCACCAGCGCCGATGGCACGCACAGCGTCACGAACACCAGCGCCAACTGGCGCTGGGTCAGTGTGCAGCGGCGCTCCAACAGCCAGCTGCGCGGTTCCGATGGCACATCGCGCGGCATTGCATTCTCCCTGGACGTGCGCAAAGTATATCCCGGTTCGCCCGCGCGCTGCCGAGAGGGACGTCAGTAGATATCGCCGAAATCGTGCTTGGCCTTGAACAAGGTCGAGTCGATCGAAAACGAGCAGTCGGCCTGCACGGCGAAGTATTGCAGCGCCTCTTCCGGCGCGCTCGCGAACAGGCTGCGGATGGCCGTCACGCGCTCGGCCGGCGTGCGCATGCGGGCGGTCCATTCGTCGAACTTCATCTCCAGCTTCCAGTCGCTGACGCGCTCGCAGGCGAAGCCCGCGCCTTCGAGCATGGTGCGCCATTCGGACGGCCGGTAGTCGCGCACATGCGAGCCGTCGCGCAGCAGTTCGACCGCCTGCAAGGTGGTGTCGTGCAGCGGGCTTTCCGGCGCGGTGATGTCGATGACGACCAGCACGCCGCCTTTCTTCAACACCCGCTTCACTTCGCGCAGCGCTGCCGGCACGTCCAGCCAATGATGTGCCGAGAAGCGCGTGACCACCATGCAGAACGAGGCGTCCGCAAACGGCAGGCTGGCTACGTTGCCCTGCTGCGTGATGACGTTGTCCAGCCCCCGTTCACTGGCGGCGCCGGCCACCACGGCCAGCATTTCCGTCGACAGGTCGAACGCCGTCACCGACTTGGCCACCGGCGCCACGGCGAAGCTGGCGTGGCCGGCGCCGCAACCCAGGTCCAGCACCGTCGGATGCGGTCCCAGCAGGCGGGCGATCTCGCGCAGGGCCGCCAGATCGGCGCCCTGCGAGTGGACCGTGCTGGTCAGGTAGGCGCTGGCGGTATTGCCGAACTGCTGGGCGACGACGGCTTGCTGTTTCATGTTTTTCTCCAAAGGTGGGCGAGTCAGGGCAGAATAGGCGTGTTTTTATCCTGTAACAAGACAAGTACTTATCCTGGTATAAAAACTACCATGCAAAACAAACTCGGCGAATTCATCCGCGCCCATCGCGAGCGCACCCCGCCCGCCAGCGTCGGCCTGCCCGGCGGCGGACGGCGCCGCACGCCCGGCCTGCGGCGCGAAGAACTGGCGCAACTGTGCGACGTCAGCCCGACCTGGCTGACGTGGCTGGAGCAGGGCAGGGAGGTGCAGGCGTCGGGCAAGATGCTGGCGCGGCTGGCGGAGGTGCTGCGTCTGTCGGCCGCCGAACGGGCCTACCTGTTCGGCCTGGCCGACCGGCTCGATCCGCATCACGACGACGACGGCGGCAACGCGGAACAGGCGCTGGACGCGATCGTCGCGGCCATCGCGGCCCCCGCTTACATACTCGACCGGCAATGGGATGCGGTGGCCTGGAACCCGCAGGCGGCGCAACTGTTCGCCGGCTGGCTGCCGCCGCGTCCGCAATCGCGTGAGCGGCCGAACCTGCTGCGCTACATGTTCCTCAACCCGGCGGCGCGCGAGCTGATCGTCGACTGGCCGGAGCGTGCCCGGCGGCTGGTGGCCGAGTTCCGCGCCGACATCGGCCGCCACGCCAGCGAGCAAGCGCTGGCCGGCCTGATCGCCGAGCTGTCCGCCGCCAGCGCGAGCTTCGCCGAGCTGTGGACCTTGCAGGACGTGGTTGGCAGGGAAGGCGGGCTGCGCCGTTTCCGCCATCCGCTGCAAGGGGATCTGGACCTTAACCAGGTGACGCTGCATCTGGCCAAGCGCCACGACCTGAAGCTGGTGATGCTGCTGCCGCCGACTTGATCAAGGCCGCAGCAAGGTGGGCAAGATCAAGCTGGTCAACAGTTTCTCGCTCAGCGGATGAGCGCCGCCCACATGGAAGTTGGTCGTGGTGATGACGACCACCGCGTCCTGTTCCGGCAGCACGAAAACCTTGTTGCCACCTGATCCCGACATGCCGAAAGCCGGCACGGTGCGGCCGTCAAGCTTGAACGTCTGCAGCCACCACAGGTAGCCGTAGTCGTAGCCGTCACGGGCGTTTGCATGCGGTGCGATCGAGCGGCGCACCCACTCGGATGCAATGACTTGTTTGCCGTCCCACCGGCCGCCATTGAGGTAGAGCTGGCCGAGCTTGGCCAAGTCCACACTGCGCAGTTGCAGGCCGCCGCCGGTCATGGCCGATCCCTTGGGCTGGAATTGCCATTTCACCTGGTCGATGCCAAGCGGCTTGAACAGATTGGCGGCGGCGAAGTCTGGCACGCTCTGCCCGCTGGCACGTTCAAGCAAAGGCCCCAGCAGGGTGACGCCCGCGGTGCAGTAACTGAAGGCGCGACCGTAGGGCGATTTTTCGGGCCGTGGCTGCCAATCCGGGAATCCCCGTATCGGCAGGTCGGCGGTAAAGCGACTCCAGTCTTCGATCAGGTACATGCGTTCCTCGTTGCCACGCGAATGCTGATTGTCGTCGTCGCATTCAAGCAGCGAACTCATGGTCAAGAAATCTTCGACGGTGATGTTGTCCTTGCGCGGGTCGGGGAAGGCCAAGGGCTGCAACTCCGGGAAGTAGGGCAGTACTTTCGACTCCACGCGCAGCAGCTTGCGTTCGACCGCCACGCCAACCAGCATGCCGGTAACGGTTTTGGTGACCGAGCGCGTGTTGCGCAAACCCTGGGCGCCCTCCTTGTCGAAGTAGTGTTCATAAATCAGCTTGCCATGCTGGGACACGACAACGCTGGTGATCTGTTTGAATTGCCCCGCATCGATGGCGGCGGTCACCGCATCCAAGGCTTGTGCATGGACGCCGCAATGTATCAGCAGCAGGAAAGGCAGGGAAAGGTATCGCAACATCGGGGTCTCCAATCATTCAAAAAGTTAGTCTTTCTGTTGCAAGCGCTATTCTGTGTTGGCGTGATCAGCCAGCTATTCTAGGGACCCCGGGCGCGCTTCGCGAGGTCCGGCCGACGAACCTGGCCTGGGTCGGGATGAATGGTAGGAATCGTATGATGAGTGGTTGGCCTCAAGCGTGGACCACGCAACGCTCCCCGCTTTTGATGTTATAGTTCAAACATCATTTTTTGGAAATGCTCACGTGCCGATCGAACTCAGCTTCGCAACACCGGTTGCGCTTCCCGCGCAGTCCGGCATCACCCGCCTCTACCCGTCGGTCAACCTGGCCGACGCATTTGCCATCGGGTTGCCGTCCGGCGCCTCCGATGATCCGGATCTGCTGGCCCGGTTCATCTTTGCGAACCAGCCTGCGTGGATCGGCAAACTGACCAGTCTTCGCGATGTGATCGTTGCCCGCTTTGGTTTGAAGACTGCCAGGCATCTGGCGACCTTGGCCCATGTCGCAAAGGCCGAGCGGCTTGGCATCTTCAAGGTCTACAGCACCAGCGAAACCGAGGTGGTGGTGGGGGAGGACGACACGCATCTTGATTTCCGCTTGTCGATCCTGTGCAGCGCAGGGCCTGAGCCCGACAGTGGACGCGCATTGACCCTCTCGACGGTGGTCCATTGCCATAATCGGCTGGGGCGGGTTTACATATTTTGCATTGCCCCCTTTCACCGCATGGTCGTCAAAGCCAGCCTGCGCCGCGCTGCGCGTATCGGCTGGCCCGTTGGGGCCTGATGACACCCGGCATGAACCCGCCTATCTACGGATTGCAGACGGTCGCGCACGATCAGGCGGCGGCGCTATTCCAGTTCTTCCAGCTGTACTACTACGAGAACTCGGATTGGGCAGCAGAAGACATTGGCGAGGATGGCTTGTTCGACGCCTGTGCAGCGTCCATCGCCGACTATATCGACGCCGCCGACAAGGGCGCCTACTGGATCAGGAAGGACGGCGGTCTCGCTGGTTTTGTGGTGACCGAGCCGGTCACGCTACCGGACGGCACGATTGCGCAAGAACTGGCCGATCTGTTTATCTTGAAACGGTACCGGCGTCAGGGGCTGGCGATGGCATCGGTCAGCGCGCTGGCAGGGGAATTCAAAGGACCTTGGATGGTGGCGGTCTATCGCGAAGATACCCGCGCTGACGCCTTCTGGCGCCAGGCCTTCGCCCGCATCGGCCACGCCGGCGTGCGCCAATACGAGGACCCTGAACTTCCACAGTTCAGACTGTACGCCATCAATGAACTGTCTTGAATTTTACTGAGGGGAGCGCGGGAATGGTGATGCGAATGTTAGCGGTACTTGGCATGGGAGTTCTGATGATGGCTGCTCAGGGCGGAGTCGCCGCCGCCGAGCCGGCGGGACACATCACCGGCGTGGGCGGCGTGTTCTTCAAGGCCAAGGACCCGAAGGCGCTGGCGGCCTGGTATCGCGATGTGTTGGGCATGCCGCTGGAAGTGTGGGGCGGCGCGAAACTGCGCTACGACGCGCCCCAACATCCGCCGGCGCTGATCTGGAGCGCGTTCCCGGCCGCGACGAAATACTTCGCGCCATCGACCAGCGAGTTCATGATCAACTACGCGGTCGACGACATGGACGCCTTGATCGCGCGGCTGGAGGCGAAAGGCGTCGCCATCCTGAAGCGCACCGACGACGACCCGAACGGCCGCTTCGCATGGATACTCGATCCGGAGGCGAACAAGATCGAACTGTGGGAACCGAAACGCGCGGTAGCTGCGACACCTTAGCATTGCGTGATGATGCCATCTCTCATCGCACTGTTGCTGACTGCCTTGTCGGGCTCGGCCCTGGCCTGCCAGGCGCCCACGCCGGACAGCTTGCGCGCAGCATGGATTGCCGTGCGCGCGGCGGCGTTGCAGGACGATCCGGGCGCCTCCGCGCGGCTGTACAAATTTCCCCTGCTGCTGCTTTCCCCCTTCGATGGCGACCGGCCGCTGCGCGTGACCAGGACCGCCTTCAACGACAATTACGTCGACCTGTTCGGCGCGGAGATACAGTTCCGCCAGGAGTTGAAGAAAACCAGGTGGCTGGCACAGTCGATCTACATGCCGGAAGCTTACGGACTCTTCAAGGACGGCGTCACCGACGGCATACGTTGAGCCGGCGCAGCATTCTGCAAGGAAAACATCGCCTTGCTATAATCGGGGCGACCGGGCTCTGCCCGATCCTGGCTCCCAACGTCGCCATGATGACGTTCCCAGTGGTCCACACGGACCTGCCGCAAGGAGCTTCTCCTGTCCACCGCCACCCGCTCGGAAAACCTGCGCAGCATCTACGCGATGCTGGCTGCGGTCGCCATGTTTTCGTTCATGGACACCACCATGAAGGTGCTGTCTTCCCACTATCCCGCCACGCAAGTGACCGCCATGCGCGCGCTCAGTTCGCTGCCGCTGCTGTGCGGCTACATGTTGTATCGCGGCGCCTTCCGCGGCATCTTCCAGGTGCGCTGGGGCATGCACATCTTCCGCAGCGTGCTCGGCATCGCGATGCTGACTTCGTTCGCCTACGGCCTCAAGGCGCTGTCGCTGGCCGAGGCGTATTCGATCTTCTTCATCGCGCCGTCGCTGATCACGGCGCTGTCGGTGTTCGTGCTCAAGGAGAAGGTCGGCGCCGGCCAGTGGGTCGCCATCGTGGTCGGCCTGCTCGGCGTGCTGGTGGTGCTGCGGCCCGAAGGTGCGGGCTTCCTGACCTTGGGCGGCTTGGCCTTGCTGGGCTCGGCCGCCTGCTACGCGATGGCCGCGATCACCAGCCGCGTGCTGGCCCGCACCGACAGCAACGAGTCGATGATGTTCTGGTATCTGCTGATGATGGCGGCCGGCGGCCTGGCGATGTCGGCCAGCCACTGGGTGCCGGTGCGCGCCGAGGACGGCTGGGTGCTGCTGGCGCTGGCGCTGAGCGGCTTCCTCGGCCAGCTGGCGATCACGCGCGCCTTCAGCTCCGGCAAGGCCTCGGTGGTGGCGCCGTTCGAGTACTCGGCGCTGGCCTGGGGCGTGGCGATCGACTGGCTGCTGTGGCACACGCTGCCCGACGGCTATACGCTGCTCGGCGCCGGCATCATCATCGCCAGCGGCATCTACCTGGTGCGGCGCGAGTCGGTGCACGCGGAAGCCGAACATCCTTGATTGAAGGAAACTCCGCCGACAGCGCGGCGGACCCAACTTCGCTATAATCGTCGGATGTTAAAACAACGCACCATCAAAGAACTGGTCCGCACCACAGGTGTCGGACTGCACTCCGGCACCAAGGTCGAACTGACCTTGCGCCCGGCCGCGCCGGACACCGGCATCGTGTTCCGCCGCGTCGACCTGAGCCCGGTGGTGGAGTTCCCCGCCAGCGCGATGGCGGTGGGCGACACCCGCATGGCTTCCGTGCTGGTCAAGGACGGCGCCCGCGTGTCGACCGTCGAGCACCTGATGTCTGCCTGCGCCGGCCTCGGCCTGGATAACCTGTACATCGAAGTGAGCGCCGAAGAAATCCCCATCATGGATGGTTCGGCCTCGTCGTTCGTGTATTTATTGCAACAAGCCGGCGTGCAGGAGCAGCCGGTGGCGAAGAAATTCATCCGCGTGCTGAAGCCGGTGGAAATCCGCGAAGGCACGGGCGACAAGGAAAAATGGGCCCGCCTGACGCCGTACAACGGCTTCAAGCTGGACTTTTTCATCGAATTCAACCACCCGGCGGTAGATGGCACCCAGCAGCGCGCCCATGTGGATTTCGGCGACGTCTCCTATGTGCACGACGTGGCCCGCGCCCGCACCTTCGGCTTCATGCAGGATGTGGAAATGCTGCGCGGCATAGGCCTGGCGCGTGGCGGATCGCTGGAAAACGCGATCGTGATGGACGAGTACCGCATCCTCAACTCGGACGGCCTGCGCTACGACGACGAGTTCGTGCGCCACAAGATCCTGGACGCGATCGGCGACCTGTACCTGGTCGGCCATCCGCTGCTGGCCAGCTACGAGGCGCACAAGTCCGGCCACGCGTTGAACAACCAGCTGCTGCTGGAACTGCTCAAGCACCCGGATGCCTATGAGATCGTCTCGTTCGCGACCAATGAAGTCGCGCCGCCGTCGTATCTGCGTCAGATGGAACGTGAGTGGGCGCTAACTTAGCCTAGGTTTGCCGCCGACGGGCCACCATCGCCTTCAGGGCCGCGATCAGCGTGGCGTTCTGCGGGGTGGCCTCCAGCATATCGCCGAGCTCGTCGAAGGCCGCCACGGCCGCTTCCGTCAGCCACAGCGAGCGCATCTGCTCCTTGATCTCGGCCGGTTTGGTCATCAGCACCTTCAATTTCACGCCGTGCACCTGCCAGCCGCGCCGCGCCAGCGTGTCCTGCAGCTTGGGCAGCTGTTGCTTGAGCTTGGCCGCCAGCGAGGCGTTCGGCAGCGACAAGGTCAGCTGCCCATCCTCGAACGCCAGGATTTCGGCGTACTGGAACATGGCCGGCAGCGCCGCCGCGCAGTCTTTTTGCAGCGAGGCCATGCGCTCGATGGCGGGCAGCAGGGCCGCCATTTTGTCGTCGCGGCGCAGGAAATCGGTCGCCTCGACGGCGGTGCGGCGTTTGATGGACAGGTTGGAAGAGTTGAATCGCATGCGCAGCAACATATCACAGCGGCAAAAAAACGTCACCACCGGTTAAAATAGCTTAATTTTGTGACATTGTTCACTCTTGGGCTATTGTTAAACCGGTCAATAACCCAATGTAGGCGCGGACGCATGATAAAATCACCGTCTTTTGCCATAGTCGAACTCCGTGCGGTAAGGCGTTTTTCCCCTACAGAGCTTTTTTTAACGGCGTTTTTTCAAGAATTCAAGCATGTCATTACTGACCCAGATTTTCGGTAGCCGCAACCAGCGGCTGCTCAAGCAATACCAAAAAACGGTACGCGAGATCAATGCGCTCGAGCCGGCGATGGAAAAACTGACCGACGCCGAGCTGCAAGCGAAGACACCTGCATTCAAGGAACGCATCGCCAATGGCGAATCGCTCGATGCGATCCTGCCCGAGGCGTTTGCCGTCTGCCGCGAAGCAAGCAAGCGCGTCTTCAAGATGCGCCACTTCGACGTGCAGCTGATCGGCGGCATGGTTCTGCACTACGGCAAGATCGCCGAAATGGGCACCGGCGAGGGCAAAACCCTGACCGCGACCCTGCCGGCCTATCTGAACGCGCTGTCGGGCAAGGGCGTCCACATCGTCACCGTCAATGATTACCTGGCGCAGCGCGACGCCGAAACCATGGCCAAGCTGTACGGCTGGCTGGGCCTGTCGACCGGCATCAACCTGTCGCAGATGGAGCACGCCACCAAGCAGGCGGCCTACGGCTCCGACATCACCTACGGCACCAACAACGAATTCGGTTTCGACTACCTGCGCGACAACATGGTGTTCGAAGCCCGCGACCGCGTGCAGCGCGTCCTGAACTTCGGCATCGTCGATGAAGTCGACTCGATCCTGATCGATGAAGCCCGCACCCCGCTGATCATCTCCGGCCAGGCCGAGAACCATACCGACCTGTACTACAAGATCAACGAGCTGCCAGGCCTGCTGACCCTGCAGATCGGCGAAGAAACGCCGGACGGCAAGGGCAAGGTTGAAGTCCCGGGCGACTACACCAAGGACGAAAAAGCCCACCAGGTGCTGCTGACCGAAGCCGGTCACGAAAAAGCCGAAGCGATCCTGACCCAAATGGGTCTGCTGCCGGAAGGCGCCTCGCTGTACGACTCGGCCAACATCACGCTGGTGCACCACCTGTACGCGGCGCTGCGCGCGCACGCGCTGTACTTCAAGGATCAGCACTACGTGGTGCAGAACAATGAAGTGGTGATCGTCGATGAATTCACCGGCCGTCTGATGACGGGCCGCCGCTGGTCCGACGGCTTGCACCAGGCAGTCGAAGCGAAAGAGGGCGTGAAGATCCAGAACGAGAACCAGACCCTGGCCTCGATCACCTTCCAGAACTACTTCCGCATGTACGGCAAGCTGGCCGGCATGACCGGTACCGCCGATACGGAAGCCTACGAATTCCAGGAAATCTACGGCCTCGAAACCGTGGTGATTCCGCCTAACCGTCCTTCGCAGCGCAAGGACCGTCAGGACCAGGTCTACAAATCGTCGGCCGAGAAGTACAACGCCATGATGCTGGAAATCCGCGAATGCTACGACCGCGGCCAACCAGTATTGGTCGGTACCACCTCGATCGAAAACTCGGAACTGCTGTCGGGCATCCTGACCAAGGGCGGCCTGCCGCACAACGTCCTGAACGCGAAACAGCACGCCCGTGAAGCGGAAATCATCGCCCAGGCAGGTAGCCCGAAAGCGATCACCATCGCCACCAACATGGCCGGTCGCGGTACCGACATCGTTTTGGGCGGTAACGTCGAGAAGCAGATCCAGTTCGTTGAAGCCAACGCTGAATTGAGCGATGCCGACAAGGCGGCGCAATCGAAGGCGCTGCGCGACGGCTGGCAGGCATTGCACGAGCAGGTGGTTGCTGCCGGCGGCCTGCATATCGTCGGCACCGAGCGTCACGAATCGCGCCGCGTCGACAACCAGCTGCGCGGCCGCGCCGCACGTCAGGGTGACCCTGGCATGTCGCGTTTCTTCCTGTCGCTGGACGACCAACTGCTGCGCATCTTCGCGGGCGACCGCGTGCGCGCCATCATGGACCGCCTGAAGATGCCGGAAGGCGAACCTATCGAAGCGGGCATCGTCTCGCGCTCGATCGAGTCCGCACAGCGCAAGGTCGAGGCACGCAACTTCGACATCCGTAAGCAGCTGCTGGAATACGACGACGTCGCCAATGACCAGCGCAAAGTGATCTACCAGCAGCGTAACGAGCTGCTGGAGGCGACCGACATCTCGGAACTGATCCAGTCGCTGCGCCACGGCGCCTTCACCGACCTGGTACGCGAATACGTGCCGGCGGAATCGGTGGAAGAGCAGTGGAACATCAAGGGCCTGGAAGCGTCGCTGGCGTCGGAATGGCAGATCGACCTGCCGTTGCGCGCCATGCTGGAAAAAGAACAGAACCTGAACGACGACGACATCCTGGAGCGCGTGATCGCTGCGGCCGATGCGCTGTACCAGTCGAAGATCGACATCGTCGGCAAGGAATCGTTCGGCGGCTTCGAACGCAACGTGATGCTGCAAAGCGTGGACAGCCACTGGCGCGAACACCTGGCGGCGCTGGATCACCTGCGCCAGGGTATCCACCTGCGCGGTTACGCGCAGAAGAACCCCAAGCAGGAATACAAGCGCGAAGCGTTCGAACTGTTTGGCCAGATGCTGGATATGATCAAGAACGAAGTGGTCAAGCTGATCATGACGGTGCGTATCCAGTCGCGCGAAGAGATCGACGCGGCCGAAGCGGCCATGCAGCAGTCGCACGTTGAAAACGTGAGCTACCAGCACGCCGACTTCAACCCGAACGCCGCGCCGGAAGAACTGCTGGCGCCAGCGGCGATCGGCGGCCTGCCGCCTGAGCTGCAAGGCCTGAGCGGCGAGCAGCTGATGGAGATGGGCCTGAAAGTCGGACGCAACGACCCATGCCCATGCGGCAGCGGCAAGAAGTACAAGGCCTGCCACGGCAAGCTGGCATAAACAAAAAAACCGGAGCTAGTCTCCGGTTTTTTTATGTTATGTGGCGCGAGCTCCTTTGCTCGCGCGCCTACCAATGCAACGGCTTCCGTATTGGTTTCTTTTTGGTTGGAACGGTGGGCGGCAGTTGTGCGTCATCCAGCTGTTCGTCAGTCAAATGCGTGATATTCCAATGCGAATATTTTGAAAGCGAACCGCTGGTTCTCCTACGTATATTTTTCCCGGAGTTGGGCGGGTGGACTGGCGTCACCAGACCAATCATGATTTCTTCAAAGTCCATTCTGATGGCCGACAATGCAGGCTCAGCATCGCTGTCATTCGACATTAAAATCATACGATCGCACTGTCGTCTGGCAGCATCCCGGTACATGCGGATCGCAAGATTGACATCCGTTTTCTTCTCTTCCAGCTTCCATACACGAACCCGTTTAGTTCGGTCGTACGGTTGTCCCTCAACAAATACTGGCAGTAAAGCACCGTCTTTGTCATACGCATGGCTACCCAAGACTATCTCAATCCGGTCGCCATAAATCGCCTTTAATGCTCGATGGTACGCGGACTGAGCTTCCACGGACGCCGTTCCGTGCGTGGCGAAAGTTGCTAATGCTGGGGCGGTGAAAAAAATGACCTTGTCCAGGGTTTCGTTCTGGTCTCGCCGTAACAGTAACGCTTCGAAGAACTTCACAATATCGAACCACTTGAATCGCGTACCCCGTAAGCGCCCATAGTAAAGGTTGTAGCCATCAACGTAGGCCACAGTCTTCCCGCTCGACGCATTGTTCGTGAACACCAGCTTGCTCTCTTTGGATGTGAAAAAGCCGCCCATAAGAGCGGCTCTTCCGTCCCGAGTGAGGGCCAACTTAATGACACTACAAGGGATGAGTGGTATCTCAATGCTAAACCCGATTAACTAGCTTGTCAATTCTGTATGGTGCCGTGCCGTGCGTCTAAAGTTGTTGCTCGTAGACGGCCCGGATACCGGCGCGAGTGGGTGTGTTGGCGGTGCGGGCGCTGCTGTAGCCGCTGTCGGCGTAGAAGCTGCCCAACAGTTGGTCCTGGTGCAGGACGTTCAGCAGCGATATGCGCAGCCGTGATTTGCTGTCGAACTTCCAGAGCGCGTAGCCGTCCAGGGTGCGCGTCACACCGGTGTAGCTGGCGAGGTTGCCGCTGATCCTGACCATGCCGCCAGTCTGCAAGCCGGCGTTGAAGCCCAGCGTTAATGCTCCGGCGGGGCGGTAATCCAATCCAACGTTGGCGCTGAAGGGAATTTGCGCGCTGAGGCGATTGTCCGGTCCCGGCACCGCGTCCAGCCGCGACCAGTTGCGCGAGGCGTTGGCGCGCACGTCGACCGGCCATGCGCTGAGCGGGAATTTGGCGTCGAACTCGATGCCGGCCACCTTGGCTTTGCCGCCGTTGAACGGCGTCGTCACCCACGAACCGTTTTGTTCGAACAGGCGCTGCACCGTCACGTCGCGGATGCGCCGCGCGTAGGCCGATACGCTCACCGAGCCCTCCTTGCAGAAGTACGATTCATACGCCGCGTCCAAGCCCCACGCCAGTTCCGGCCGCAGGTCGGGATTGCCCTGCACGTCCGGATTCGTTGGGCCGTTGTCGTTGTTGATGGTGTAGCGGCGTGGCAGCAGGTCGCGGGTTGGCGGCGCCTTGTAGGTGCGGGCGAGCGCCAGCCGCACCTGGTCGCGCTCCTGGTTCGGCAGCTTCCACATCATCTGTGCCACCGGACTGAAAACGCTGGAGCGGTTTTTCACCGCCGCCAGCTGGGCGCCGTAGGTGCGGGTGTCCAGACCTTCCCAGCGCAGGCCGAGATAGGCCTGCAAGCGCGTCGTCACGTCCCATTCGTCCTGGGCGAAGAGGGCGATGCGGCGCACGCGCGCTTCGTACTCCTGCAGCAGCTGGCCCAGCGCAGCGCCGCTGGCCGCGCTGTCGTCCTGGCGGCGCATCTCGCTGCGGCGCGTGTCGGCGCCGTCCCAGCCGATGGCGAGGCTGTGCGCTTCGCGCAGGCGGGTCAGGTATTTTCCGCTGGTGGTGAGGCTATCGTCGTCGGCGGTCGATGTGACTGCGCGCGTGAACAGCGGCGTGCCCCCCGCGCTGGCGCCGTGGAAGGCGTAGTCGGTGTTGCGGTGGTTGTAGTCGTAGCCGAGCTTGACGCTTAGCTTGCCACCCGCGCCGACCAAGTGCGTCCATGTCACGCCGCTGCGCAGGAAGGCTGTATGCGACACAGCGTTCCAGTCGCTGTCAGGATAGGCGGTCGATGCGCCGTAGATGGTGGTTTCGCGGGAGTCCCCGTGGCTGCTGGTGCGGTACAGGTCCAGCAGGTTTTGCCATGCCAGCGTGTCGCCGTTTGCCAGCGTCCAGTTCAGGCGCGGCGCCAGATTCAGCTTGGTCTGGTGCGATGCGTTCAACTCTGCAAAGGTGCGCAGCGCGGCCGGTCCTTCCACGCGTTCCGTGCTGCCAGGCGTGTTGCGGAAACCGGTGTCGCTCAGCGTGGCGGCCAGGCCGTACGATAGCGCGCCCTCGCGGTCCGCAATCTGCATCGTGGCGGAAGGTCCGGTCACGCCTTGCAGGTTTTCCATGCCCAGTTTGAGGTCGCGCTGCGCGCGGCTGCCTTTGCGCAGGATGACGTTGATGCTGCCCGCCATGGCCTGTGCGCTGTATTCGGCCGATGCGGTGCGCAGTATCTCGACGCGCTCTATCAGTTCGGGCGAGATGGCGTCGATGGACATGCCCTGCGGCGCGGGCTCGCCGTTGATCAGCAACTGCGTATAGCCAGCGCCCAAGCCACGCATGCGCACCTCGCCACCGGCCACGGAGATGCCGGGCTGGCGCTTGAGCAGGGCGGACAGCGTGGTGTCGCCATACAGTTCGATGTCGGCGCGGCCGACCACGATCTTGGCCGCCGTGTCGTTGCGGCGCAAGGCCTGGGCGGCGGAACCGGTGATGTCGACCCGCTGCATGTCGGCGCTATCCTGCGCGCTGGCGCCCGCCGCAAGGCAGAGCAGTAAAAGAGGTTTCATGAGTTGTGCGAAAGTTAATCCGGTGCGGAGTATCGCGCCGGACATGCCGCGCCGGAGCGCCTTTGTGACGAGCGCCCGGATTGCCGTGACGATGTTGCGCCGCCGCGCATTTTGGCGGTCCATGCCGCTGATATACTCGCCATCATGGATCAACCCTCACTCACCTGGCGCGTAGTGCGCAACACCTTGCTGGTCAATCTGCTGGTGTGGGGCCTGCTATGCGCGGTCGGCGCGGCCAGCGTCTACAGTGACGTGCTGCGCGAAGGCGGCAACCGCAGCTACGGCCGCGTGATGCTCAATTGGGATATGAACCACGTGCTGATGATGACGCTCAGCTTCGGCCAGTACCTGGTCTTTCGGCGCTGGCCCGAGCTGACCGCCAGCGCCCGCGCCATCGCGCGTTGCTACGCGGTGGTGGTGTTCATCTTCCTGCCGGTGCAGTTGCTCTACATGGCGATGCTCGATGCGGTGCGCGCCGATGGGGTGCTGGACCTGGCCCATGCCTGGCGACTGTTCCTGTCGCCGCACGGTTTTAACGTGTTCCTCGAATTCGCCTGGGCGACCGGGACCTACACGGCGGTCACCGCCATCTGCATCTGGCGCCGTAGCCAGGCGCGCGACAAGGCATGGCAGCAGGCGCTGACCGACAACCTGTATCTCAACCTGGAACTGGAACGCCAGCGCATGCTGGCCCTGCGCGCGCAACTGGAGCCGCATTTCATCTTCAATGCCCTGAACGCGATCAGCGCGCTGGTGCGTACCAGCGACGGCGACCTGGCGCTCAACGGCATCAACCGCCTGAGCGACCTGCTGCGCTACGCGCTGACGGCCAGCGGCCGCGATTGGGTTAGCGTCGGCGAGGAACTGGCCTTCGTCGGCGACTATCTCGCCTTGCAGCGGTTGCGCTACCGGGCGCGCCTGCAGGTGCAGATGGATATCGGCGACGTTCATGGCGGAGAGTGCCCGCCATTGCTGCTGCAACCGCTGATTGAAAACGCCTTGCGCCACGATCTGGATTGCCACGAGGGGGACAGCGATATCCGCATCCACATGCGGTGCGAGGGTGCGCAACTGCACATCCGCATCAGCAATCCTGTCACGGCGGACGCGTCGCCGAATCCGGGGCTCGGGATGGGACTGGCCAACACGCGGGCGCGCTTGCAACTGGCCTATGGCGGCGAGGCGTCGCTCGACAGCGCCTTGCGCGACGGTCGCTATGAAGTGGTGATCCGCATGCCTTTGTATTCGAAGGAGTGACGGCGATGCGTGTCTTGCTGGTCGACGACGAAGAACCGGGGCGCATCAATTTGCGCTACGCGCTGGCGCGGCATCCGCAGTGGCAGGTGGCCGGCGAGTGCGCCAGCGCCTCCGCCGCCCGCGAGCTGCTGGCGCGGCAGGAGGTGGACCTGGTGTTCCTGGACGTGCAGATGCCGAAGGAATCGGGCATCGACCTCGCGCGCAGCCTGAGCGCGATGGCGGAGCCGCCGTTGATCGTGTTCGTCACCGCCTACAACGTCTACGCGATCGAGGCCTTCGAAGTACACGCGATGGACTACCTGCTCAAGCCTTTCGACGATGCCCGCCTGGCGCAGACGCTGGAACGCGCGGCGGCGATGCTGGCGCAGCGCCAGCAGGCGGGCTTCGCGCCGGCCTTGCGGGCCTACGTCGCCGCGCAGACGGGCTACTGGCAGCAGGTCAGCGTGCGGTCGATCGGGCGTATCGAGTGCATACGGCTTGAGGACGTGCAGTGGCTGGAGGCGGACGGCAACTACGTCAAGCTGCACCTGGAAAAGCGCTGCGTGTTGTACCGCATGCCGCTCAGCCGCTTGGAGGAACACCTGGACCCGGTGCGTTTCGTCCGCGTGCACCGTCGCGCCATCGTCGCTGCGGTGCAGTTCTCGTCGATGTCCGTGGTGGGCGACGGCAGCTACCTGCTGGCGCTGCGCTGCGGCGATACGGTGGCCGTCAGCGAGCGCCATGTGGAAGCGGCGCGCGCCCGTCTTGCCGCAGGCTAGCGCGAAGCGTCGCGCTGCGGCGCGGAGTAGGGCAGCAGCATGCGCACCGCCGTGCCCACGTCGGGCGCCGAGTCGATGGTGATGCGGCCGCCCAGCACGCCGGTGACGATGTTGTAGACGATGTTCATCCCCAACCCGGTCCCGCCCTGGCCCATCTTGGTGGTGAAGAAGGGATCGAACACGCGCTTCAGCACATCTTCCGGCATGCCGACACCATCGTCGCTGAACATCAGCTCGACGATGTCGTCGTCCACCGCTTCCGCGCGCACCGTGATGGTGCCGCCCTTGCGCTGGTCGAAGGCGTGGTTGAGCGCATTGTTGACGAGGTTATTCAGCACCTGGTACAAGGCGCCGGGATAGGAGTCGAAGCTCAGTCGTTCCGGAATCTGCAGGACCACCTCGCATTCGGCGCGGCGCAGGCGCGGCATGTAGGTGGCCATGGTGTCGTGCACCGCCGACAGCAGGTCGAACCTGCGGCGCTGGTCGTTGGTCTGGTCGACGGCGATCTGCTTGAACGACGAGATCAGCTCCGCCGCCTTGTGCAGCGAACCGGAAATCAGCTGGCTGGCCAGGCGTACTTCCTCCAGGTGCGAGGTCAGCTCCGAACGCCGCAGCGCGCCGGCCGCCACGTGCAGGTCGAACTCCACCACCCGGTCGCGCAGCGCGGTCGATGCCAGCAGGCTGTTGCCGATCGGCGTATTGAGCTCGTGCGCGATGCCCGCCACCAGCGACCCAAGCGAGGCCATTTTCTCGGCCGCCAGCAGTTCATCCTGCGTATGCTGCAAAGTCGCCAGTGCCGCACTCAGGTCGGCGTTGGCGCGCTCCAGCGCCGCCGAGCGTTCGCGCACGCGCGACTCCAGCGATACGTTCAAGTCCTTCAGTTCGCGTTTGGCGTTGAGTTCTTCGGTCAGGTCCAGCAGCGCCCAGATGATGGAGTCGTTGCCGTCCAAGGTCAGCGAGGACGACCAGATCGCCACGCTGCCGACGCTGCCGTCGGGCAGCAGCACGCCGGCGATGGCGCCGTGCACCGCGCCGTCGGTCTGGTACATTTTCCAGATGCGGTCGCGCTCCAGCGTGCTGGCCCAGAACGGCACCTCGTCGCTGCGCTTGCCGATCAGGTTGGCGGCGCCCGCGCCGAAGGTGTGCGTGACCGCGCGGTTGGCGGCGACGATGCGGCCGTCGCGGTCCGACACCGTCAGCGGCAGCGGCGCCATGTCGAACAGCGTCTTGAAGCGCGCCTCCGATTCCGACAGCCGCAGCTGCGATTGTTCCAGCTGCGCGATGCGCTCGCGCAGCGCCGCGCTCATGGCGTTGAGCGTGCGCGTGAAGACGGCGATTTCGTCGTCGCCTTCCACCGGCAGCGCCTTGTTGTAGTCGCCCAGCGCCATCTGCTGCGATTGGTCGGTCAGCGCGTGCAGGCGGCGCCCGATGCCGTGGGTGAAGGCGTAGAACAGCACCACGCCCAGCGCCAGCCCGACCAGCGAGATCACGCCGCCTTGCAGCATCACTTCGTCGCGCGCCTTTTTCAGGTCCTTGGTGGTGAGGCCGAAATTGATGGAACCGACGCGGTTATCGCGCAACAGCAGCGGCGAGCGTGCGTGCAGCATGGTGTCGTCGAGCAGGGTGCGCACGCCTTTGAAGCTGGTGCCGCCGCCTTGTCGCAGCAGCTCCGGCAAGGGGCCTTTGCGCTTGCCGGCTTCGATGATGGGTTTTTCGTTTTCGTCGAGGATGACCAGGTAGCGCACAAAACTGTCGTCCGGGTCGGACAGCATTTCGGTCAGGTAGTTGGTCAGTTCGGGAAGGCGGCCGCGCGTGGCGTAGGGGCTGAGGGAGAGATTGAGCGTGACCGCGTACTCGCGGGCGACGCGTTCGGCGTTGGTGCTGACGGCTTGGTTCATCAGGCGCAGGCTGTTCCAGATCAGCAGGCCAACCACCAGCGCCTGGATGACGGCGCTCAGCAGCAGAAATTTCGCGCGCAGCGATAGACTCAAAACGTGCACTCCTTGTGGCGTTGCCAGGAGCGCATGTCCCTGCCGTCCACGCGGGACGGCAGGGGGCCAGGGCTACCTGGAGGTTAAGGCAGGGTCAGGATCACTTTGACGGTGTCGTCCACTGCCGACTTGTCAATATAACCGATCGCCTTGGGATCGGCAGCAACTGCTTTCTTCACCTCGGCGTTGCTCGGGTATTCCTTCGGTGGCGTGGCTTTGCCGGTGAACACCAGCTTGGACCACAGGGCCTTGACCTGCGCCGGGTCCTTTTCCGCGACCTTCTGGTAGAAGTCGGCGCGGATGTGTGAACCTTCGGCCTGGTCGACCGGCGTGAACAGGTTGGATTTGCCGAGGAAGAATTGCGAAGCCTGTTCCGAGAACATGCGGGTCGCCGGGTTCTTCTGGCTGACGATGACAACGGTTTCCGCCGAAGCGCCGGCTGCGGCGAACGACGACAGCAACGCGGCGATGATCATTTTTTTCATGTTGTGGACTCCCGATTAGAAGACGAAGTCGAGCGCCGCGGCGACGACGGTGACGTTGTTGTTGAAGCCAGGCTTGACGAAGATCAGCGAGCCGGCCTTGGTCTTAGGCTTGACGCGGTCGACCTGCACTTTCAACGCCAGCGATTTGGCGAAGTCCCAACGCACGCCGATCAGGTCCGAGGTCTGTTCCGGCGACGGCAGCAGGCCGTACACGGCGGCGCCCAGCGGGCTGTTCTTCGGCAGGGCCGCAGGCGGGGTGACCGAGGCGCCGGCATCCTTGTAGGAAGCGTGCGCGTAGTAAGGCAGGACCTTGCCGACGCGATAGCCGACCATGGTGTACCAGGCGTTGGTGTCCGGGATGTAGACCGCTTCCTTGGCGCGACGCTGTGCGTATTCGGTCTGGACCACGATGTTGTGCCAGTCCATGGTGCCGCCGATCGAGGTGAAGGCGATCTTCTTGCCTTCGCTCAGGCCGAGGTCACTGGCCAGCTGCTTGAAGCCGAACTGGTTCAGCGTGCCGGTCAGGGTGTTGATCGGGGCCAGGTCGTTGATCTTCATGTCGGCGCGGGCGTGGGCCACGCGCACCAGGAAGGGGCCGTATTCGCCGGTGAAACTGATGCCGACGGCAGGGGCGCGGTAGGTCGCGACGGAGCCGGCGCCGGTAGGCACGAACAGCTTGCCGCGGCTGACGCCTGCGAAGGCCTGGGTGGTGAAGTTGAAATCGCCGAAGGCGCGCTGGAAGTTGACGTCCGCGCCGTCGACGTTTTCGATCGGGGCCTGGCCGTACATTTCAATCGGAGGACGCATCATGGTGTTGGCGTAGCCGACGTTCTGGTAGTCCGAGATCAGGAAGGTCGGCAGCACGACGCGGCCAACGCGCACGCTCACTTCGTCGTTGATGCGGGCTTTCAGGAAGGCCCAGGTCAGGTCGGTGGTGAAGGTCGGGCTGGTGTTCTTGCGGGTCAGGATCTGCGCGGTGCCGGACAGCCAGTCGTTGATCTTGTAGGTCGCTTGCAGGCCCAGGTTGGTGTCGAGGCCGATCTTGGCCTTGTCGCCCACGCCTTCGGCCTGGTTGTAGCGGGCAAATTGCGCCTGGTCGGTATTGCTCTTGGCCACGCCCAGCGTGCCGAAGCCGCTGATGGTCAGGTTGTCGTCACCCAGTGTGCCGGCCTGTGCCTGCATGGCGGCGGTGGCGGCAAATACGGCAGCTACTAAAAGTTGCTTTTTCATGTGGTCTGGTTCCTTTGATTTGTTGTCAGTTGTTTCTTGCTATTGGCGATCGTGTCGCCTTGTTTGTCTCGTGACATGCGGGGATGGGGCACTCGGGCTAAACCTTAAACTAATTTCCGTACGGCATGAATTCATTTCTTGCAAATTAGAACGTACGTACTAAAATGTTGTAGTTTTTGAGCGGAAAACAACGATTTCCTCAATGAATTCATGGGGTTGTACGACATCCTTCTAGTGCTTTTTGAGCAAATTTGCGCTTAAGTTATGCTTTTTGGCAACTACGTCGAATTTGTAACTGATGGTTATCACGGGGAGGGAATGATGCGATGCGCCAATTTGGCCGTCAGGTATTACAATAGCGGCTCCCACTTTCCACTCACGAGAACACTCCTATGGCCGTCAATTCCCCTCTGCCCGTCGCCTCCGCACTGAAGCCTGTAGCCGGCATCGAAATCGGTTTTGCCGAAGCCGGCATCAAGAAGCCGAACCGCAAGGACGTGCTGGTGATGAAAGTGGCGCCTACCGCCACCGTGTCCGGCGTGTTCACGCTGAACCGCTTCTGCGCCGCGCCGGTGCAGATCGCCAAGGCCCACCTGGCGGCGGCCAAGGAAAGCGGCAAGCCGATCGCCGCGCTGCTGATCAACACCGGCAACGCCAACGCCGGCACCGGCGAGCTGGGTCTGGCGCTGGCCAATGAAACCTGCGCCGCGCTGGCCGCGCAGCTGGGCTGCGAAGCGTCGCAGATCCTGCCGTTTTCCACCGGCGTGATCCTGGAGCCGCTGCCGGCCGCCAAGGTGATCGCCGGCCTGCCGCAAGCGGTCGCCGGCCTGAAGGCCGACAACTGGTACAACGCCGCCGAAGCCATCATGACCACCGACACGCAGCCGAAAGCCGGTTCGCGCACCGTCACCATCGGCGGCCACACGGTCACCATGAGCGGCATCAGCAAGGGCGCCGGCATGATCAAGCCGAACATGGCGACCATGCTGGGCTACCTGGCGCTGGACGCCAAGGTGGCGCAGCCGGTGCTGGACGTGCTGGTCAAGCAGGTGGCCGACCAGTCGTTCAATTGCATCACCATCGACGGCGACACCTCGACCAACGATTCCTTCATGCTGATCGCCACCGGCGCCGGCACGCTGGAAGTCAATTCGGTGGACTCGCCTGAATACGCCCAGCTGGCGGCCGCCGTGACCGAACTGTCGCTGTTCCTGGCGCAGGCCATCGTGCGCGACGGCGAGGGCGCGACCAAGTTCATCACCATCACCGTGGAAGACGGCGCCAGCGTCGAAGAGTGCCGCAAGATCGCCTATTCGATCGGCCACTCGCCGCTGGTCAAGACCGCCTTCTTCGCTTCCGACCCTAACCTGGGCCGCATCCTGGCCGCCATCGGCTACGCCGGCGTCGACGACCTCGATGTCAGCAAGCTCAATCTGTACCTGGACGACGTGTGGGTGGCCAAGAACGGCGGCCGCAATCCGGACTACAAGGAAGAAGACGGCCAGCGCGTGATGAAGCAGAGCGAGATCCTGGTGCGCGTCAAGCTGGCGCGCGGCGCGGCTGCGGCCACCGTCTACACCTGCGACCTGTCGCACGACTACGTGAGCATCAACGCCGACTACCGTTCCTAACATGGCGACGCCTCTCGAACAATTCCTGGTGCGCGCCGAAGCCTTGCTGGCGCGCGTGGAGGCGGTGCTGCCGCAGGCGCCGCGCGAGCCGGACTGGAAGCTGGGTTTCGCTTTCCGCTGGCGCAAGCGTAACGGCGGCGGCGCCAGCTACCTGCAAGCGGTGGCCCACGTGTCGCCGATCGCGCTGGACGACTTGCAGCACATCGGCCCGCAGAAGGAGCAGATCGAGCAGAACACCCGCCAGTTCGTGCAGGGCAGGCCGGCCAACAACGTGCTGCTGACCGGCGCGCGCGGCACCGGCAAGTCTTCGCTGATCAAGGCCTGCCTGAACCAGTTCGGCAAGGACGGCCTGCGCCTGATCGAGGTGGACAAGGCCGACCTGGCCGAGCTGCCCGATATCGTCGACATCGTGGCGGGCCGGCCGGAACGCTTCATCGTCTTCTGCGACGACCTGTCGTTCGAGGAAGGCGAGAGCGGCTACAAGGCGCTGAAGGTCGCGCTGGACGGCAGCATCTCGGCGCAATCGGACAATGTGCTGATCTACGCGACGTCGAACCGCCGCCACCTGATGCCGGAGCGTATGTCCGACAACATGAGCTACAAGCACGACGAGGATGGCGACCTGCATCCCGGCGAGACGGTGGAGGAGAAGATCTCGCTGTCCGAACGCTTCGGGCTGTGGCTGACGTTTTACCCGTTCAAGCAGGACGACTACCTGGCCATTGTCGGCCACTGGCTGTCGTCGCTGGGTTGCAGCGAGGCGCAGATCGAAGCCTCGCGCGCCGAGGCCCTGCGCTGGGCCTTGCAGCGCGGCTCGCGTTCGGGCCGCGTGGCCTGGCAGTTCGCCAAGGACTACGCCGGGAAGCTGGCATGAGCGGCGCCCGACCTGTGGACGTCGCCGTCGGCATCCTGATGAAGCCCAACGGCGACGTGCTGCTGGGCCAGCGCCCGACCGGCAAGCCGTACGAAGGCTACTGGGAATTCCCCGGCGGTAAAGTCGATCCGGGCGAGACCGTGCTGCAGGCGTTGAAGCGCGAGTTCGTCGAGGAGCTGGGCCTGGTCATCAACAGCGCCGAGGAATGGTGCGGCATCGAGCACGTGTACGAGCATGCGCACGTGCGGCTGCATTTCTTCATCAGCCGCGACTGGAGCGGCGAGCCGCAAAGTCTGGAGGGCCAGGCCTTCGCCTGGCAGGGCGCGGTGGGCGTCGAGCCGCTGCTGCCGGCCACCATTCCGCTGCTGGAGTGGCTGGACATGGTCCGCTACGGATCGTGATGGAGCGCTGGTGGAATAGTGTGAGCGTCTGGCGCGGGCTGGCCGGCATCGCGCTGGCGGCCTGCATGGCGCTGGGCGCGTTGCTGGTGCTGCGCCCGCCGCCGCCGGGGCCGGCCTGGGTCGCGGTGCTGTCGGCGCCGCAGGACCGCAACGCCGGCTGGATCGCCTCGGTGAGCGTGAACCGTGAGCTGACGCTGACGCCGCTGCACGACACCATCGTCGCCAACCGCAAGGCGCTGCAACTCTGGATATCCGCACCGGGCTGGACCGCGCCGGTGTCGCTCGGTGTGCTGGAGCAGGACCGCCAGCTGAACCTGTCGCTGGACCAGCTGCCGCCGCTGAGCGCGGAGCCGAGCTTCGAGATCACGCTGGAGCCGCAAAGCGGCTCGGCCGCACCGGCCGGGCCGATACTGTACAGCGGGCAGGCTGTCAAACCGCACTGACAGGCAGAGTGTTGTATCTGCGAGCATTGCAGTTTGACTAAGTTTTCGACACTGCCTATGATGGCCGCCTGTTTCCACAAACTTCCTTGTCAATGAAATTTGTCAGTCTCGGCCCACGGGCCCATGATGTGCGTCCCAAGTCCACCGGTTCCTGCCACGATTGCGCCGCGCCGGTGGACGGCAAATATTGCAGCCAGTGCGGCCAGAGCAGCCATGTGCACGTGGCCTCGGCCGGCGAATTCATCCATCATTTCATCGGTCACTTCGTGGCGGCGGAGGGCAAGTTGTGGCGCACCTTCGGCGATCTGCTGGGACGTCCGGGCCAGCTGACGGTCGACTTCATCTGCGGCCGCCGCACGCGCCATATCGATCCGCTGCGTCTGCTGTTGACGGTGTCGATGCTGGTGTTCGGCGCGCTGAAGCTGCAGACCCACCTGGTCGACAACAAGCAGCCTGAGCGCAAGCCGGCCACGGTGCAAACGCAGGACGCGAAGTCGCTGGAAAAGCCGTTGACCACGCGACTGATGGTGGACGTGTTTGAACGCCTCAGCCCGACATTTCGCGAACATCTGGATAAGTACGAGGCGCTGCCCAACGAAGCCAAGGCCGCCGTCTTGTGGGAGCCTTGGCTAAAGCTCGGGCCGACGCTGATACTGTGCCTGATTCCAGTCGTTGCGCTCTTTCTCAAGCTGCTCAACGCGGGAACCGGCTGGCGTTATGGCGAGCACCTGGTCTTTTCGATGCACCTGCAGACCTTCGCCCTGCTGGACTTCCTGGCCTGGATGCTGCTGGCGGAGGTGACGGAGTATGGCGCGCCGATCGCCTTGCCGGTGCTGGCCGTGTACATGATGGTCGCGCTGCGCCGCATGTATGGCGGGAGCTGGCTGGTGCAGGCGGTTCGCTGGGTGGCGCTGGTGTATCTGGAAGTGAAGGCTTTCCTGCTGATGAGCCTGATCGCCTTCTTTACTTCCCTGCTGTGAGTCCGGCTTATTCTTCGTCGTTCGGATCGACCGGCGGCGCGGCGGGGATGGCGTATTTTTCCTCGGCCCAGGCGCCGAGATCGATTTGTTTGCAGCGGTTCGAGCAGAACGGACGGAATTTATTCTCTTCCTTCCACTCCACTTTGGCGGAGCAGGTAGGGCAGTCAACTACGGTGGCCATGATCATTCTTTAAAAGTTACAGAGGGTGAGCTCGAATGGTACATCATCTTCCAGCGGCTTGGGTTTCAGGTCGCCGCCCTGCGAGGTGAAACGCACCCACAGCATGTATTTGTTGGCCGAGATTTCCGGGATCGCGCCCAGCGATTCGTCCAGGGTCAGGCGCAGCATCTGGTAGACCTTACCCTGCAACATCTGCTGATAGCTGCCGGCCACGGCGATCATCTTGACCGGACCGCCGGAATCGCGCAGCAGGCGCAGCACCAGGCCCAGCGCGTCGAACAGCGGCGCCAGCGGCGCGAACCAGGTGGCGATGTCGTTGAAGCGCTGCTCGGCCGGACGCTTTTGCCAGGCGTAGTAGGACGGCAGGTCGAACTCGCAGGCGCCGCCGGGAATGATGGTGCGGCCGCGGATGCTCATCAGCCATTCGTTGTCGCGCACGTTCTGGCCGGTCTTGCCCTGGGCCGCGACCAGCGCGCTGCTCACGCCATCGAGCTCGGCCAGGATGGCGTCCAGCGTTTCCGCTTGCACATTGGGGTTCATGCGGTAACCCAGCAGCGATTGGCGCTGGCGTTCCAGTTCTTGCAACAGGTCGGATTTCAAGTCGGCGCGGCCGGCCACCTCCAGCATGTCGAAGATGGTCGCCAGCGCGACGTGGTGCTGCATAGGGTGTTCTTGGTGCACAAAGAACTTGAATTTCTCGTACAGATCCTCTAATCGCAACAACGTGCGGATGCGCTCGTTGAAAGGATATTCGTAGACAATCAAAATAACATCCCTCAGTAGTTGGACTTGCGATTAATTCCCGTGATTTTGAAGCAAGCCAAGCAAAATTACAAACGTTGCGAAGGTATTGTCGCCGTTCTTTTCGAAAATGCCAGATATAAATCGTGAAGTCGCGCGATTTGGGGCGTCAAAGCCTCGATTCCGCCGCCGTTTTCAATAATGTCGTCCGCCGCGTCCAGTCTTTGCTGGCGGCTGGCCTGCGCCGCCATGATGGCGCGGACCTGCGCTTCCGGCAGATTGTTACGCGCCATCACGCGCGCAATTTGCACTTCTTCCGGACAGTCTACCGCGAGTACGCGCGTCACCCGCGCACGCCAAGTGCCCGATTCGACCAGCAGCGGCACGGCGAAGATCACGTAGTCGCCGGTGGCGGCCTCGGCGGCGGCCAGCGCGGCGTCGCGGATGCGCGGATGCAGGATGGCTTCGAGGCGGGCCTTGGCGCCGGCGTCGGCAAACACCAGGCTGCGCATGCGGGCGCGGTCGAGCGCGCCGCTGGCGTCGGCGAACCCGGCGCCGAACTCGGCGACGATGGCCGGCATCGCCGCGCCGCCCGGCGCGGTCAGGCTGTGGGCGATCTGGTCGGTGTCGACCACGCTGGCGCCGCGCGCGGCGAACATGTCGGCCACCGTGCTCTTGCCGCTGCCGATGCCGCCGGTCAGGCCGATGGAGAAGGGCAGTGTGCTCATCGTCCGCTTACAGGTAAGGATAGAAGCTGCGGGTGAACGCCATGATCGGCTCCTGGTACAGGAAGACGATCAGGCCGGCCGCCGCCAGGTAAGGGCCGAACGGGATCTGCAGATCGAAGCCGCGGCGGTTGATCGCCATCAGCGCGATGCCGACCACCGAGCCCACCAGCGACGACATCAGCACGATGGCCGGCAGCGTCGCCCAGCCCATCCACGCGCCCAGCGCGGCCAGCAGCTTGAAGTCGCCGTAGCCCATGCCGTCGCGGTGACGCACCAGTTTATACGCCCAATTGACGGACCACAGCGCCAGATAGCCGGCCGCCGCGCCGATGACGGCGTCGTGCAGCGTGGCGAAGGTGCCGTTGACGTTCATCAGCAGGCCGGCCCAGATCAGCGGATAGGTCAGGTCGTCCGGCAGCAGCTGGGTGTCGAAGTCGATGAAGGTCATGGCGATCAGCAGGTACAGGAACAGCAGGCCGGACAGGCCGGCCCAGCCGCTGCCGAAGTGCCACACCACCAGCGCCGACAGCACGCCGGTCAACGCTTCGATGGCCGGGTAGCGCGCCGAAATCGGCGCCTTGCAGCTGCTGCATTTGCCGCGCAGGACCAGGTAGCTGAGCACGGGGATATTCTCCAGCGCGGTGATCTGGTGCTGGCAGTGCGGGCAGGCCGAGCGCGGCACCATCAGGTTGTAGCGTGTGGTGTGCGGCTCTTCCTTGCCGGCCTCGACGGCGCAGTAGTTGTCCGATTCGCGCTGCATCATTTTCGGCAGGCGGTGGATCACCACGTTCAGGAAGCTGCCGAACAGCAGGCCGAACAGGCCGGCGATCAGGCTGATGGCGAACTCGCCGGCGGGGGCGAACAACAAGGTTGGTTCAGGCATAGGTCGGGCCGCGTGGGTAAGGACAGTGGCTCATATTAAAGCATTACGGCAACATTGCGGAACGGTTTTTCAGCGCGCGCCATCCGCCGCAAGCCCCTCCTTGGGGATATGGGAATGAAGTTGGAATTCAGGCAAGGTGGAGGGCCTGCCACCACGCATCGTGGAGTCCGCTTTTGTTCCCGCTTATCCTTTTGCTGTTGGGCGTGCTGCTGGCCTGCCTGGGCGCCGCCGTGCGCCGCCACCGACGCCGGCTGGCCGAGCGCGAACGCGCCACGGCCGCGGTGCAGGATGCGCTGCTGCAGGCCATGCAGGGCCTGATCCTGCGCTTCCAGAGCGTGGGGCATCGCCTGCCGGAGGGCAGCGCCGAGCGCGCCGCCATCGACGCCATCCTCGACCAGGCCGACGAGGCGCTGGCCGAGGCGCGCAACCGCATGGCGGCGCTGCGCTGACGCCCTCCGAATAATTGCCGAGAGGAAAAGTTAATCCATGGAAACAGTTCGATTATAATAACGGTCCGACGCCCACGCAGTAGCAGTGCCCCCTTCCGGTTGCCGCGACGACAGCAGGCTTAACCATTTCCTCTCCGATTGCTGATGCAGATTCCCCGCCTGGCGCGCAGCGCGCTGTACTATGCCGCTGCGCTGGTACTATCCTTCCTGTTTATCCGTGCCTTCGGCTATCACGCCAAAGCGAACAACGTCCTCAATATCTGCGGCTTGCTGTTGCTGTTGCTGGGCAGCGGGATGGGCGCGTTGCGGATGGCGGCCTATGCCCTGTTGCTGGCGGCCGCCATCTATATGCCGGTCGGCATGGTGTACGGCAAGCCTGATTTCCTGATCATCGCCTCGCTGCTGCAATCGAACCGCAGCGAATCGATCGAGTTCATTGGCCAGATGCCGGTCGCGAACTTCTTGCTGGCGCTGACCTTCGCCGCTGCGGCCTGGGTCTTTGTGTTCCGGCTGAACCAGGAAGGTTGGCAAAAGCAGCGGCGGCTGGCCGGTGTGTTGATCGCCGTGCTGTCGCTGGCCGCGTGCGCCAAGTCGATGCAGTCGGCGCAGGGCCAGAAGGAAATCCTGGCGTTGGATTTGCCGCGCAGCGTAGCCCAGGCCATGCAGCAATATCACAAGGAACAGCAGGGCTTCCTCGCCGTCCAGGCGGCCAACCAGTGGCAGGTCCGGCACCTCGGCAGCCAGTACCGCAACTATGTGATCGTGGTCGGCGAGAGCGTGCGGCGCGACCATATGTCGCTGTACGGCTACCCGCAAAAGACCACGCCGTTCGCCGACCAGGCCAACGGCGTGTTCATCGACGGCTATGTCTCGCCCGCGCCCAACACCTTTGTCTCGGTGCCGCGCACGCTGGCCGAAGCGTCCGATACGGAAGTGGCGTATGGCAGGAACGTGGTGGCGCTGGCCAGGCAGGCCGGCTTCCGCACCTACTGGCTGTCGAACCAGGGCTATGTCGGCGAATACGACAGCCCGTCGTCGCGGCTGGCCGCCAGTGCCGACGTGGTCCATTTCACCAAACTCGGTTCGAGCCTGTCCACGAATATCGACGACCGCGTGCTGCTGGCGCCGTTGGTGGCCGGGCTGCGCGACGGCCAGCGCGGCCCCCGTTTGTTTGTGCTGCATTTGATGGGTTCCCATCCGGCCTTCTGCGACCGGGTCCAGGGCGAGGAACGGAATTTCACCGCGTCCAGCGCGGCCATGCGCTGCTACCTGGGCTCGATCCGGCACACGGACAGCCTGCTGGCCGACGCCTACCAGGCGCTGCGCGCGGCCGGACAGCCGTTCTCGATGATTTATCTGAGCGACCACGGCCTGCGCCACAAGGACCAGGGCACGGCCGATGCATCGCTGGTGCACGACGACCGCTACCGGCAAAACTATGCGGTGCCGTTCTTCATCCTGTCCAGCGACGCCACGGCGCACACCACGCTGCACAAGGCGATGAGCGGCGTCAATTTCGTCCGCGGCGCGGCGCAGTGGATGGGTATCCAGGCGGAAGGGCTGCCGCGCTACGAGTTCACGTCGCCCGCGCCGGACGCGCCCATCCAGGTCTTCAACGGCAGCAGCTACCGGCCTTACGGCGGTTTGCAGGACGACCCGGCCTGAGCGGCCGGACCGTCAGACCACCGAACCGAGCTTGAAGATCGGCAGGTACATGGCCACCACCAGGCCGCCGATCAGCACGCCCAGGATCACCATGATGGCCGGTTCCATCAGGCTCGACAGCGCAGCGACGGCCTCGTCCACTTCCTCCTCGTAGAAGTCGGCCACCTTGCCCAGCATGGCGTCCAGCGAGCCGGACTCCTCGCCGATGGCGACCATCTGCGTCACCATGTTCGGGAACACGTCGGCGTTCTGCATCGCCACCGTCAGGCTGGTGCCGGTGCTGACCTCGTTCTGGATCTTGCGGGTGGCGTCCAGGTACACGGCGTTGCCGGCCGCGCCGCCCACCGAATCGAGTGACTCCACCAGCGGCACGCCGGCGGCGAACATGGTGGCCAGGGTGCGGGTCCAGCGGGCGATGGTGGCCTTGCGGATGACGTCGCCGAACACCGGCAGGCGCAGCAGCAGACGGTCCATGAAGCGCTGCATCTGCAGCGAGCGCTGCCACGCTCGGAAGAAGAAGTAGATGGCGCCGAAGATGCTGCCGAAAATCAGATACCACCAGGCCACGAAGAATTCGGATATCGCCATCACGAACAAGGTCGGTGCCGGCAGGTTGGCGCCGAAGCTCGCGAATACTTCCTTGAACGCCGGCACCACCCAGATCATGATCACCGCCGTGACGATGAAGGCGATCGCCAGGATCGACACCGGATACATCAGCGCCGACTTGATCTTGGCCTTCATGGCCAGCGTCTTTTCCTTGTAGATCGCCAGCCGCGTCAGCAGGTCTTCCAGGATACCGGCCTGTTCGCCGGCGCCCACCAGGTTGCAGAACAGCGGATCGAAGTACAGCGGGAACTTGCGGAACGCCTGGTTCAGGCTGGTGCCGGTCTCGATATCGGCGCGCAAGTCCATCACCAGCTTGGACACCGATGGATTGGCGTGGCCCTTGCCGACGATGTCGAACGATTGCAGCAGCGGCACGCCGGCCTTCATCATCGTCGCCAGCTGGCGCGTGAACAGCGAGATGTCCTTGTCGGTGATTTTCTTGCCGCTGCGGTAGGCCTTCTTCTTGACCTTGGTGACCATGATGCCCTGGCGGCGCAGGGTGACGTTGACCACGGCCTCGCCGCCGGCGCGCAGCTCGCCGCGCACGGTCTTGCCGCTCTTGTCCTTGCCTTCCCAGGAAAAGATCGATTCCTTGACCTGGTGGCCCGCGTTGCCCGATGTCGCCATGGAGTTTGTCCTATTCGTTGGTACAGCCGAGCACTTCTTCGAGGCTGGTCAAGCCGTTCCTGACCTTGACCAGGCCGGAGCCGCGCAGCGACTTCACGCCTTCCGCCTCCGACTGGGCGGCGATCTGCATGGCGTTGCCGTTGGCCAGGATGATGGCTTCGATGGCGGGCGTGATCGGCATGATCTGGTAAATGCCGACCCGGCCCTTGTAGCCGCCGCCGTTGCAGCGCTCGCAGCCGACCGGGCCATAGGGCTTCCAGCTGCCGTCCAGCTCATGCTGCTTGAAGCCGGCCTTGAGCAGCAGGTCGTTGGAAATGTCCACCGGCTGCTTGCAGGTGCACAGCCGGCGCGCCAGCCGCTGCGCGGTAATCAGGATCACCGACGAGGCGATGTTGAACGGCGCCACGCCCATGTTCATCAGGCGCGTCAAGGTCGACGGCGCGTCGTTGGTGTGCAGCGTGGAGAACACCATGTGGCCGGTCTGCGCCGCCTTGATGGCGATGTCGGCCGTCTCCAGGTCGCGGATCTCGCCGACCATGATGATGTCCGGGTCCTGGCGCAGGAAGGACTTGAGCGCCACCGGGAAGGTCAGACCGGCCTTGTCGTTGACGTTGACCTGGTTCACGCCGGGCAGGTTGATCTCGGCCGGGTCCTCGGCGGTGGAGATGTTGATGCCGGGCTTGTTGATCACGTTCAGGCAGGTGTACAGCGACACCGTCTTGCCCGAGCCGGTCGGCCCGGTCACCAGCACCATGCCGTAGGGGCGTTGGATGGCGTCGAGCAGCAGTTCCTTCTGGTCCGGGTCGTAGCCCAGCGCGTCGATGCCCATCTGGGCCTGCGTGGCGTCCAAAATCCGCATCACGGTCTTCTCGCCGAACAGGGTCGGCAGGGTCGAGATGCGCAGGTCGATGGTCTTGGTCGGCGACACGATCAGGCGCATGCGGCCGTCCTGCGGAATGCGCTTTTCCGAGATGTCCAGCTTGGCCAGCACCTTGATGCGCGAGACCAGCTTTTCCTTGATCGAGATCGGCGGCTGGGCATGCTCCATCAGCACGCCGTCGACGCGGAAGCGCACGCGGTAGAATTTTTCGAACGGTTCGAAGTGCAAGTCCGAGGCGCCCATGTGGACGGCGTCGAGCAGCATCTTGTTGAGGAAGCGCACCACCGGCGCGTCCTCGACATCGTTGGCGCCGGCATCGGCGGCGGTGTCGGCGGCCGCCGCCTCTTCCTCGGCGAACTGGATGTCGGACTCGTCGCCGCCGAGGTCGCTGATGGCCTGTTCGCTGTCCTTGTTCAGGCGCGCCAGCAGTTGCAGCAGCGCGTCGTGGGCCACGATGATGGGTTCGACCGTGGACTCGGTCTGGAACTTGATCTGGTCCAGCGCCTGGATATTGGTCGGATCGGAGATCGCCACCGACATCTTGTTGCCGCGCTTGGCCAGCGCGATCACGCGCTGCGCCTGCATCAGCTTGTTGTCGATGATCTTGCCCGGCAGCGCGTCGAGGTTGAGCGCCTGCACATCCATCAGCGGATAGGCGAAGGTTTCGGAGCAGAACATGGCCAGCGCGCGGGCGTCGATGGCGCCGCTGGCCAGCAGCACGTCGATGAAGGCGTGCTTGTCGGCGACGGCTTTTTTTTGCAGCATGTCGGCCTGGGCCGCGGAGAGGCGCCCGGCTTGCATCAATGCCCGCGCCAGCCCCGGCATCGGGGCGCCTGGCGCGGCGTTGGGTAGGACTGCTGCCATAGATGCGTCTGCTAGAGGGAGGAGGCTGGATCACGGAATGATGCTCTCAGGCATCATATTTGTAAAGCCGTTTGTCGCCCCGAGGAAACGATTGTACTCCGCAGTGTTGCGTTTGCCGCAGGAGCGCGCGGATTAGTGCGCCCGCTTGGCGGCGGGCCGTATCAATTTGACGACTTTGATCGCCTGGTCGTGCACCTGCACCACTTCGATGATGCAGTTGGCCACTTTGATGCTGATCGGCGCGTCTGGAATTTCTTGCAACAGTTCCAGCATCAGGCCGTTCAGGGTCTTGGGGCCGTCCAGCGGGAAGTTCAGGCCGAGGCGCTTGTTGATGTCGCGCAGCGCGGTCGCGCCCTCCAGCAGGCACTCGCCCTGCTCGGTCCAGCCGAAGCTGTCGGCGCGGGCCGCGCCCGGCATCGATGTCGTAAATTCACCGATCATTTCCTCGATGATATCGTCCAGCGTGACCAGGCCCTGCACCTCGCCGTACTCGTCGACGATGATGCCCAGCCGTTCTTTGTTCTCCTGGAAGTACTGCAGCTGGGTGAACACGCCGGTGTCCTGCGGGATGAAGTAGGGCGTGCTCAGCAGCTCGCGGAAATGCTCGACCGTCAGCTCGTCTTCCTGGTTCAGCAGCGCCACCGCCTTGCGCACGTGCAGGATGCCGATGATGCGGTTGATCTCGCCTTCGTAGACGGGCAGCTTGTTGTGGTAGCAGGTGGTCAGCTCGCGCTTGATCTCGTCGACCGTCAATTCCAGGTTCAGCGCCTCGATCTGCGAGCGCGGCGTCATGATGTCCTCGACCGAGATGGTCTCCAGGTCGAACAGGTTGAGCAGGATGCTCTTGTGCTTTTGCGGGATGAAGTTGCCGCCTTCGAGCACGATCGAGCGCAGCTCTTCCGGCGACAGGCGCGCCTCGTGCGCGTGGGCGCCGGCCTTGATGCGGAACAGCTTGAGCACCAGCGTGACGAACAGGTTGACGAACCAGATCACCGGCTTGGCCAGGGTCATCAGCGGTTTCAGCACCATGCTGGTGGGCAGGGCGATGCGTTCCGGGAAGGTGGCGCCGATGACCTTGGGGGAAATCTCGGCGAACACGATCAGCAGGAAGGCCACCACGCCGGTGGAGATGGTGATGACGTTGTCGTCATGGCCGAAGGACTGGATGGCGATGGCGGTGACCAGCGCGGTGGCCATGGCGTTGATCAGCGTATTGGCGATCAGCACCAGCGACAGCAGCTTATCGGTGCGGTCGAGCAGCCACAGGGTGGTGATGGCGCTGCGGCTGCCGCGCTTGGCCATATGGCGCAGGCGATAGCGGTTGGCCGCCATCAGGGCGGTTTCGGCCATGGCGAAGAAGGCCGAGCACAGTATCAGGAGGGCGAGCGCAAGCAGTTGCGCCCAAAACGGCACGGTATCCAAGGGTCACCGTAAAGAATCATGCATGGGAAACTGGTCGGCCTGATCACTGCACCGGCCCAGACGGCATGGCCCAACACGCGGCCACAGAGCTTCGGATTCTAAGGCAAGCCCGGCTTGCATGCAAGTTTGCCTATCTTAGCTGGGGGTCAAGTCTGACATTCGGACACGAACCCAACCGTTGCGGCCGCATACGGCTGAGCGCGTGTCCGAATGTCAGACTTGACCCCCGGGTTTTTGCAACATGATGGCCAGGGCGGCGGTGGGGGCGCCGTTTTCCTGGCGGGCCGTCAGCGCTTCGGCGGCCTTGAGCTGGAAGCCGGTCGCGGCGGCCAGGCGTTCGATGTAGGCCTGCGTGTGGGCGTAGCGGTTCGATGGGCGCAGCACGAAGTCGGCGCCGTCGCCCGCTTCGACCGTGAAGCAGAAGTGGCCGCCTGCGCGCAAGGCACGGTGTACGCCCGTGAAGACTGGCGCCAGGTCGCCGATGTAGACGAAGACGTCGGCCGCCACAGCCAGGTCCCAGGCGTCGTGCTGGCCGTCCAGATAGCTCACCAGGTCGTCGCGCGCGAGGCTGTCGTACAGCTGGCGCTCGGCGGCCTTGTCCAGCATCTGCTGCGACAGGTCGACGCCCGCCAGGCTGCGCGAGTAGGCTTTCAGGTACGGTCCGCACAGGCCGGTGCCGCAGCCCAGGTCCAGCGTGTCCAATTGATCGGCAGCGACGGTGCGGCGGATCAGCCGATCCAGATACGATGGCGTCTGGTAATCCAGCACTTCCACCAGATGCTGGTCGAAGTGGTTGGCGTACTGGTCGAACAGCGAGCGTACGTAGTCGGCCGGCAGCACGGCGGGCGTGTCGCCCACGCCGAGCGAGGCCAGCGCGAAGGCGATGGTTTCGGGATTGTCGCCATGCGCCAGCGCGGCGCGGTAGGCGGCGATGGCCTCGTCCTTGCGCTGCATCGAGCGCAGCGTGTTGCCGCGCGCGTAGTGGGCCAGCGCGTAGTCCGGCTTGAGCGCCAGCGCCTGGTCGTAGCTGTCCAGCGCGGCGTCGAAGATGCCCAGCCGCTGCAGCGCCGCGCCTTGGCCGTTGTAGGCCTCGGCCCATTGCGGCCGCAGATGGATGGCGCGGTCGAAGCTCTCCACCGCCTCCGGCAGCAGGCGCAGGCAGTGCAGTGCGTTGCCGCGCGCGAACCAGGCGTCGGCGTTGCGGTCTTTAAGATGCAGCGCGTCTTCCGCCGCGCCCAGCGCGTCGAGGTAGCGGCCCTGGTCCTGCAACACGATGGCGCGGTTGCAATGGGCTTCGGCGTAGGAGGGCTGGATCGCCAGCGCGCGCTGGTAGCTCAGCAGTGCATCATCGAGCCGCCCCAGCCGCCGCAGCGCGTTGCCGCGATTGCTCCAGGCCATGGCGTAGTCGGCTTGCAGGGCGATGGCGCGCTCGTGGCTGGCCAGCGCCTCGTCGGCGCGGCCGGCATCGAGCAGCGCCACGCCCAGATTGCAGTGGGCCTTGGCCTGGGCGCCGTCGACCGCGATCGCGTGCGAGATCAGCGTGATGGCCGCCTGAGCGTCGCCCTGCTGGCGGGCGATCACGCCCAGCAGGTGCAGCGCGTCGAATTGGCGCGGGTCGAGTTCCAGCACCTGGCGGTACAGCGCCTGCGCCGGCTGCAGTTGGCCCTGTTGATGCAGTTCCACGGCTTGTTGTAGAAAGGACGCAGTCAGCGCCGAATGAGTTCCAGTCATAGTGCGGGCATCTTAGCCGATGCGCGACTGGCGCGGCTGAATTCTCTCCAATTGTTATTTTTTTACAAGCTTGTCAAGCATGGTAGTATTTTTGGAAATCAAAAGATACCGGGGCAATAAATGAAAACAATGCTGGCCAGCGCGACATGCGCCGTATTGCCGCTGTTAGCGCACGGTGCTGGGCCCGCGCCGATCCCGATCCAGGCTTTCGTGCAGGAAGAGCAGTACTACAACCCGCAAATCTCGCCCGACGGCAAGCATCTGGCGGTGACCGTGCGGGTGCCGGTCGGCGCGCGCACGGTGCCGATGCTGTCGTTCTACAGCTTGCCGGGCATGCAGCCGGAAAGCACGGTGCGCATGCCGCTGTTCATCGTGCCGCTCGCCTATCACTGGTCCAGCAACAGCCGTCTGGTCGTGGAGGAGGGGGAGGAGGTCGGTACCCGCGAGCGCCCACAGGCGACCGGCGAAATCGTGGCGATGGATTATGACGGCACGCACCAGATCTATATGCACGGCTACCAGATGCTGACGCTGTCCAAGCAGAACGCGCGTTATGGCAACGACTGGGCGTATGCCACGGTGGTCAAGTTACCGACGGTGCGCAATAGTCATGTGCAGATCGGCAGCTATCCGTGGGACCGTGAATACAGCGCGCTTTACGATTTCGATAGCCGCAATGCGATCCGCAAGCTGGTGACCGAGTTGCCATCGCAGAATGCAGGCTTTGTCATACGAAATGATGGAAAGCCAGCCTACGCTCGCGGGACGGACAAGGAGGACTACCAGCAGCTCTGGCACTTTGACGATGTCGCGCAAAAATGGACTGTCGTGACGCAGCCCAAAGGCACGCAGCTATTCCCGAAGGCATTCAGCGCCGACGACAAAGAATTCATCGGAAGGTATTCGGAGAATGGCGGGGAGGAGAAGCTGGTGCGCCAGAACGTGGCCACCGGCCAGCGTACGGTTATCGCGGAGGATGCGCGAGGTAGCCTGGGCGGCTTGATGTATGGTTCCAGCCGCGCGCTGCCGATAGGCGTATTCACCAGTTCCGGCCGGCCGCGCATGATCTATCTCGATCCATCCCATCCGGATGCGGTTCTGCACCGGGACCTGAGCGCCCAGTTCCCGGACGCGACCGTCACGCTGGCCGGCGCCACCGACGACGGCAACACGCTGCTGGCGACGGTGCGCAGCGACCGCGATCCCGGCGTGGTCTATCTGTATGACCGCAAAACAAATAAAGCCGACCTGCTACTGACCTATAAAGCCGCGATCGATCCGGATGCCATGGCGGCGCGCCAGCCGATCAGCTTTACGGCGCGCGACGGCCTGCGGATTGACGGTTATCTGACGATGCCGGTAGCCCAAGGCGACCAAAAGCCGCCACTGATCCTGCTTCCGCATGGCGGCCCGCATGGTGAATTCGATAGCTGGTATTTCGACACCGATGCGCAGTTCCTGGCTAGCCGTGGCTATGCGGTACTGCAAGTGAACTATCGCGGCTCCGGTGGACGCGGCGACAAGTTCAGGATCGCCGGCTATCGCCAATGGGGAGGCAAGATCATGGATGACCTGGTGGATGGCGTGCAGTGGGCGGTAGGCCAGGGCAAGGTCGATGCGACGCGCATGTGCGCGTACGGCGTCAGCTTCGGCGGCTACGCGGCGCTGATGCTGGCCGCGCGCGAACCCGACCTGTTCAAGTGCGCCGTAGGCTACGCCGGCATTTACGAGCTGCCGCTGATACACAAGGAGGACCGCGCGAAACTCCTTGAGCGGGTCGCCAATACCTACAAGCGTTACGTCGGCGAAGAGGCGGCGGAGCTGGCCAGGTTTTCACCCACGCGCCAGGCCGCCGCCATCAAGGCCGGCGTGTTGCTGATCCACGGCGGCAAGGACAAGACCGCACCCAAGGAGCATGCCTTCATGATGAAGGAGGCGCTGGAGAAGGTCGGTCATCCGCCGGAATGGTATTACGTGGACTACGAAGGCCACGGCTTCTACGACACCGCCAACCAGGCCGAGGTCTATCAGCGCATGGAAACCTTCTTCGCCAAGTACCTCGGCAAACCCAGGTAATCAGCTGCCGCGATAAGTCGAATACGCCCACGGCGAAACGACCAGCGGCACGTGGTAGTTCTGGTCGGCGCTGGCGATGCCGAAGGCCAGCGTCACTTCGTCGATAAAACGCGGCTCCGGCAGGTCCACGCCCTGCGCCGCGAAGTAGGCGCCGGCGCCGAACACCAGCTCATACTTCCCCGGCTTCATGGTGGCGCCTTCCAGCAGCGGCGCGGCGCAGCGGCCGTCGGCGTTGGTGACGTCGGATTTCAGCAACTCGCGGCCCTGCGCCGTGACGGCGTACAAGGCCACCTTGACGCCGACGCCCGGTTTGCCGACGGTGATATCGAGAACGTGTGTACTAAGCTTGCCCATGGTAAGTCCTATATCGGTAGGTAATAAGTATCTATTGGACAAATCATATACCGATGCCGTTCTACGCATATATGATTGCAGATATATTCCTCATAGACTAACTAGCCTGCGCCCATGACCACCTACGACAACTACCCGCGCGACCTGATCGGCTACGGCCCGAAACCGCCTCACGCCCAGTGGCCCAACCGGGCCCGCGTCGCCCTGCAATTCGTCCTCAACTACGAAGAGGGCGGCGAGAACAACGTGCTGCACGGCGATGCCGGATCGGAGACCTTCCTGTCCGAGATCATCGGCGCCGCCTCCTTCAGCAACCGCCACCTGAGCATGGAATCGATCTACGAGTACGGCTCGCGCGCCGGCTTGTGGCGCCTGCTGCGCATGTTCGAGGAACGCAAGCTGCCGTTGACGATCTTCGGCGTGGCGATGGCGCTCAAGCGGCACCCGGAAGCGGTGTCCGCCTTCCAGGAACTGGGCCACGAAATCGCCTGCCACGGCCTGCGCTGGATCTCCTATCAAAACATGGACGAAGCCACCGAGCGCGCCCACATGAAGGAAGCGGTGCAGATCATTCGCGAGTTGACCGGCAGCGCGCCGCAGGGCTGGTACACCGGCCGCGATTCGCCGCAGACCAAGCGCCTGGTGGTGGAGCACGGCGGCTTCCGCTACGACGCCGACAACTACAGCGACGACCTGCCATTCTGGCAAAAGGTCGACTACACTGATGCAGAGGGCAAGGCCGCCGTCGCGCCGCAGCTGATCGTGCCGTACACGCTCGACACCAACGACATGCGCTTCGCCGCCGCGCAAGGCTTCAACTCGGGCACGCAGTTCTTCGACTACCTGAAGGACGCCTTCGACGTTCTGTATGCCGAGGGCGACCCGGACGGCCTGAATCAGCCGAAGATGCTGTCGATCGGCCTGCACTGCCGCATCGTCGGCCGCCCGGCGCGCGCCGCGGCGTTGGCGCGCTTCCTCGACTACGTGCAAAAGCACGATAATGTGTGGATCACCCGTCGCATCGATATCGCCGAACATTGGCGCAAAACCCATCCATTCGCAGCTTGAGGCCAGGATGTCAGAACCGATACGTTTTTACTACCGCGGCGCAGTCCAGGAAATCTCCGGCGCCGCACCCACGCGCACCGTGCTCCAGCATCTGCGCGAGGACTTGCATTGCACCGGCACCAAGGAAGGCTGCGCCGAAGGCGATTGCGGCGCCTGCACCGTGGTGGTCGGCAGCCTGAATGCCGAAGGCCAGCTGGAAATGAAAGCCGTGAACTCCTGCATCCAGTTCGCGCCCACGCTCGACGGCAAGGCGCTGTTCACCGTGGAAGACCTGCAGCAGCCGGACGGCGCGCTGCACCCGGTGCAGCTGGCGATGGTGGAATGCCACGGTTCGCAGTGCGGTTTCTGCACGCCGGGCTTCGTCATGTCGCTGTGGGGCATGTACCTCCGCCGTGATAGCAACCCGGACGGCCAGCCCGCGCAGCGCAAGGAGATCGACGATTGCCTGTCCGGTAACCTGTGCCGTTGCACCGGCTACCGTCCGATTATCGAAGCCGCGCACCGCATGACCGAACTGCCGAAAGTCGGCTTCGACCGCGCGGCGTTGACCGAACAGCTGCGCGCCCTGCAGCGCGACGCCGGCGCCAGCTACAGTGCGCACGGCCAGACCTTCCACGCGCCGCGTACTTTGGATGAACTGGTGGCTCTGCGCGCCGCGCATCCGAAAGCCACGCTGCTGTCGGGTTCCACCGACGTCGGCCTGTGGGTCACCAAACAGATGCGCGAACTTGGCGACATCATTTATCTCGGCCATGTCAGCGCGCTGCAAACCGTCAGCGAGGCGGACGGCATGCTGCACATCGGTGCCGGCGTATCGCTCAACGACGCGTACGAGGCCTTGTGCCGCCTGTATCCGTCACAATTGGGCGAGATGTGGCAGCGCTTCGCGTCGCTGCCGATCCGTAACGCCGGCACCCTCGGCGGCAACGTCGCCAACGGTTCGCCGATCGGCGATTCGATGCCGTGGATGATAGCCGTCGGCAGCGACGTGGTGCTGCGCGGACCGGCCGGCGAGCGCGTGATGCCGCTGGAAGCGTTCTATCTCGACTATCAGAAAAAAGACATGCGGCCCGACGAATTCGTGGCCGCCGTGCGCGTGCCCGTGCCGCGCGCGGGCGTGCAGTTCCGCACCTACAAACTGGCCAAGCGCTTCGACCAGGATATCTCGGCCGTCTGCGCCGCGTTCGCGTTCAAGCTCGATGGCGACCTTATCGTCGAGGCCCGCATCGCCTTCGGCGGCATGGCCGCCACGCCGCGCCGCGCCGCCCGCGCCGAAGCTGCGTTGACGGGCCTGAGCTGGAGCGAAGCCAACCTGCGCGTGGCGATGGACATGCTGGCGCAGGACTTTGCGCCGCTGTCGGACATGCGCGCCTCCAGCACCTACCGCATGCAGACGGCGCAAAACCTGTTGCGCCGCTTCTGGTTCGAAACCCGCGCCGACGCGCCCTTGGCGGCCGATGCCGTCAACGCCTTCGCCTGCCGCGCCTGAAAGGAGCCATCATGAATCAACCAGTCGCTCCCTCGCTGCTCGCCGCGCAAGCGTGGAAGGCGGTCGGCGTCGCCCGTCCGCACGAATCGGCCGAGCTGCATGTGCTCGGCCAGGCCACCTACACCGACGACATCCCCGAGCTGCAAGGCACGCTGCACGCGGCGCTGGGCCTGTCGTCCAAGGCCCATGCGCGCATCAACGCGATGGACCTGGCGCCGGTGCGCAATTCGCCCGGCGTGGTGGCGGTCTACACCGCTGAAGATATCGTCGGCACCAACGATTGTGGTCCGATCATCCATGACGACCCTATCCTGAGTGCGGGCGAGGTGATGTATGTCGGCCAGCCGATCTTCATCGTCGTCGCCGATACCCACGACAACGCCCGCCGCGCCGCGCGCCGCGCCGTGATCGGCTACGACGAACTGCCGGCCATCTTCACGCCGCAGCAAGCCAAGGCCGCGCAATCGTATGTGCTGCCGCCGATGCAGCTCAAGCGCGGCGATTACCAGGCCGCGTTCGAGCAGGCGCCCAATGTCGTCAAGGGCCAGCTGTTTGTCGGCGGCCAGGAGCAGTTCTACCTGGAAGGGCAGATCGCCTATGCGATCCCGAAGGAAGATCACGGCATGCTGGTGCAGTGCTCCACGCAGCACCCGAGCGAGATGCAGCACGTGGTGGCGCATGCGCTGGGCGTGCATGCGCACAAGGTGTTGGTCGAGTGCCGCCGCATGGGCGGCGGTTTCGGCGGCAAGGAATCGCAATCGGCCTTGTGGGCGGCTTCGGCCAGCATCGCGGCGGCCAAACTGCGCCGCCCGGTCAAGCTGCGCGCCGACCGTGACGACGACATGCTCGTCACCGGCAAGCGCCATTGCTTCTTCTACGAATACGAAGTCGGCTACGACGACAGCGGCAAGATCCTCGCCGCCAAGGTTGACATGACCTTGCGCTCCGGCTTCTCGGCGGACTTGTCCGGCCCCGTGGCCACGCGCGCGGTCTGCCACTTCGATAACACCTACTACCTGTCGGACGTGGATATCCGCGCCGGCTGCGGCAAGACCAACACGCAGTCGAACACCGCCTTCCGTGGCTTCGGCGGCCCGCAGGGCGCGATCGCCATCGAATACATCGTCGACGAAATCGCCCGCAACCTGGGACGCGACGCGCTGGATATCCGCCGCCTGAATTTCTACGGCAAGACCGAGCGCAACGTCACGCCCTACGGCCAGGAGGTTGTCGACAACGTCATCGAGGCGCTGACGGCGGAGCTGGAACAAACCAGCGAATACCGCGCCCGTCGCACCGCTGTCGAAGCCTACAACGCCACCAGCCCGGTGCTGAAGAAAGGGCTGGCGCTGACGCCGCTGAAGTTCGGCATCGCCTTCAATGTCACGCACCTGAATCAGGCCGGCGCGCTGGTGCACGTGTATGTGGACGGCTCCGTGCTGGTCAATCATGGCGGCACGGAGATGGGGCAGGGCATCAACACCAAGGTGATGCAGGTGGTGGCGCATGAACTGGGCCTCGACCTGGATCACGTGCGCGCCACCGCCACCGACACCAGCAAGGTCGCCAACACCTCGGCGACGGCCGCCTCTACCGGTGCCGACTTGAACGGCAAGGCGGCGCAGGACGCCGCGCGCCAGATCCGCGAGCGCCTTGCCGCCTTCGCCATCAAGCTGTATGGCGACGATGATGGCGTGCCGGTGCAGTTCTTCAACAACGCGGTGCATGTGAACGGCCACGCGGTGCCGTTCGCTGAACTGGTGCAGAAGGCTTATCTGGCACGGGTCCAGCTGTGGTCCGACGGCTTCTACGCCACGCCTGGCCTGCACTGGGACCCGAAGACCATGAACGGCCATCCGTTCTCGTACTACGCCTACGGCGCCGCCGTTTCCGAAGTGGTGGTCGATACGCTCACCGGCGAATGGAAGCTGCTGCGCGCGGACGCCTTGTACGACGCCGGCCGTTCGCTCAATCCCGCCATTGACCTCGGTCAGGTGGAAGGCGCCTTCATCCAGGGCATGGGCTGGCTGACCACCGAGCAGCTGTGGTGGAACCCGGCGGGCAAGCTGATGACGCACGCGCCTTCAACGTACAAGATTCCCGGCGTGTCCGACTGCCCGGAGGACTTCCGCGTGCGGCTGTTCGACAACGGCAACGTCGAGGACAGCATCCACCGCTCCAAGGCTGTCGGCGAGCCGCCGTTGCTGCTGCCGTTCTCGGTGTTCTTCGCGATCCGCGATGCGATTTCCGCAGTCGGCGGACACCGCGTCAATCCTCCGCTGAACGCTCCGGCAACCAGCGAGGAGATCCTGCGCGCCGTGGCCGCGGTCGAATTCGCGGCCTGAGGATATTGACATGAACGAGTGGCTGGCAACTGTGATGGCGGAACCGGCGGTGCTGGTGACGGTGGCGATCGTCGAGGGCTCCGGCCCGCGCGAACCCGGCGCCCGCATGCTGGTCACGGCTGGCGGCCAGGTCGACACCATTGGCGGCGGTCACCTGGAGATGTGCGCGGTCGATGTCGGCCGCAGCATGTTGAAAAACGCCGCCGCGACAGGCGAGGGCGTGCACGCGCGGCTGGAGCGGTACGCGCTCGGCCCGACACTGGGCCAGTGCTGCGGCGGCGTCGTGCACCTCGCATTTGAACTGATCGATACCGCGCTGGCCGACGTCATGGCCAGCCTGCGCAAGCGCTGGCGCGAAGACAGTTGGCGCCTCAGCGCCATCGACGGCACGCCGGTCTCGCTGCTGCTGGATGCGGACGGCGCGGTGGTCGCCGGCGCGGGCGATGTTTCCGCCGCCGCCTTCGGTCCGGCGTTCCCCGCCATCGACCGCCAGCGCGGCACCCACATCCTGCGCGACACCGCAGGCCGCCGCTGGCTGGCAGATCCCTGCCTCGCTCCGCGCGCGCATCTGCTGCTGTTCGGCGCCGGCCACGTCGGCGCGGCCATCGTCCGCATGCTGGGCGAGCTGCCGTGCACCGTCAGCTGGATCGACGAGCGCGAGGACATGTTTCCGTCAACGATACCGGCCAACGTCACCGTCGAAGCCACCGACGCGCCGGAAGCGCTGGTGGCCGCCGCACCCGCCGGCGCAAGCTATCTGGTGATGACCCACAGCCACGCGCTGGACCAGCGCCTCAGCGAGGCGATCCTGGCCCGCGCCGACGTCGGCTGGTTCGGCCTGATCGGCTCCAAGACCAAGCGCGTGCAGTTCGAGCGCCGCATGGCCGCGCGCGGCCTGCCGGAAGAGCGCATCGCCGCCATGGTCTGCCCGATCGGCATCGCCGGCATCACCAACAAGCTGCCCGCCGCGATCGCCGCCTCCGTCTGCGCGCAATTGCTGATGGTGTGGGAGGCGCAGCAAATCGCCGTCCTCGAAAACGCCGCCGCGGCTGTCACCACAAACGCGCCGGTGCGCCTGGTCGCTTCGCGCTAGAATCAGCATTCCTCTTCGGGACATCGCCATGCCTAACAACTTGCAAGCCTACCGCGGCAGCTTGCTGCACTTTGTCGCCGATCCGGCGTTCAGCGCGCAGTCGCACGTGTGGCATGAGGACGGCCTGCTGATCGTCGCCGGCGGCAAGGTGCAGGCGGCCGGCGACTACGCCGCGCTGCGCGCCACGCTGCCGCCCGGCGCCGAGCTGCACGACTACAGCGGCAAGCTGCTGCTGCCCGGCTTTATCGACACCCACGTCCACTACCCGCAGACCGACATGATCGCCTCGCCGTCGGAAGGCCTGCTGCCCTGGCTGGAAACCTACACCTTCCCGACCGAGCGCCAGTTCGAAGACCCGGCCCACGCCGCCGGCGTGGCCGACTTTTTCCTCGACGAGCTGCTACGTTGCGGCACCACCACCGCCATGGTCTACTGCACCGTGCATCCGCAATCGGTGGACGCCTTCTTCGCCGCCAGCGAGCAGCGCGGCCTGCGCATGGTGGCGGGGAAAGTGATGATGGACCGGAACTGCCCCGAGTTCCTGCGCGATACCGCCGAATCGAGCGCCCGCGACACCGAGGCGCTGATCCGGCGCTGGCACAAGCGCGGCCGCGCGCTGTACGCGATCACGCCGCGCTTCGCGCCCACCTCCACCGGGGAACAGCTGCGACTGGCTGGCGAACTGGCGCGCGCCTATCCCGACACCTATATCCAGACCCACGTCTCCGAGAACGAGGCCGAATGCGCGTGGGTGCGCGAGCTGTTCCCGGCCTCGCGCAGCTACATCGACGTCTACGACAGCTACGGCATGCTGCGCCCGCGCGCCATGTACGGCCACTGCATCTGGCTCAATGAACAGGACCGCGTCCGCATGGCGCAAACGCAGTCGGCCGCCGCCATCTGCCCGAGCTCCAACCTGTTCCTCGGCAGCGGCCTGTTCGACTTCGAACGCGCGGACCAGGCGGGCGTGCTGCTGTCGCTGGCGACCGATGTGGGCGGCGGCACTTCGTTCTCGATGTTGCAAACGATGAATGAAGCCTATAAAGTAGCGCGACTGAAGGGCAGTTACCTGCCGGCCCTGCGGATGTTCTACCTGGCCACCCTGGGCGCCGCCCGCAGCATGCAGCTCGAAGGCACGATCGGCAATTTCGCCGCCGGCGCCGAGGCGGATTTCATCGTGCTCGATCCGCAGGCCACGCCGCTGCTGCAACGGCGCACCGCGCGTGGCGAGAGCCTGGAAGAACTGCTGTTCGCGCTGGCCCTGCTGGGCGACGACCGTGCGGTGGCCGCGACCTATGCGGCCGGCCGTCAGGTGCATGCCCGCGTAATGACTTAATTCACATTGGAAGATACATGCAAAATAAAATCGCCAGCCTGAAGGCCGCCGCCCTTGCCGCCGCCCTGTTCTGCGCCTTGCCGCACGGCGCGCAAGCGGCCAGCAACGAAGAGATCACCAAGCGCCAGTTCGCCGCGCTGGTCTCGGGCCCGGAGCCAAAGACGGCCGAGCTGACGATGTTCCTGACCATGATGCCCAAGGGGGGCGACCTGCACCATCACTACTCGGGCGCGATCTACGCCGAGCAGTACCTGGAGTGGGTGGACAAGGAAGGCTACTGCGTCAACAAGGTCACCTACCAGATCGACACCAACAAGGCCGACACCACCACCGAACAGGCCAAGCCGCTGGCCGACCGCGTCTGCCTGTCCGGCCAGGACGTGATGAACAATAACACCGTGCTGGCCAACCTGTTGCAGCGCTGGTCCGACAAGGATTTCTATAACCACGGCGCGCTGCAGTCGCCGCCGGACCGTCAGTTCTTCGACACCTTCGGCTACTTCAACGCGGTGGCCTCGACCAACGCGGCCGACGGCCTGCTGCGCCTGAAACAGCGCGCCATCCAGGAAAACCTGGGCTACATCGAGACCATTTATGAAATCGCGCCGATGGCGCAGGACGCCGCGTTCGACCAGAAAGCCGCCGCCGGCGCCATCACCGACGCCGACCTGGCAGCCTACGCCGCCACGCTGGACACCAACGGCGCGTTCCAGGGCTGGATCAGCGCTTACCTGAAAAACATCGACACCGCCGGCGCCGGCATCGACGACGCCAACTTCACGCTGCGCTACCAGCCGTTCGCGCTGCGCTTCCTGACGCCGTCGCAGGTGTTTTCGCAAATGGTGTCGAGCTTCAAGCTGGCCTTGTCGAATCCGAAGATCGTCGGCGTCAACATCGTCGGCCAGGAGAGCGTCTACGTTTCGATGCACGACTACGCGCTGCACATGCAGATGTATAAATTCCTGAAATCCAAACATCCGGGCGTAAAACTGGCGCTGCATGCGGGTGAATTGGCGCTGGGCGTGGTGCCGCCGGAAGGCCTGACCTTCCACATCAAGGACGCCATTGACGTTGCCGGAGCCAGCCGCATCGGCCACGGCATCGACATCGCCCACGAGACCGACTCGCTGGCGATCATGAAAAAAATGCACGACAAGCAGATCGCCGTCGAGGTCAACCTGACCAGCAACCAGTTCATCCTGGGCGTCAAGGGCGAGGCCCACCCGGTCACCCTGTACCGCAAATACGGCGTGCCGTTCGTGCTGTCGACCGACGATGCCGGCGTGTCGCGCAACAACCTGTCCGGCGAGTACGTGCTGTACGCCGCCCGCTACAAGCCGGGTTATGCCGAGATCAAGAAACTGTCCTACGACAGCATCCGCTATTCCTTCCTGGCTGATGCCGATAAACAACGCTTATTGAAGGCATTGGACGGCAAGTTCGCTAAATTCGAAGCGGCCATCGCCGCCTCGCAGGCGGGCGCAGCGCGCTAAGCGGTGCCCGCGCCGGGCGCTTGTGGCGTTGAGCCCACAGGCGCCCGGCTTTGTTACAAAAAAAACCTCCCCCGGCAGCGGCGTTCGTCCCTTGTCATAAATTCCACGGACGCTCAATTATGTGGCGACCAAGCTACAGAAATTAGTGGGCGTCCTCGGGCTTTCTGCCATTTTGGCAATGAAAAGATTTCATTCAACGGGGGCTGACTTATAATTCCGCCCTATCGCTTTTATTGACCGTCTGCAACGTTGACGTCAAACACGATTCCACCTATTTATATATATAACGTCTAAATTCATAAATTAAATCGTATTTGTCAGACAATTTTCCTTAATGCATAGTTGGATGAAATGATCCAAAAAAGCAAGATTATTGCTTTTCTCAAAGTTCAACCATCAGGTAGCAAAGCCGGCGGACGGGGCGCTCACCGCGCCCGTGCGGATGTCATCAAGTTGTCATAAGCACGTCATGGCCCTGACATATTTCGCCCTTACACTCACCCGCTGCCCTTGGCGCGCTGAGCTTTGGGGGATAAATCGGTTTGCAGCAATCGTAAAGAGGGAATACCTGCCACCAGCAAGGGTTCCGAATAACTATTAGTCTAATTTGGGGTTATACAATGATCAATCATAAACGGCTCAAGCTGACGCAAATCGCGCTCAGCCTGTCTATCGCGCTAGCGGCGGCACCGGCCTTTGCACAGAACACCACTTCGGCCATCGGCGGCCGGATTTCGGTAGCGGACGGCAAGCCAGCCGCTGGCGCCACCGTGTCCATCGTGCACGTCGAGTCGGGCACCGTGAGCAGCGTAGTCACCGATGCGGAAGGCCGTTATGTTCAGCGCGGCCTGCGCACCGGCGGTCCGTACACGATCACCATCACCAAAGACGGCATCGTCGAGAAACGCGAAGGCGTGTACATCCAGCTGGCCGAGACCGCCAGCGTGGACGCCACCCTGGGCGCGCAGATGCAAACCGTGACCATCGCCGGCACCGCCGGCGGCCGTTCGGATAAATTCTCGAAGACCACCATGGGCGCCGGCACCAGCATCACCGCGACCGAACTGGCGATCCAGGGTTCGATCAACCGCAACCTGCAAGACTACGCCCGTTCCGATCCGCGCGTTTCGCAGACCGACAAGGAACGCGGCGAAATGTCCGTGGCCGGCCAGAACTCGCGCTACAACTCGCTGACCATCGACGGCGTGGCCGTCAACGACACTTTCGGCCTGGAATCGAACGGTTCCCCGACCGCCAAGCAGCCGATCTCGATCGAAGCGATCCAGTCGGTGCAGGTCAACGTCGCCAACTACGACGTCACCCAGAAGGGCTACACCGGCGGCAACATCAACGCCGTGACCAAGTCCGGTACCAACACCGTCAAGGGCAGCGTCTACTACGTGTTCCGTAACGACCGCCTGGTTGGCGACCGCTACAACAACGCCACCGACACCTATTTCGCGCCGGCGCCGTTCAAGGAAACCACCAAGGGCGCCACCGTCGGTGGCCCGCTGATCAAAGACAAGCTGTTCATCTTCGCCGCCTACGAGAAGCTGGAATCGACCCGTACCGCGCCGGCGTTCGGTCCGATCGGCAGCCCTGCGACCAACGTCGGCATCGCGCCGTCGACCATCGCTTCGGCCACCGCCATCGCCAAGAACACCTACGGTTTCGACACCGGCGACTTCAGCCAGGCCACCGGTTCGCAGCTGACCGTCGACGACAGCCTGGTCAAGGTCGATTGGAACATCAACGACAACCATCGCGCGATGTTCCGCTACTCCAAGACCAAGCAAGCTGAGCCGCAATTCACCGGCATGAGCGCTACCGGCCTGTCGCTCAACTCCGAGTGGTTCTCGCAGGGCAAGACCATCGAAACCCTGGTCGGCCAGTGGACCGCCGACTGGACCCCGAACTTCTCGACCGAGTTCAAGGTCTCCTCGCGCGACTACGACAGTATTCCCAAGCTCAATTCGCAACTGCCGCTGATCGGCCTGAGCATCACTGGTCCGACCCCGGACGGCACCCCGGCCAATGTACCGACCACCTCGCGCACGCTGAACTTCGGCACCGACAACAGCCGCCAGCGCAACATTCTGGGCACCAAGACCAAGGACGCCTACCTGGGCGCCAACTGGTCGCTGGGCGACCACGAAGTCAAATTCGGCGGCGACTACACCAAGAACGACGTGTACAACGCCTTCCTGCAAAACGTCTGGGGCAACTACACCTTCTCGTGCCAGAACAACTGGACGTATGCCTTCCTGGGCGGCAAGTCCCTCGATTGCGGCAAGGCCAACGCCGGCCAGATCGAACAAGCCGTGCTGGAAAACTTCAAGACCGGCCGTCCGTCGTCGTACACGACCCAGGTCGCGCTTGATGGCCACACGCTGGATCAAGCCGTGTCGCAGTTCAGCATGAAAGACTACGGCGCCTTCGTCCAGGACACCTGGACCGTGAACCCTCGCCTGACCGTGAGCTACGGCGTGCGCATGGACGCGACCCGCGTCAGCGACCGTCCTGCCCGCAACGATGCGGTGGCCGCGCCTATGGTTGCAGGCAACCCTGTAACCGGCGCACGCCAGACCGGCGGCTTCGGTCTGGACAACACCAACACCTTCGACGGCCAGAATGTATGGCAGCCGCGCGTTGGCTTCAACTACACCTTCGACAGCCCGCGCCAGATGCAGGTACGCGGCGGCATGGGCCTGTTCCAGGGCGCGGCAGCGACCGTGTGGCTGTCCAACCCGTTCTCCAATCCTGGCGTGCTGACCCGCAGCGTCGGTTGCGGCACTTCGTCGTTTGGCGCGTGCCCGACCACCGGCGGCACCTTCAGCACCGACATCAACAAGCAACCGGTCAACTTCTCCGGCGCAGCGCCTGCTGCGGCGGTTGACGTGTTGGCGCCTGGCCTGAAGCAGCCATCGGTCTGGAAGAGCAACATCGCCTTCGATACCGAACTGCCATGGTATGGCCTGGTGATGGGCGTGGAGTACCTGCGGACCACGGCCAAGGATGCGATTTACTACCGCAACGAGAATTTGGGCGCAGCCACCAAGATCGGTACCGATGGTCGTGAGCTGTACTACACGTCCCAGGGTTACAACGCTGCCTGCTGGTCCGCTACTGGCACTGCGGTGACCACCGGTGGCACCTGTACCGGCAACCGCGCCAAAGCGCTGAGCAACGCGTCCTACACCAACGTGCTGGTAGCGACCGGCACCGGCAAGGGCGGCAGCAGCCTGGCCACCCTGTCGCTGAGCCGTCCGATGACCAACGGCCTGTCGTGGTCGGTGGCTTACACCTACACCGATGCAAAAGAAGTGTCGGGCCTGACCTCGTCGACCTCGAGCTCGAACTACAGCGGCCGTTCGGTGTTCAATCCGAACGAAGACGTCAACGCCAACTCGAGCTACCTGGTGAAGGACCGTATTAACGCGCTGATCAACTTCCAGAAGCGTTTCTTCGGTTCGTACAAGACCACCGTCGGCATGTTCTATGAAGGCCGCGCCGGTAAGCCATACAGCTGGACCATCAACAACGACTTGAACGGCGACGGCCTGGCCGGCAACGACCTGATGTTCATCCCTTCGGCGCCAGGTTCGGGCCAGGTGGTGTTCTCGGGCGACACCGCGACCAACCATGCCAACGAAGACAAGTTCTGGTCCGTGGTCAACAGCAACAAGATTCTGAAGCAAGCCGCTGGCGGCGTTGTCGGTCGCAACACCGACTTCTCGCCATGGACCAACACCTTCGACGTCCGTCTGTCGCAGGAAATCCCAGGCCTGTTCAAGAACAACAAGGCATCGTTCACCCTGGACATCTTCAACTTCGGCAATCTGCTGAACAAGAAATGGGGCCGTATCAATGAAGTGGGCTTCCAGCCTTCGGGCGCACAGGCTCGCAGCTTCGTCGACTACGTCGGCCTGGACGCCAGCGGCAAGTACGTCTACAAAGTCCGCGACGCCGTGGAAACCCTGGACGTTCGCCAGGTTAAAGGCGAGTCCCAGTGGGCCATCCAGGCTACCGTCAAGTACGAGTTCTAAGCTCGTCGCGACATAGCCGACAGTGCTAAAAAAAAGACGGCTGATGGCGACATCAGCCGTCTTTTTTTCTTGAACGTGTAACATACTATTTCATCCAGCCGAGAGCGGCGTCGACCGGCCGTTTGCCCTGTAAGATACCCACTTCCTTCCGAGCAGCATGCAATGAAAAAATACCTGAGTCCCGCGGCTGGCGTCGTGCTGGCTGCCGCGCTGGCCGGCTGTGCGTGGCTCCGCCCGCAGCCTGGAACGGCCGAGATCGAACTGGTCACGCTGAACGATTTCCACGGCAATATCGAGGCAAGCAAATATGTGCTCGACAGCGCCCATGCTTCCGGCGAACGCACCATCGTCGCCGGCGGCATCGACACGCTGGGCGCGGCGCTGCAGGCGTGGCGCAAGCAGGACCCCGAGCTGCTGTTGGTCGGCGCCGGCGACCTGATTGGCGCCAGTCCCGCGATCTCGTCGATGTGGGCCGACGAGCCCACCATCGGCGCGATGGACTTGCTGGGGCTGCGCGCCAGCTCGGTCGGCAACCATGAGTTCGACGCCGGCCGCGTCGAGCTGCTGCGTCAGCAGCGCGGCGGCTGCAAGTCGCCGCGCGCCGACAAGGCCTGCAAATTCGAGAATCCCTACGGCGGCGCGCAGTTCCAGTACCTGGCCGCCAACGTCATCGACATGGTGACCAAAAAGCCGCTGCTGCCGGCCTACAAGATCGAGCAGGCGCACGGCGTCAAGATCGGCTTCATCGGCGCGGTGCTGCGCGAAGCCACCGAGAAGGCGCCTGCCTCCGGCATCGCCGGCCTGGACTTCGTCGACGAGGCGGACGCCATCAACCGTCAGCTGCCGGAACTGCGCAAGCAGGGCGTGGGCGTGTTCGTGGTGCTGATCCACCAGGGCGGCCGCACCATCGACAAATTCGACCAGCAGGAATGCAGCCATCTGACCGGCCCGATCGTCGACGTGGTCAAGCGCCTCGATCCGGCGATCCGGCTGGTGGTCAGCGGCCATTCGCATCGCGGCTACCTGTGCCGCGTGGATGGCCGCCTGGTGACGCAGTCCGACATGGGCGGCCACGTGCTGTCGCGCATCCGTCTTACCGTCGATACCGCCAGCAACACGCTGCGCGACGTCAGCGCCAGGCAGGAAGTGATGATCCCCGGTAGCTGGCCGGCCAATCCGGCGCTGGACGCCTACCTGAAAAAAGTCCGCGACCTGAGCGCCAGTGCGCTGGCGCGCCCGGTGGCGGCGCTGGCGGTGCCCAGCGTGCCGCGCGAAAAGCAGGACGACGGCGAATCCGCGCTGGGCGACCTGGTCACCGACGCCACGCTGGCGGCGGGCCGTCCCTACGGCGCGCAGATCGCCTTCGTCAACAACGGCTCGTTGCGACATGACCTCGACACCAGCGCCGGCAACCGCGTCAACGTCAGCCAGCTGCTGGCGGCGCTGCCGTACACGAATTCGCTGGTGGTGATGAACCTGCGCGGCGCGCAGATCCGCGACCTGCTGGAGCAGCAATGGCACGGCGGCCGCGATATCACGCGCGGCCTGCTGCAAGTGTCCGACGGCTTCAGCTACGTCTGGGACCGGCGCCGTGGCGAGGGCGGCAAAGTGCTGCCCGACAGCCTGACGCTGCACGGCGTGCCGATCGAGAACGGCACCTCCTACCGCGTGGTGGTCAACAACTTCCTGGCCGAGGGCGGCGACGCCTTCCCGGCCTTCACCCTGGGCAGCAACCGCGCCGAGACCAACATCCGCGACATCGACGCCCTGACCGATTATCTGACCCAGCGCGAGCAATTTGGCAAGCCGGCCGGCCGCAGCGAAACACAGGGCCGCATCAAGCGCCTGCAACAACCTTAGGAGTCACCATGCGTCGCGTTTTACTTTCCGTTTTACTGCCAGCCCTGCTGGCGTCGGCCGCCCCTGCGCGCGCCGAGTTTTCCATCCCCGGTTTTGAACTGGTGCAGACCGCGCCGGTGGAGACGCCGCTCCACAGCAGCGACCTGCGCGACCCTGCCACCGTCTGGAGCGAGTTGTTCGACGGGGCCAAAAGCGAGATCGTGTTGGGCCAGTTCTACGTGGTCGGCCATGAGGGCAGCGTCTTCAATAAAGTGGTGGAGCGCCTGGCGGCGGCCGGCAAGCGCGGTGTCAAGATCCGCTTCCTGCTGGACCAGAAGGGCGTGGGCCTGTCGGACAAGGCCACCATCGAGCAGCTCAAGGCGATCCCCAACCTGGAACTGCGCATCATCGACTTCAACAAGCTGACCGGCAACGGCATCCTGCACGCCAAGTACATGGTGGTCGATGGCGCCATCGCCTACATCGGCAGCCAGAACTTCGACTGGCGCTCGTTCGAGCATATCCACGAGACCGGCCTGCGCATCACCGATGCGAAGATCGTCGGCCAGGTGCAGGCGGTGTTCAACCAGGACTGGCGCGCGCAGGCGATCGCCGCGCAGGGCCTGGTGACGCCGGCGCTGAACGTCAAGGCGACCACGCCGGACATTCATCAAAGCGCCTTCCTGCTGTCCAGCCCTAACCAGTTCAATCCGGCCGGCGTCGGCGATTCCGAGGCGGGCCTGCCGGCGCTGCTGGCCGAAGCCAAGAGCGAGGTGCGGGTGCAGCTGCTGGACTACGCGCCGCTGAGCTACGGCCCGAAAGGCACGCGTCCTTATTACGCCGTGATCGATAACGCGGTGCGCGCCGCCGCCAACCGCGGCGTCAAGATCAAGCTGATGGTGTCGAACTGGAACCTGGAAGAACTGCCGCTGGTCTACCTGAAAAGCCTGGCGGTGCTGCCCAACGTCGAGATCCGCGTGGTCACGCTGCCGACCGCCAGCAGCGGCTTCATTCCGTTCGCGCGCGTCATCCACAGCAAGACCATGGTGATCGACAACCAGGTGGCCTGGGTCGGCACCAGCAACTGGAGCGGCGGCTACTTCGATTTGTCGCGCAACCTGGAAGTGGTGATGCGCAACGAGAAGATGGCGCAGCGCCTGGCCGCGCTGCACGAGCAGACCTGGAGCTCGCAGTATGCGCAGGCGCTGGACATCAACAAAAAATACCCTAAACCGGCCAAGGGCAGCCCTGAATGAAGAAGCTTGTTTTGACCGTGGCGCTGAGCGGCGCCTTCGTCTCGTTCAACGCCCACGCATGGGGCAATGACGGCCACCGCGCCGTCGGCGCCATCGCCGACCAGCTGATCCAGGGCAGCAACGCCGAGCAGCGCGTGAAGGCCTTGCTGCTGCCGGGCGAGAGCCTGGAGAAGGTCGCCATCTGGGCTGACTGCGTCAAAGGCACGTATTGCGGCCCGCAGAACGAGGAGATGCTGGCCTACGTGGCCGCCAATCCGCGGCACGCCGAATACCACTACACCGACGTGCCGTTCCAGAACCAGCACTACCACGACCACGACGCCGGCACCGCCAACAACGATATCGTGCAGACGCTGAAGCAGTGCATCGCCACCTTGCAGGGCAAGGGCGACAAAGTCAGCAACCCGCACGGCTTCACGCCGCGCCAGGCGCTGCTGATCCTGACCCATTTGGCCGGCGACGTGGTGCAGCCGCTGCATGTGGGCGCTGCGTTCGTGGACAGGAACGGCGCCTTCGTGGTGCCGCAGACGCAGGCCCAAGTCGACGCGGTCAATATGTTCGACGCGCGCGGCGGCAACGACCTGCTGCTGGACGATGTCAAGTTAAGCGCCGTCAGCGCGCGGCTGATTCCGGCTGCGCCGGCCGCGCCGCCGAGCGCACCGCAGACCACGCGGCCGTTCCATTCGTATTGGGACACCACGGTGGTGAGTTATGTCTTCCGCCGCGTCGCCGCGCGCTCGCCGCAGGAGTTTGCGCAGCTGGCCATCGCCGGCAAGCCTGCGGTGATTAGCTACGACGGCGATCCGATCGCCTGGCCGTATGCCTGGGCCGACCAGTCGCTGGCGGTCGCCAAGCTGGCGCACAGCGGCGTGTCGGCCGGCGCCGTCGGCCAGCAGACCGGCAAGAATGGGGAAGTGTTCAACGTCTGGGCGCTGACGGTGCCGGACGATTATCCCGTGCCCAGCTCCGCGGCCGCCAAGACCCAGCTGATCCAGGGCGGCTACAACCTGGCCGCCGTGCTCAAGGCGATCTGGCCGTAAAGGCTGTTACTTGCCGGTGAGGGGATTGAACCACAGCTCGCCGCGCGCTAGTGGCGTCTGCGGCGTGAGTTTGGGATTGGCGAGATTGATCACGCGGCGCTTGTGCATGGCCGTGTTCTTGATCAAGTCGCCCTTGTAACGCTGGAACAAGGCGTTCAGCGATCCATCCTTGATCATCAACTCCATGCCGGTTTCGATGCGTTTGGCCAGCAGCCGGCCCTCGGCGTCGCGCCGCAGGAAGAAGTAGCGTGGCAGCGGGTAGTGCAGCAGCAGCGTTTGTTCCACCGCCATATTGGGATGCTGCGCGCGGCGCTCCTGGAATTCGCGCATCGCCTCGTCGACGGAACGCGGGTAGAAATCGAAACGGTCGGCGTCGAGCATGGCGAACAAGCCGTCGTAGCTGCTGCCTTCCACCACCGGCACGCCGGCTTTTTCGAAGACGGGAATGTCGGCCCAGCCCTGGCCCAGGCCAGCGCGCAGCTGGCGCAGTTCGGCGACGGTCTTGATGCCGGCGAAGCGCTGCTGGTCGGCCTCGCGTATCAGCAGCAGCCGGTAGCCCAGCAGGCCGCGGTCGACTGGCAGGCGCACCGGCAGGAACTGGCGCTCCAGGTCGGGCGAGGTGGCGCGCACGAAGATGTTGATGCGTCCCGACGGCGACGACATTTCCTGCACCACGCGCGGCGGCGACATCGCCACCCGCGATTGGTGCTGTTCGAAGACGCCGTAGCGCGGCGTGGTCTTTTCCAGCGCCGCCCGCAGTACCGCCCAGTCGTAGTCGTAGCGGCTGTCGATGCCGTCGCTGGTGAGCGGATAGGTGAGGTGGGTCGCGCCCCATGCCGGAGCCGCCAGCACGCAGGCCGCCAGCAGCAGCGTGCTCCATCGCCTGCGCAATCGATCGCTCTTGTTCCGCTTCATACCGCTTGCACCCCGCAAAACAGTTAGTGTGCCATGGCCGATGGCGCGCCGCCAAGTTTTTCAGTGCTGTCAGCCTGCATCGAGAAACAGCAGGCGCATCAAGGCGCCAGCGCCACTTCGATCCCCAGCGCGCGGTAGGGCGCCAGCAGCGACGCCGGCACGCCGGCATTGACCACGATCGCGCCGATGCGCTCCAGCGGCGCGATCTGGAACGGCGATGCGGTGTCGAGCTTTTCCGGCGACGCCAGCACCACCGTCTTCGTCGACGCCGCCGCGATGGCGCGCTTGATGCCGGCTTCCTCGTAGTCGCCGGTGCTGATGCCTTGCAGCGGATGCAGGCTGCACACGCCCATGAAGAAGATGTCGGTGCGGATCTGTGCAATGGCTTCCAGCGCCGACGGCCCCATCGCCACGATGGAGTGCTTGAACAGGCGGCCGCCGATCAAAATCACTTCGATCAAGGGATGCTCGGCCAGCTCCACCGCGATGCTGGGGCTGTGCGTGACGACGGTGCAGCGCAGCGTCGGCGGCAGCGCGCGCGCCAGCTGGACGGCGGTGGTGCCGCCGTCGATGAACACCACTTGTCCCGGCGCGATCATGGCCGCCGCAGCGCGCGCGATGGCGGGCTTGGCGTCGCTGGAGAGTTGCTGGCGCTGGGCGAAGTTGGCCATCGCCGGCGAGGCGGGCAGCTCCAGCGGCAGCGCGCCGCCGTGCACCCGTTGCAGCAAGCCTTCCGCCGCCAGCTCGCGCAGGTCGCGGCGGATGGTGTCCTCGGATAGCCCCAGCTCCTCGCTGAGCGATTTGGCGACGATCTGGCCGTCCCGTTTCAGGCGGGCGATCAGCAGTTCTTTTCTTTGACGTGTTAGCATATGCATGAATTTTCTTGATGTTGCACGATATTGCATGATATCGTAAAAAAACGCAACCTTGATCAAGGAGATCGACATGCCTGAAGACCGCATCCGCATCCACCAAGTGGAAACCTTGTCCGACGACTGGTTCCTGCTGCAAAAGACCACCTTCGACTACCGTCGCAACGACGGCAGCTGGCAGCGCCAGACGCGCGAGACCTATGATCGTGGCCATGGCGCCACCATCCTGCTGTACAACCGCGAACGTCGCACGGTGGTGCTGGTGCGGCAGTTCCGCTTTCCGACCTACGGCAACGGCCATGACGGCTTCCTGATCGAAGCCGCCGCCGGACTGCTGGACCAGGCCAGCCCGGAGGACCGCATCAAGGCCGAGGTGGAGGAGGAAACCGGCTACCGCGTGGGCGAGGTGCGCAAGGTGTTCGAAGCCTTCATGAGTCCCGGTTCGGTGACGGAACGGTTGTACTTCTTCGTCGCCGAATACGATCCCGCCTCGCGCATCGGCGATGGCGGCGGCATCGAGGAGGAGGGCGAGGACATCGAAGTGCTGGAGCTAACGATGGAGCAAGCGATGCAAATGATGGCCGACGGCCGCATCGCCGACGGCAAGACCATCATGCTGCTCCAATACGCCGCGCTGCACCTGCTGCCCGTTTCCTGAACCGAGCTGGGCTGCAAAAATCCGCAGTCCCAACCGCACTCTTTGTGTGCGCTCAATCGGCAAATGGACTACAGTCATATAGTGGCGTATGCGCCTGATTGCCACCAATCTGATCGATGAGTTTTGCTCGCTTCACCCGAACGCGCGAGCGCCCGTCGCTCATTGGCGGCAGGCAATGTCAGGAACCTCGTTTCCAGACTATGTCCATCTTCGGCAAATGTTTCGTCACGCGGACTACGCCGCGCCGTTCACGATATTCAATGTCGGTGGCAATAAATATCGAATCATTTCGAGAATTGAATATAGTACGGACACTGTGCAGATCCGCTGGGTGTTGACGCATTCCGAATACGATAAATGGACTCGCCAGTTTCTCAAGGGACAAATTAAATCATGAATAATCCGACTGATCCAGGCTCTATCGCGCCCGACGTCGCTGAACTGCAGGCTGCATGGATATCTTTTGAGCGGATAACGGGCTTGCGGCCATTGCGCACCGATGCGGATCATCGGGATGCGCTGAAATTATTGGATGCGATTTGGGATGCAGTTTACGAAAAACCCTCGCATCCACTATCAAGTTTCTTTGACCTGCTGGCGCAAATGATCAGTGAATATGAAAAAAAGCGCTACCCGATGACAGACAGTGAGCCTCATGAAATGCTGGCGTTTTTAATAGAGCAGGGCGAGCGGACGGCGGATGATTTTCAGGGAATACTGGACCCGGTGGAGCTGGATGCGGTGCTAGCCGGGCAGTGCAAGATCGACGTGGAGTTGGCGGGGAAGCTGGCGGCCTTGTTCGGCGTGCCCGCTACGCTGTTTTTAAAAATCGATAAGATCTCCGCATGAGAGCATATTTTTTAGCGGTTCTACTGGTGGCAGGGCAGGTCTCGGCGGCGGGCGATGCCAGGGTCGGCGAGGCGCTGTTCAAGCGCTGCGCCTCCTGCCATCAGGTCGGGCCGTATGCGCAGGGCGGTTTCGGGCCGCAGCTGAACGGCATCATCGGCCGGCGCGCGGCGTCGACCAAGGACTACAAGTACTCGGAAGCGATGAAGAAGTCGGGACTGGTGTGGGATGAGAAAACGCTGGCCGCATACCTGTGTGCGCCGCACGACGTGGTGCCGGGGACCAGCATGCGTTTTTGGGGAATCAAGGATGAACAGCAGGTCGCCGACCTGCTGTCCTATATGCGCTCGCTGCGTTAGCGAGACTTGACGAACGGCGTACCCAGCGCTTTCGGCGCCACCGACTTGGCCATCAGACCGGCCAGCACGATTACCGTGACCACGTAAGGCACCATCTGGATCAGCGAGCCTGGCAGGCGGCCGACCAGCGGCAGGTCCACGCCTTCGATCTGGATCTGCACCGCGCCGAAGAAACCGAACATCAGGCAGCCGAGGAAGGTGTACACCGGACGCCAGTTACCGAATACCATCGCCGTCAACGCCAGGTAGCCCGCACCGGCCGACATGTCGCGCAGGAAGAAGCCGCTCTGCACGATCGCCAGGTAAGCACCCGAGAACGAGCACAGGACACCAGCGATCAGCATCGCCATGTAGCGCTGGCGCTCGACGCTGACGCCGGCCGCATCGGCCGCGTGCGGGTTCTCGCCGCAGGCGCGCAGGCGTAGGCCGAAGCGCGTGTGGTACAGCACCCAGTGCACCAGCGGCACCAGCGCGAACGCCAGGTACACCAGCACCGAATGGCCGCCGATCAGGTACGCGTACAGCCAGCCGATGAACGGGATGCCTTCAACGGCGGCGCTGCCGGGCAGCACCACGTCGAACAAACGCGCCTGGCCCAGGTCCGGCGTGCGTCCGCCCTGCTGGAAGAAGAACTGCGCGACCACGAAGGTCAGGCCGCTCATGGCGATGTTGATCGCGATGCCGGCCACCAGCTGGTTGCCCTTTTGGGTGATCGCGACGTAGGCTTGCAGCGTCGCCAGCAGGATCGACACCAGCATGCCGGCGGCCACGCCGTACCACGGGTTCTGCGTGGCGAAGGCCACGGCCGCCGAGACAAACGCCGAGGCCAGGATCTTGCCTTCGAGGCCGATGTCGATCACGCCCGAGCGTTCGGCGAACAGGCCGGCCATGCCGGCGAAAATCAGCACCGGCGCATTGCGCACGGTGGACACCAGGATGCTGCCGATTTGGAGGTCTTCAAAAGTCATGACAGTCTCACTTTTTCCGTTTGATCAGGGCGGCGATGGCGGGGGCGTAGAAGTTCTCCATCGCGCCGCAGAACAGGATGATCAGGCCCTGGATGAAGATGAAGGTCTCAGGCGGAATGTTCTGCTTTTCCAGCGACAGGTCGAAGCCGCCCTGGATCAGCGCGCCGAACAGCACGGCCGACAGGAAGATGCCGACCGGATGCTGCCGTCCCATCAGCGCGATCGCGATGCCGACGAAGCCCGCGCCGCCGACAAAGTTCAGCGACAGGTAGTGGGTCGAACCCATGATGGAGTTGACCGAACCCAGGCCGGCCAGCGCGCCCGAGATCAGCATCACGGTGATGATCATCTTGCTGATGCGGACGCCCGCATAGTGCGCCGCATGCTTGTTCAGGCCAGTGGCGCGCAGCTTGAAGCCCCACGAGGAACGCGACACCATCACGCCGTAGATCACCAGCGCGATGATCGCCAGGAAGAAGCTGATGTTGAGCGGCGTCTCGCCCAGCACCGGGAACCACTGGTTCAGCCGCGGCATTTCGGCGGCGGCGCTGAAGGCACGGCTGGCCGGATTCTGCTCGCCCACCGGCACCAGGTATTTGACGATGACGGTGTTCATCAGCGCGCCGGCGATGTAGTTGAACATGATGGTGGTCACCACCACATGGCTGCCGCGCTTCGCTTGCAGGTAGCCGGGCAGGAAGGCCCACAGCGCGCCAAACAGCGCCGCGCCCAGCATGCCGATCGGGATCAGCACCCAGATCGGCAGCGAGCTGTCGAAGGTCAGCATGGCCAGCGTCAGGCCCAAGCCAGCGAAGTACATCTGGCCTTCTGCGCCGATGTTGAACAGGCCGGCCTGCATGGCGATCGAAACCGCCAGGCCGGTGAAGATGAAGGTCGAGGCGTAGAACAGCGTGTAGCTCAAGCCCTCGGGATTGATGACGGCGCTGTTGATCAGGATGCCCATCGATTCGACCGGGCTTTCGCCCAGCAGGTAGATCACCAGCGCGGCCACCAGCAGGGCCGACAACAGGTTCAGGACGGGCATTACAAACGCGGTAGCCCAGCGTGGCAGGTCGTGGTTATTCATGTCTTGTGCATTCCGCCCATCAGCAAGCCGATACGGGTCGTGTCGAATTCCTCAATTTTCAGTTCGCCGGTGATGCGGCCGCCGCACATGACCAAAATACGGTCCGCCAGCGCGCGCACTTCTTCCAGCTCCACGGACACCAGCAGGATCGCCACGCCGGAGTCGCGCAAGGCGAGCAGCTGCGTATGGATGCTTTCGATGGTGCCGATGTCGACGCCGCGCGTCGGCTGGCCGACCAGCATCAGCTTCGGCTGCGCCAGCACTTCGCGGGCGATCACCACCTTCTGCTGGTTGCCGCCGGAGAGCAGGCCGATACGCAGGTCGTGGTTGTTGGGGCGGACGTCGAAGTTCTTCATCAGCTCCGCGCAGCGCGCGGCGATGGCCTTGAAGTCGAACAGGCCCCAGCGGTTTTTCAATTTGTCCTGGTAGCCGAGGATGGTGTTGTGCATGACCGAGAAGGCCTTCACCACGCCGTCGCGCAAACGGTCTTCCGGAATGTGGGCGATGCCCAGGTCGCGGAAGGTGCGCGGCAGGCCGTCGGCATCCGAGCGGCCGGCGAACGGCAGCGCCTTGCCCAGGAAGTCCAGCTTGCCGGAAGTCGGCAGGCGCATGCCCGACAGGATCTCCATCAATTCGCTCTGGCCGTTGCCGGACACGCCGGCGATCGCGACGATCTCGCCGGCGCGCAGCGTGAGGCCGATATCGGCCAGCAGCTTGACCTGCTGCTCGTCCTGCAGCTGCAGGTTCTCGACGTGCAGCACCGGCGCGCCCGGATTGTACGGTTTGCGCGGCAGGTTGTTCTCGATCGGGCGGCCGACCATCATGTTGGCCAGGTCTTCCTTGGTGGTGCCGGCGGTCGCCACGGCGCCGATCACGCGGCCGCCGCGCATCACGGTGACGGTGTCGGTGATGTCGAGGATCTCCTGCAGCTTGTGCGTGATCAGGATGATGGTCTTGCCCTGTTCCTTGAACAGACGCAGGATCTCGAACAGCGACTCGGTCTCCTGCGCGGTCAGCACGGCGGTCGGCTCGTCCAGGATCAGGATGTTGGCGCTGCGGTAGATCTGCTTGAGGATCTCCACGCGCTGCTGCGCGCCCACCGACAGGTCGTGGATGGTGGCCAGCGGATCGACGTCGAGGCGGTAGCGGGTGCAGATCTCGCGCAGCTGGGCCTCGACGGCGGCGCGCTTGGACTTGAGCTGGAAGCCGCCTTCGCTGCCCAGCATCACGTTATCGAGCACGGTCATGTTCTCGACCAGCATGAAGTGCTGGTGCACCATGCCGATGCCCAGCGTGATCGCTTCCTGGCTGTTGCGGATGTTGCGCGCCTGGCCATCGAGCAGGATCTCCCCGCCGTCGGCGCGGTAGTATCCGTACAGGATGCTCATCAGGGTCGATTTGCCGGCGCCGTTCTCGCCCACCAGGCCGTGGATCGAACCCTTGGCGATGGTAAAGTTGACGTCCGTGTTCGCTTTGACGGCCCCAAAATGCTTGGAGATGCCGCGAAATTCTACTGCTGGCTGCATAGGATCGTTTTCGGTGCGGAGTTAAGTGAAAATTAAACGCGCCGCACGGGGGAAAGAACCCCGGCGGCGCGCTCAATGTTCAAACAGGTGTCAGGCCGGGCAGGCAGCGCCCGAACGGATGTCGATGACTTTTACTTTGCCGTCGATGATGTCCTTGCGGGCACCAATGACGCGCTTTTCGATTTCCGGCGTGATCAGCTTGCGGTTGTTCTCGTCCAGCGCCCAATCGACGCCGTTTTCCTTCAGGCCCTTGGCGGTGACGCCGGCCTTCCAGGTGCCGTTTTTCATCAGCATGAAGGATTCGTACACGGCGTTGTCCACGCGCTTGACCATGGAGGTCAGAATGGTGCCCGGGTACAGGCTGTTCTGGTTGGAGTCGACGCCGATGGCCAGCTTGCCTTTTTCCTTGGCGGTTTGCAGCGTTCCCAGGCCCGAACCGCCGGCCACGGCGAACACCACGTCGACGCCGCGGTCGAACTGCGAGCGCGCCAGTTCGCCGCCCTTGGCCGGGTTGTTCCACGAATCGGAGGTGGTGCCGACCATGTTGTTGCTGACTTCGATTTTCGGATTGACCGACTTGGCGCCCTGGGCGTAGCCGCAGGCGAAGGTGCGGATCAGCGGGATGTCGACGCCGCCGATGAAGCCCAGCTTCTTGGACTTGGACGCCATGGCTGCGGCCACGCCCACCAGGTAGGAGCCTTCTTCTTCCTTGAAGGTGATGGAGTTGACGTTGGCGCCTTGCGCCACGCCGTCGATCAGCACGAAGCGGACTTTCGGGAATTCCTTGGCGACCTTCTGCACGGCTGCCTGCTGGGCGAAGCCGATCGAGGCGATCAGGTCCAGGTTCTTGCGGGCCAGGCCGCGCAGCACCTGTTCGGCCTGGGTGTCGCTGGAGGCTTGCACCTCGATGAAATTGATGTTGGTTTCCTTCTTGAAGCGCGAGGCGCCTTCAAAAGCGGACTGGTTGAACGACTTGTCGAACTTGCCGCCTGCGTCATACACGATGCCCAGTTTTGGGTCAGCCGCGGACGCGCTGGCAGCGATAAACAGTGCTGCAACCGTCAAACTAAGTTGTGAAAGTTTCATGAATAGGCTCCTGGAAGATCGATATTGTATATTTTTATTGGATGAAACATGTAATCTGGCGGCGGTTTATCGCTGCAAACCCCTGATTTTTAGAGGTTTGCCTCGGGGTTTGCCGGCGATTTACGCCGTCAGCGCCAGTAGTTTGTCAAAAGCTTGTTCAAATTGCAGCAAGCCGGCGGCCAGCAACTGCTGGCCCACCGTTTCCAGGTCGATGCCATGGCGCGCCAGTTGCGCCATGACGGCGCGGTCGGCGTCGATGTCGGCGTCCAGCAGCGTGGCCGCCGCCTCGCCGTGGTCGCGGAAGGCGGCCAGGGTGGCGTCGGGCACGGTGTTGATGGTGTGCGGGCCGATCAGGCCTTCGACGTAGCGCACGTCGCGCTGCTCCGGGTGCTTGGTGCCGGTGCTGGCCCACAGCAGCCATTGCGGCGTGGCGCCGAAGGCGGCAAACACCGAGAAGCCGCCGTCGTTCTTCCAGTCGTGATAGGCGATGCGGGCGGCGGTCATGGCGGCGCGGCCGCGCAGGGCGACGGCGCCGCTGTCGGCGGAGTTTTCCAGCAGGGCGTCGACGGCGACGTCGATGCGGCTGATGAAGACGCTGGCGACGCTGGCGATGCGCTGCACCGAGGCGGTGTCCTGCAGGCGGCGCGCCAGGCCGCGGCGGTGGGCGGCGCGCACTGCGTGGATCTGGCTGGCGGTGAAGATCAGCGTCATGTTGACGTTGATGCCGGCGTAGATCACTTCCTCCAGCGCGGCGATGCCGGCCGGCGTGGCCGGGATCTTGATCATCACATTGGGCCGGGCGATGGCGGCCCACAGGCGCTTGGCGGCGGCGATGGTGCCTTCAACGTCGTGGCTCAGGCGCGGCGACACTTCGAAGCTGACGAAGCCGGCGCGGCCATCGGACTCGCGGTACAGCGGCGCGAACAGGTCGCAGGCGCGCTGCACGTCCGGCAGCACCAGCGCCTCGAAGCGCGCTTCCGGCGTCGCCAGCGCGCTGCGCAGCTGCGGCAGGGCGGCCTGATAGGCGCTGTCGTGCTGGATGGCGTGGTAGAAGATCGCCGGGTTGGACGTCAGGCCCTGGATGCCGTCGGCGGCGATCAGGTCCGCCAGCTGGCCGGAGGCGAGCAGGTTGCGGCTCAGGTTGTCGAGCCAGATTTGTTGTCCCAGATCGCCGACCGCGCGCAGGCGGCTATGTTCGAGCATGTTATTCATCTAGATCTTCCGTCCAAGATTGTGTCCTGGTGCGCAGTGCTGGGAATCATGTCGCACTGCCGCAACAGTTAGTGCCGAATTTAATATTTTTGTGCTGTTGCTTTTTTGTCCGATTGGAAAAATTTCCTGCTTGTTGGATAAATAATATTCCGCATGGGCCGGGGCTTTCAGGGCATCCGGTCTTGCCTTGCAAATCAACTATTTACCTGCAAGCAGGGTGGTTTTCCCGTGCTGAGCGGCCTGGGTTGGAGGCCGTCCACTACTATGCATCAGCGTCGATATGTACGACAAATTCGATTTTATTTAGCTATTTATATAAAATTGATATGAATCGAATCACTCAGAAAGTGAGTTTCTGTCATTTTTTTCCATGCTAGCATGGTTGGTAGTTTGCATATTTTTATGCGAAACGTCGTAGTTCCGATACATTTTTACCAATATAAACAAAGACATCGCCCGCTGTCATCAACGGCGAAGGCGAGATTCTGGATTGATATTTCAACCTTGCCTACACAATAGGGAGCAGGACTCATGAGCAAAAAAAGTAGTGGTTACGCAGCGCGATCGCTGATCGCGTTGGCAGTTGCAAGCGCATTCCCCCTGCACGCGGCCATGGCCGCCGATGCAGCCGCCGATGCCCCGGAAGCGGCCACCAAAGGCCAGCTGGAAACCGTGATCGTGACGGCGCAGCGCCGCGCGGAGAACATCAAGGATGTGCCGATGTCGATCGCCACGCTCAAGGGCGACAAGCTCGACGTGCTGACCTCGGGCGCCGCCGACATCCGTTTCCTGGCCGGCCGTTCGCCGTCGGTCAACGTGGAATCGGACTATGGCCGCACCTTCCCGCGTTTCTACATTCGCGGCCTGGGCAACACCGACTTCGACCTGAACGCTTCCCAGCCGGTGGGCCTGGTGATGGATGACATCGTGCAGGAAAACGCCATGCTGAAGGGCTTCCCTGTGTTCGACGTGGACCAGGTTGAAGTGCTGCGCGGCCCGCAAGGCACGCTGTTCGGCCGCAACTCGCCGGCCGGCGTGATCAAGTTCGACTCGGCCAAGCCGGTCTTCAAGCAAGAGGGTTACCTGACCCTGGGCCTGGGCAACTACTCGTCCAAGACCGCCGAAGGCATGTTCAACATCCCGGTCAGCGATACCGTTGCGCTGCGCTTCTCGGGCACCAGCCAGCACCGCGGCGACCGCGTGCACAACACCAATCCAACCCCGAACAAGGGCACCCAGGACTTCGAAGGCTACGGCGACAACGCCTTCCGCCTGCAGGCGCTGGTCAAGCCCAACAAGGACTTCAGCGCGCTGTTCAACTACCACGAGCGCGACTACCACGGCAGCGCCACGCTGTTCCGCGCCAACATCATCAAGAAGGGCACCAACGACCTGGTCGACGGCTTCGACTACAGCTCCTACCCGAGCGACGGCATCAACTACCAGAAGCTGACCACCAAGGGCGGCAATGTCCGCCTGAAGTACAACCTGGACGACATCACGCTGCACTCGATCACCGGCTACGAAACGCTGAAGTTCAACAGCCGTGCCGACGTCGATGGCGGCTACGGCGCGTCGTACGCACCGCCGTACGGTCCCGGCTACATCCCGTTCGCGGTTGAAACGGCCGACCTGCTGCCTAACCACAAGCAGTTCTCGCAAGAGTTCCGCGCCGAGTCTAACTACAAGGGCCCGTTGCAGTGGATTGGCGGCCTGTTCTTCTTCAACGAAGACATCCAGATCGACTCGATCAGCTTTAACACCTTCGCTCCTGGCAATCCACAGAACGCCGCCTACGCGCAGCAGTTCCAGCATGCCAAGTCGTGGGCTGCCTTCGGCTCGCTGAACTACACCGTCAGCGACAAGCTGAAGCTGCGCGGCGGCCTGCGCTACACCACCGACAAGAAGGAATTCTCGGCTGTGCGCTACGAACCGCCGAAGATGTCCGGCCCGTTCGAGATCGACAACACCTCGCACAATATGAGCTGGGACATGAGCGGCACCTATGAGCTGAACAAGACCACCAACTTGTTCGCCCGCGTGGCCACCGGCTACCGCGCGCCGTCGATGCAGGGTCGCCTGAACGGCCTGGGCGACAAGCCATCGTTCGCCGGCGCTGAAAAAGCGTTGTCGTATGAGGCCGGTATCAAGCAGGACCTGTTCGACAAGCGCGCGCGTTTGAGCGCCTCGGTGTTCCAGTACCGCGTCAAGGACAAGCAGCTGACCGCCGGTAGCGGCACGATCAACATGAACCAGCTGATCAACGCTGAAAAAGTGACCGGCCAGGGCGTTGAAGTGGACTTCCAGGCCAATCTGAGCGACGAGTTCAGCATGACCCTGGGCGGCAGCTACAACGATACCGAGATCAAGGACAAGAACCTGTTCGTGCAATACTGCGGCAACCTGCCGAACACCGCGCCTAACCCTTACGGTTGCACCCCGACCAATGCGGCGGGCCCGTTCGCCGGCACGTCCAAGATCGATGGCAACCCGCTGCCGCGCGCGCCGAAGACCCAGCTGAACTTCACGCTGAAGTACAGCAAGGACATCGGCAACGGCGAGTTCTATGCCTACACCGACTGGACCTACCGCAGCAGCTACAACTTCTTCCTGTACGAAGCGCCTGAATACAAGGCCAAGTCGCTGGTTGAAGGCGGCGTGCGCACCGGTTACAAGTGGGGCAACGGCAAGTATGAAGTGGCGCTGTTCGGCCGCAACATCACCGACAAGCGCGTGATCCTCGGCGCCATCGACTTCGACAACCTGACCGGTATGTTGAACGAGCCGCGCACCTGGGGCGGCACCTTCAAGGTCAACTTCTAAATTGACCGCTATCTGAAAATCCCCGCGCATCGTAAGATGTGCGGGGATTTTTTTTATGGATGGAGCCTGATTCGTGAATCATACCGTCGTCAATCTGTGGCCGCTGCTCGGCGTGGCCGTCATCATCCTGGGCTTCGCCCTGCGCGCCCATCCTGTGCTGGTGGTGATCGCCGCCTGCGCCGTCACCGGCGTCGCCGCCGCCATGCCGGTCGAGCACCTGCTCGCCACCTTGGGCACGGCCTTCATCAAGACCCGCAACCTGCCGCTGATCCTGCTGCTGCCGCTGGCCGCCATCGGCCTGCTGGAGCGCTTCGGGCTGAAGGAGCATGCGCAGGCGTCGATTGCCCGCATCAAGTCCGCCACCACCGGCCGTCTGCTGATCGTCTACCTGGCGATCCGCGAGATCAGCGCCGCCTTCGGCCTGACCAGCATCGGCGGCCATCCGAACATGGTGCGCCCGCTGATCGCGCCGATGGCGGAAGGCGCCGCCGAGGTGCGCTACCCGGCGCTGACCGAGGAGCTGCGGCACCGCATCCGCGCCATGTCCGCCGCCACCGACAACGTCGGCCTGTTCTTCGGCGAAGACGTGTTCGTGGCCTTCGGCGCCATCCTGCTGATGCAGACCATCCTGCGCGCAGAGGGGCTGGAAGTCGATCCGCTGCATATGGCGCTGTGGGGCATACCGACCGCGGTGACTGCCTTCCTCATCCACTCGTATCGCCTGCACCGGCTGGACGCGCACATCGCCCGCGCCATGCTGGCGGTGAAGGAGCCGGCATGATACTCAAGCTCGATTACTTCTACTATGTGCTGGGCGCGATGCTACTGCTGGTCGCGTACATGTCGCTCACCGACAAACATAATCCCAAGCGCTATTCGAGCGCCTTGTTCTGGGCCTTGTACGCCGTGGTCTACCTGGCTGGCGAACTGTTGCCGCCGGTGGCTGCGGGCGTGCTGATGGTGGTGATGGCGCTGATCGCCGGCTTCGGCGGCGTGGCGCTGGGCCGCTACGGCGAGCGCACGCAGGAGGAACGCAAGAGCAGCGCGCAGCGGCTCGGCCATCGCTTGCTGATACCGGCGCTGATCATCCCGGCGACCACGGTGATCGGTTCGACCCTGCTCAAGGATGTGCACCTGGGCGGCCTGCTGCTGCTCGATCCGAAGAACGCCACCCTGGTCAGCCTGGGTTGCGGTTCGCTGTTCGCTGTGGCCACCGCGTGCTGGCTGACGCGCGCCACGCCGATGCAGGCGATGCGCGAATCGCGTCGCCTGATCGATCACCTGGGTTGGGCGGTGGTGCTGCCGCACATGCTGGCGGTGCTAGGCCTGCTGTTCACCGAGGCCGGCATGGGCAAGGCGGTGGCGCACGTGGTCACATCCTACATCAACCTCGATGTGCGGCTGGTGGCGGTGGCGGTGTACTGCATCGGCATGGCGCTGTTCACCGTCATCATGGGCAACGGCTTCGCGGCGTTTCCGGTGATCGCGGGCGGCGTCGGCATACCGGTGCTGGTCGGCGTGTACCACGCCAATCCGGCGGTGATGGCGGCGATCGGCATGTTCAGCGCCTACTGTGGCACGCTGATGACACCCATGGCCGCCAACTTCAATATCGTACCCGCCGCGCTGCTGGAGCTGCCCGACAAGAACGCCGTGGTGAAGATCCAGGTGGGCACCGCGTTGCCGCTATTGCTTGCTAATATTGCACTTCTTTATTTTCTAATGAACATGTGACGTGCACGTGAGTTGGAGTAGAGTAGCGCACAAACAGCGCGGCAAACGGAGTCCATGTAGATGAAAAAGATAATATTGTTGACCGGGTTCGAACCGTTTAACAAGGAGACCATCAACCCCTCGTGGGAAGCGGTGCGCACCCTTCAGGGCTGGCACGAAGGCGACTTCGTGGTTCATTCGCGCCAGCTGCCGTGCGTGTTCGGGCAGGCCAGCAAGATGCTGCACCAGGCGGTGGAAGAGCTCCAGCCCAGCATCGTGATCGCGGTGGGGCAGGCGGGCGGCCGGGTAGACCTGTCGGTGGAGCGCATCGCCATCAACATCGACGACGCGCCGATCGCCGACAACCAGAAGCGGCAGATCGTCGACCAGCCTATCGTCACCAACGGCCCGGCGGCCTACTTTGCCACGTTGCCGATCAAGGCGATCGTGCATGCGCTGCGCGAGGCGGGCTTGCCGTCGTCGGTATCGCAGACGGCGGGTACGTATGTGTGCAACCACGTGTTCTATAGCCTGATGCATCAGGCGCACGAGTGGGGCACGACCATGCGCGCCGGTTTCATTCACATTCCGTATTTGCCGCAGCAGGCGGCCGCGCATCCGGGTTCGGCCAGCATGAAGCTGGAAGACATGGTCGAAGGCCTGCGCATCGCCATCCGCACCACGATGGCCCACGATGTGGACATGCGCGAGGCGGGCGGCGTCACGCACTAACCCCGCAACCGGAAAGGGGTCTGACCCCGCACGGGGTCAGACCCCCGGCTTTACGGGGTTCAGGATGTTGAGGAAAGCCCGCACCACCGGCGCATCGTCCAGCGTGGTGTAGGTGATGTACAGGTTCGCCGACGGCGGATTGGTGCGAATCGGCAGGAACACCACACCCGGCCAGCCGATGCGGCTGGTGGTCTCCGGCAGCAGCGCCACACCCAGGCCCGCGCCCACCATCGCCAGCAGCGTCTGCGGCTCGGACGCCTCCTGGAATATGGTCGGCTGGAAGCCGGCCTTCACACAGCATTGAATCAGGTAGCGCGGGAAGGACGACTTGTCCAACGCCAGCGTCAGCATCGGCTCGTCGGCGATGTCGGTCAGCTCGATCGCTTCCTGCTTGGCCAGCGGGTGGTGCTCGTTGATGGCCACGCACACGTCTTCGCGGAAGCACAGCTCCTGGCGCAGGTTGTCGTTTTTCAGGTCATCCTCGTCCAGCTTGGGCTCGCGCCAGAAGCCGACGTCGATCTGCTTGGCGCGCAGCGCTTCGTACTGCAGCGTAGGCCCCAGTTCATGCAGGGTCCAGCTCACGCGCGGGAACTTGGTCTGGAACTCTTCCAGCAAACTCGGTATCGGCCCCCACATCGCCGAACCGACGATGCCCACCCGCAGCCGGCCCACTTCACCACGGTCGATCTGGCGGATGGTGTCGATGGTCATGCGCATCTTGCCCAGCAGGTCGGACGCCTCGCCCATCAGCGCCTTGCCCGCCACCGTCAGCTCGAAGGTGCGGGTGGTGCGGGCGAACAACTTCACGCCCAATTCACTTTCCAGCTTCATGATCTGCTGGCTCAAAGGCGGCTGCGAAATGTGCAGGCGCTCGGCGGCGCGGCTGAAACTCTTTTCTTCTGCGACGGCGAGGAAGTATCTTAGTTGTTTCAGATCGATGGACATGGCGTTCTTTTGGCGATGTGATTCGATATCAGTGGGCCAGCATGGCCACCGCGAGGGCCGCGCCGCAACGGGCGTTGTTCTTCACCAGCGCGATATTGGTCGCCAGGCTGCGGCCCTCGGTCAGCTGCTTGATGCGGTTGAGCAGGAAGGGCGTGACGTTCTTGCCGGTCACGCCTTGCGCATCGGCTTCCTGCAAGGCCTGTGCGGTGATGGCGTCGATCTCCGCCTTCGGCATCGCATCGGCGGCCGGCACCGGATTGCTGACCACCACGCCGCCCTTGAGGCCCAGCTGCCACTTGGAGTGGATGAAGGCCGCCTGTTCGGCCGGCGTATCGAGCTGGAAGTCGGCGTTGAAGCCGCTCTCGCGCGTGAAGAAGGCGGGGAAGCCGCGCTGGCCCACGCTGACCACCGGCACGCCGTGGGTCTCCAGGTATTCCAGCGTCAGGCCGATGTCGAGGATGGACTTGACGCCGGCGCACACCACCGCCACCGACGTCTGCGCCAGTTCCTGCAAATCGGCCGAGATGTCGAAGCTGGTCTCGGCGCCGCGATGCACGCCGCCGATGCCGCCGGTGACGAACACCGGGATGCCGGCCAGTTCGGCGCAGATCATCGTCGCCGCCACGGTGGTGGCGCCCAGTTTCGATTGCGCCAGCACGTAGGGCAGGTCGCGGCGGCTGACCTTCATGGCGTCGGGCGAGGTGCCCAGCAGTTCCAGCTGTTCTTCCGACAGGCCGATGCAGATCTTGCCGCCGATGATGGCGATGGTGGCCGGCACGGCGCCGCCGTCGCGGATGATCTGCTCCACTTCACGCGCCATCTGCACGTTCTGCGGGTAGGGCATGCCGTGCGAGATGATGGTCGATTCCAGTGCGACGATCGGCTTGCCGGCGGCACGGGCTGCCGCCACTTCGGGCGAAAACAGAAGGTATTGGTGCATGGTGTGATTCCTTATGCCTTGTTGGGGAAGAGCGGCGGGTTGTATTCCGCCGACAGGTCGAAGTCGTGGATCTCGTCGAGGACATCGGCGGCCAGCATCGGCGACACCGTCTCCTGGGATTCGAGCGTCATCGCGGCGACCTTCAGGCCGCGGCGGCAGGCCAGCGTCAGGTCGGCGCTGCCCTGGTACAGCGACCAGCAGACGGCGGCCGAAAAGGCGTCGCCGGCGCCGGTGACGTCGACCACGTCCACCTGGTGCGCGGCCAGCCAAACCAGCTCGCCGTCGCGGGTGTGGAACACGCCCTGGCTGCCGCAGGTGACGATGACGTCCTGCGCGCCCTGGGCCTGCACGTCGCGGCAGGCGGCGCGCACCTCGGCTTCGGTCGGCAGCGCGCGGCCGGCTCGGGTTTCCAGTTCGCCGCGGTTGAGGATCAGCAGGCGCAGGCCTTTCAGGTCGGCCGGCAGACGCGCCATCTTCGGCTGCGATACGGCCACGATCACCAGCGGCACGTTGTCGGCCCGGGCGCTGTCGAGCAGCAGGGCGATGCTGTCGGCTGGCAGGTTCAGGTCGACCACCGTCATCGCGGCGGCGGAACGCTGCGGCTGGCGGCTGGCCAGATATTCAGGAGTGATGCGGTCGTACAGCGCCATGTCGGCCAGCGCCACCACCAGTTCGCCGGCATCGTCGAGGATGGCGGTGTAGGTGCCGGTTGGCGTGTCCGGCAGTTTCAGGCTGCCGCGCGTGTCGATGCCGGCGTTTTCCGCGTGGTCTTGCAGGCTGCGGCCGGCCACGTCGTCGCCCAGGGCGGTCAGCAATGCGGTCGGCAGGTTCAGGCGTGACAGGTTTTCGGCGATGTTGCGGGCCACGCCGCCATAGACTTCCTCGGCGGTGGCGGGATTGGAGGTGCCCAGCTGCATGGCGGCGATGGTGCGCAGCTTGCGGTCCAGGTTGGCGGCGCCTATGCACATCACCGGACGCTTGTCCGGCAGCACGTAGGCACGGCCCAGCAGGCGCCGTTCGCGTATCAAACCGGCAATATGACCGGCCACGGCGGAGCGCGACAGGCGCAGTTCCACGGCCAGGTCCTGCTGGGAAATGAAGGGATTGGCGCGGATCAGCTGGTAGAGCTGGTCCTTCTTGGAAGAATCGGTCACGGCTTACTCGCTAAAACATTTGTCCATCATGGTAAACATTTGTTCAAATCAAGTCAATCACGCACTGCGGCTAAGTTTGCCTTCATTTATAATACCCCCGATTTATATCGCTTTAGTATAAATGCTTAAGAAAAATGGTATTTGCCATACATATGGACGATGATGCATAGTGTCAGCTTCCCCAGCCACAACAGAAAAACAGAGGATAACCATGTCTAATAATTCCCCATTCCAGGCAGCTGACATCATTCGCGCCCGTGTCCCTGCGGGCTTCAAGCCGCGCATCGCAATGATTCTGGGTTCCGGCCTGGGCGTGCTGGCGGAACAAATGACCGACGCGGTCACCATCAGTTTCAATGAACTGCCAGGCTTCCCGATCAGCACCGTGCACGGCCACGCCGGCGAACTGGTGATCGGCACCCTGTCGGGCGTGTCGGTGGTGTGCATGAAGGGCCGCGGCCACGTCTACGAAGGCTACGGCCTGGGCGTGATGACCAGCGCCGTGCGCACCATGAAGCTGCTGGGCTGCGAGATGCTGTTCGTGACCAACGCCGCAGGTTCGCTGCGCACCGAAGTCGACGCCGGCTCGCTGGTGGCGCTGACCGACCATATCAACTACCTGCCAGGCACGCCGATGATGGGCCCGAACGACGAGCGTTTCGGTCCGCGCTTCTTCAGCATGGCCAACGCCTACGACGCCGACCTGCGCGCGCTGCTGCACACCTCGGCCAAAGAGAAGAACGTCACCCTGCACGACGGCGTGTACATCGCCTACGCTGGTCCTAACTTCGAGACCCCTGCCGAAATCCGCGCCTTCAAGACGCTGGGTGCGGACATGGTCGGCATGTCGGTGGTGCCGGAAGTGGTGTCGGCTCGTCACTGCGGTTTGAAAGTGGTCGGTGTATCGGCCATCACCAACCTGGCCGAAGGCCTGTCGCCGTTCCCGCTGTCGCACGAGCAGACGCTGAAATACGCGGCCGTCGCGGCGACCTCGCTGATTGAAGTGATCCTGGGCTTCCTGGCCAACGTGGCCAAAACGCCGCAGGCGTAAGATCCCCGAGGGGCGGCTGGTCCGCCCCTTTGCTTTTAAGGAGTTCGAAATTATGAAACGCGCATTTATCCTTTTGCTCGATTCGTTTGGTTTGGGCGCCACGCCCGATGCCGCGAAGTACAACGACGTCGGCGCCAACACCTTCGGCCACATCGCCGAGTGGGCCGCCAAGAGCGGCAAGCCGATGTCGCTGCCGACCATGGAAAAACTGGGCCTGGCCGCGGCCGCCCATACCGCCAGCGGCCAGTGGGCCGCCGGCTTCGAACAGCGTGAAGGCTTCACCGCCGCCTATGGCGCCGCGCGCGAACGCTCGACCGGCAAGGACACGCAGTCCGGCCACTGGGAAATCGCCGGCGTGCCGGTGGAATTCGACTGGGGCTACTTCCCGAAAACCGTGCCGTCGTTCCCGGCCGAGCTGACCGCCAAGCTGCAACAGCTGGCCGGCGTACCTGGCTTCCTGGGCGACTGCCATGCATCGGGCACGGAAATCATCAACAAGCACGGCGACGAGCATGTCGCCAGCGGCAAACCTATCATCTACACCTCCGCCGACTCGGTGCTGCAAATCGCCGCGCACGAAGAATCGTTTGGCCTGGAGCGCCTGTATGAAATCTGCGAGATCGCTTTCAAACTGGTCGAGCCGTACAACATCGGCCGCGTGATCGCGCGCCCGTTCACCGGCGCGGATGGCAACTACACCCGCACCACCAACCGCCACGACTACGCGGTCGCACCGCCGGCGCCTACGCTGCTGGACCACGTGAAGAACGACGGCGGCGAAGTCATCGCCCTCGGCAAGATCAGCGACATCTTCGCGACCCAGGGCGTATCGCGCATGGTCAAGGGCAAGGACAACATGGCGTTGTTCGACGCGCTGATGAAGGTGGAAGAAGAAGCCGGCGACAAGTCGCTGACTTTCGTGAACTTCGTCGACTTCGACCAGGCTTTCGGTCATCGCCGTGACGTGACCGGCTACTCGAACGCGCTGCACGAGATGGATGCGCGCCTGCCCGAGTTCATCGCCAAGCTGAAAGAGGGCGACCTGGTGGTGATCACCGCCGACCATGGCTGCGATCCGACCTGGCCTGGCTCCGACCACACCCGCGAACATATCCCGATGATCTTCTTCGGTCCGGGCGTGAAGGCGCAGAAGCTGCCTATCTCCGAATCCTTCTCCGATATCGGCCAGACGCTGGCCCACCATCTTGGCGTCAAACCACTTTCCCACGGAAGCAACCTGTTATGACCTTCAAACGTAACGAAGCGGTCCCACTGGACCTGGGCTGGATTAACCACATCCACATCAACAAGAGCGCTGCCGACCGCCGCGCCGCCAGTCTGGCGAACCGCCGCACGGTGAAGAAGGAATACCAGGCCGCCTGGCTGGTCAAGGCCATCGGCCTGATCGACCTGACCACGCTGTCCGGCGACGATACGCCGGGCCGCGTCGAGCGCCTGTGCATGAAGGCCATGCGTCCGCTGCGTTCGGACCTGGTCGAGGCGCTGGGCCTGCAGGACTACAAGCTGACCACCGGCGCCGTCTGCGTGTACCACGAGATGATCAAGCCGGCGACCCAGGTCCTGCAAGGCCGCCTGCCGATCGCCGCGGTATCGACCGGTTTCCCGGCTGGCTTGACCAGCATGGAAACCAAGGTGCGCGAGATCGAACTGTCGGTGGCCGCAGGCGCGACCGAGATCGATATCGTCATCACCCGCCAGCACGTTTTGACGGGCAACTGGCAAGCGCTGTACGACGAGATGCTGGCTTACCGCAAGGCTTGCGGCGAAGCGCACGTCAAGGCGATTCTGGCGACCGGTGAACTGGTCACGCTGGAAAACGTGGCCAAGGCTTCGTGGGTCTGCATGATGGCTGGTGCGGACTTCATCAAGACCTCGACCGGCAAAGAACCGGTCAACGCGACGATCCCGGTATCGCTGACGATGGTGCGCGCGATCCGCGACTACCACGAGCAGACCGGCTTCAAGATCGGCTACAAGCCAGCCGGCGGCGTGGGCACGGCCAAGGCCGCGCTGCAGTACCTGTCGCTGATGAAGGAAGAACTGGGCAACGAGTGGCTGGAGCCACACCTGTTCCGCATCGGCGCATCGAGCCTGCTGACCGACATCGAACGCCAGCTTGAGCACTATGTGACCGGCAACTACTCCGCCGCACATCGTCACGCGCAACCATAAAGAATACGGACACGTCATGCCAACCATCAAAGAGATCTTGAACACCATGGAATACGGCCCAGCACCGGAAAGCACGAAAGAAGCGCAAGCGTGGCTGGAGCAGCACGGCCGCGCCTTCGGCCTGTTCATCGACAACCAGTGGAGCGAGCCGGGCGAGTTGTTCGCCTCGACCAATCCGGCCGATGCGGCCAAGCTGGCCGACCTGACCCAGGCCACCGGCAGCGACGTCGATCGCGCCGTGGCAGCCGCGCGCGCCGCGCAGCCGGGCTGGCAGGCACTGGGCGGCCATGGCCGCGCCAAGGTCATGTACTCGCTGGCCCGCCTGATGCAGAAGCACGCGCGCCTGTTCGCCGTGCTGGAAACGCTGGACAACGGCAAGACCATCCGCGAAACCCGCGACGTCGACCTGCCGCTGGTGGCGCGACACTTCTACTACCACGCCGGTTGGGCGCAACTGCAAGCCGAAGAATTCGCGGACTACCGCGCCGTCGGCGTGGTCGGCCAGATCGTGCCGTGGAATTTCCCGCTGCTGATGCTGTCGTGGAAAATCGCACCGGCCATGGCCGCTGGTAACACCATCGTCTTCAAGCCGGCCGAATTCACGTCGCTGACCGCGATGCTGTTCGCCGAGATCTGCGTGCAGGCCGGCGTGCCTGCCGGTGTTGTGAACATCGTCACCGGCGATGGCCGCGTGGGCGAAGCCATCGTCAACCATCCGGGCATCGACAAGCTGGCCTTCACCGGCTCGACCGAAGTAGGCCGCTTGATCCGCATCGCCACCGCAGGCAGCGGCAAGAAGCTGTCGCTGGAGTTGGGCGGCAAGTCGCCGTTCATCGTGTTCGACGATGCCGATCTGGATGCCGCCGTTGAAGGCCTGGTCGATTCGATCTGGTTCAATCAGGGCCAGGTATGCTGCGCAGGTTCGCGCCTGCTGGTGCAGGAATCGGTGCAGGACAAGTTCCTGGCCAAGCTGCGCGCCCGCATGGACAAGCTGACCCTCGGTTCGCCGCTGGACAAGTCGATGGACATCGGTGCCCTGGTCGATCCGGTGCAGCAGCAGCGCATCGCCGGCCTGGTGGAATCGGCCCGCGCCGAAGGTTGCGAGGTTTATCAGCCCAAGTGCGAAATCCCGGCCAACGGCTCGTGGTTCCCGCCGACGCTGATCACCGGCGCATCGACGTCCGCCGCCGTGGCGCAGGCCGAGATCTTCGGACCTGTGCTGGTGGCGATGAGCTTCCGCACTCCGCCGGAAGCCGTGCAACTGGCGAACAACACCGTCTACGGCCTGGCGGCCTGCGTCTGGACCGAGAATATCTCGCTGGCGCTGGACGTCGCGCCGCAGATCAAGGCTGGCGTGGTGTGGATTAACACCGCCAATCAGTTCGACGCCGCTTGCGGCTTCGGCGGCTACCGCGAATCCGGCTTCGGTCGTGAAGGCGGTCGCGAAGGCATGTACGAATACCTGACCGCCAAATCGGAAGATGCGCGTCCAGCGACGCCAGTGGTGGAAGCCAAGGCCAAAGCTAAGGCATCCGCACCGGCGGCAGGTGGCGCATTCGCCATCGACCGCACCGCCAAGCTGTACATCGGCGGCAAGCAGGCCCGCCCTGACGGCGCCTACAGCCGTGCGATCCACGGCGCAGACGGCGCCTTCATCGGCGAAGTCGGCGAAGGCAATCGCAAGGACATCCGCAACGCGGTGGAAGCTGCGCACAAGGCCGGCGGCTGGGCGAAAGCCACGTCGCACAACCGTGCGCAGGTGCTGTACTACATCGCAGAGAACCTGGCCGCGCGCGGCGAGGAATTCGCAGCCCGCATCGCCGCGATGACCGGTTCCAGGAACGCGGAAAAAGAAGTGCAGGCTTCGATCGAGCGCCTGTTCTACTACGCCGCATGGGCCGACAAGTACGACGGCCTGGCGCACCAGCCGCCGATGCACGGCATCACCGTGGCGCTGAATGAGCCGGTTGGCGTGATCGGCATCGTTTGCCCGAATGAGTCGCCGCTGCTGGGCTTCATCTCGCTGGTGGCGCCGGCTATCGCGCTGGGCAACCGCGTGGTGGTGGTGCCGTCGGAAGCGCATCCGCTGTCGGCCACCGACCTGTATCAGGTGTTCGATACGTCGGACCTGCCGGACGGCGTGGTCAACATCGTCACCGGTTCGGCCGACGAACTGGCGCGCACGCTGGCGACGCACTCGGACATCGACGCAGTATGGCGTCATGACGGTTCGGCTGAAGGCTGTGCTGAGGTGGAGCGCCTGTCGGCTGCTTCGCTCAAGCGCACCTGGGTCGGCGGCGCGAAAGGGCGTGACTGGTACAGCACCGCTCAAAGCGGCGGCCGCGCGGTACTGGCGCACGCCTCGCAAGTCAAGAACGTCTGGATTCCATACGGCGTTTAACCCCAAAACAGAAGGGGTCGGACCCCGTGCGGGGTCCGACCCCGAGCGTCGCCGCAGTGCGGGGTTCGCGGGTGCCGCGAACTTCGCTGCGGCGTTATCAATTTACCTAAGCGGAGAATTCCATGTTCTTACCTCAAGAGATCATTCGCAAGAAGCGTGACGGCGGCGTCCTGTCCGCTGAAGAGATCCAGTTCTTCGTTGGCGGCATCACCTCGAACCGCGTCACCGAAGGCCAGATCGCCGCGCTGGCGATGGCGGTCTACTTCAACGACATGACCATGGACGAACGCGTCGCCTTCACGCTGGCGATGCGCGATTCCGGCGAAGTGCTGGACTGGCGCTCGCTGGACCTGCCAGGCCCGGTGGTCGACAAGCACTCGACCGGCGGCGTCGGCGACGTGGTCTCGCTGCTGCTCGGCCCTATGGTCGCGGCCTGCGGCGGCTTCGTGCCGATGATCTCCGGCCGAGGCCTGGGCCACACCGGCGGTACGCTGGACAAGTTCGATTCCATCCCCGGCTACAGCACCGTGCCGACCAATGAGCTGTTCCGCAAAGTGGTCAAGGAAGTCGGCGTCGCCATCATCGGCCAGACTTCGTCGCTGGCGCCTTCGGACAAGATCTTCTACGGCGTGCGCGACGTGACAGCCACCGTGGAATCGGTCGCCATGATCACCGGCTCCATCCTGTCGAAGAAGCTGTCGGCGGGCCTGGACGCGCTGGCGATGGACGTCAAAGTGGGCAGCGGCGCCTTCATGCCGACTTACGACAAATCTGTCGAACTGGCGGACAGCATCGTCAAGGTCGGCAACGGCGCCGGCATGATGACGTCGGCCATCCTGACCGACATGAACGAATCACTGGCGCCATACGCCGGCAACGCGCTGGAAGTACGCGGCGCGATGGATTACCTGACCGGCAAATCGCGCCCTGCGCGCCTGCACGAAGTGACGATGGCGCTGTGCGCCGAGATGCTGGTGCTGGGCAAACTGGCCGCCACCGAAGAGGAAGCGCGCGCCAAGCTGCAGGCGTCGCTGGACAGCGGCGAAGCCGCCGAGCGCTTCTCGCGCATGGTGGTGGCGCTGGGCGGACCGGCCGACTTGATGGACAATCCGGACAAGTACCTGGAGCGTTCGCCGATCATCGTGCCGGCGCCTGCGCTGGTATCCGGCTATGCTGCTACCGCCAACTGCCGCGACATCGGCCTGGCCGTGGTGAGCCTGGGCGGTGGCCGTCGCCGTGCTGCCGATCCGATCGACTACGCTGTCGGTTTGACCGAACTGGTTGGCCTGGGCGACAAGATCGAAGCCGGCCAGCCGCTGGCGATGGTGCACGCGCGCACGCAGGAAGCTGCCGAGCAGGCGATCCGTGAAATCCAGGCGGCCTACCAGATCGCCGGTACCGCGCCGACAGCGAACCCGGTTATCTACCGCACGATCCGTCCTTAAGAGAGCCGCACATGAACAAACAAGAACTGATCGTCGAAGCCGCCGCCGCGCGCCTGAAGGCTTACACGCCGTATTCCAACTTCAAGGTCGGCGCTGCGCTGCTGACCAACGACGGCAAGGTCTTCCACGGCTGTAACGTGGAAAACGCATCCTACGGCTTGTGCAACTGCGCCGAGCGTACCGCCTTCTTCAGCGCTTTCGCGCAAGGCTACAAGCCGGGCGACTTCTCGCAACTGGTCGTCATCGGCGAGACCGATGGACCTATCGCACCGTGCGGCGCTTGCCGCCAGGTGATCTTGGAGTTGGGCGGCAACGAACTGCCGGTTCTGCTGACCAACCTCAAAGGCGACATCTACGAAACCACGGCAGCCGAGCAGCTGCCGAACGCCTTCGGTGGCGCTGACCTGAAGAAGAAGTAAAACTTGGCCTTCAAGAAGACAATCGATGTGCAGGCAGCCGTCGCGATAGCGGCGGCGGAGGCTATTGCCGCCAAAACGCAGGGCACCTTTGGCGTCGGCGGCTTGATGCTCGACCAGCATGGCAACGTGCTGCAGTCGCTGCACAACAACGTTATCAAGCAGGGGCTGATCTTCGATCCGACCGCTCACGGCGAGCGCCAGTTGATTGACTGGTACTACGCTGAACGCGCCAGGGGCCGCGAGCTGCCGGAACCGCAAGACATCACCATCGTCACCTCGCTCGATCCCTGCTGCATGTGCAGTGGCGCGATCCTGGCTGGCGGTTTCAATGTGGTGGTGGCCGCGCCGGACAAAAGCGCGGGCGTCAACTACGACGCCAGCGCCACCTTCAGCGCGCTGCCGGAAGCATTGAGGCCACAGGCCGAAGCGACGTTCAGCTACCCGGCCATCCTCGGCTCGTCGCTGTACACGCGCGCCAGCTCTGGCGCCGCGCCGAAGTCCTTCTTCATCGGCAAAACCATCTCCGAACCGACGCAGGCCTTGTGCTCATTGGTGTTCGAGGCCACAGCCGGCGAAGTGACGGAACTGTTCAACACAGATCTGCCGCAACAACAATTGAAATGCCCGATGACGCTGGCGTCCCACCACGCCATCGTGCGCGCGCTGCGACAGCTGTATCCGGACGCCTTGGCCTACCGCTGCACGCCGCAGCATCCAGACGCAGGCCTGGCGCCGTTCCTGCTGCAAGCGATGGCGCGCGACCGCGAACATGGCGGGGCAGGGGATGCGGTGGCCTTGCTGGATTCGTTCGGCAATCTGCTGCTGTGCATGCCGGGCCGGATGTCGTACTCGGGCATCCGCAGCGCCTTCATGGAAACCACGCGCGCCTACGCGCAGCTGCGTTTCAAGTTGATGGCCGGGGCCACGCCGGCGCAACAGGACGAAGTGCGCCAGTATCTTGGACATCCCAAGGACGGCACCTTCGTCTTTGCCCAAGGGCCGGATAGTGGCGCCATCAGCTTCATGAACCTGGGCGCCTATGGCTCGACGATGGAAGGCCCGCTGCCGCTGAAAAATCCGACGCAGTTCCAGTACGTCCTGCCGGGCATGCCGGAAGCCGAACTGGCAGCGCTGTGCGCCACTATGCCGCCGCTGTACCGCAATATCATCCGCATCCGGCCTACCCAGGTGGCTGACCAGGACCTGATCGCCGCGCTGGCCTAAGCTTGTCTTGCACGCTTGGCCTGGCACGGAGATAGTGCTAGGTTAAATCCATTCCCATCGATAGCCGTTGGAGGAACTGGAAATGTCTACATTGCAAAAGGAATTCGAGGTATTCGCTCAGAACCTCGACGCAATGCTGGCGGATGAAGGCAAGTATGCTGTTATTTCTGGAGACACATACTTGGCACCTATGGCAGTTTCGAGGAAGCCATCAAGGCCGGCTATGACGCCTTCGCGTTGATACCGTTTTTGGTGTAGCAGATACTGCCTGTTGAGGAAGTTGTTTATATCAATAGCGATGTGCTTTCCCAATCCCCAACCTAAATTTTTCTATTAGCCGCGATGGCCCGGTGATTGATTGTAGAGAGCTGCTGAACCGTTGGAGGTTCATCTACAACGGCACAGCGGCCTCATTTGCCTTGTGCTGCCAGCGACGCCGCGTCGGCGTCGCCCTGCATCATGCCGAAGATGTTGCCGTCGTGGTCTTTGGCGTGGGCTAGCCGGCCGATGCCGGAGGGGCGGCATCTTCGGCACTACTATCTCTGTGTTCAATTTTGCCAACTGAGCCAGCTAGTGTTGCCGGGCATGCTGGCAAGTGAATTGGCAGCGCCATGTGCCGCCGCTCTACCTCGACATCACTCGTATTCGGCCTGCTCAGATTGTGGGCGGTACATCTAGTCTCTGCGTTAACTTGTCAGTGGGAAAATAATGCCCTATAGTCGATTCATCGAATTATAGGAAACGTCCAATGAAATGGCTTCGTACGCTGGTGTTGTTCAATGAGGGTGACATTATGTCGTCTGAAGGATGGAAAGCTGTTCATCAAAGTTATAAGGACGCAATTGAGAAGATTTTTCATCCGATTGGAAGTGGTGCGCTGACCATCCGAAACAAGGCGCGTCGTCCCGATAGTAAAGTTTATGATCGTAATGGCGTCGGCTATTTGCGTAGCCATTTTCTGCGCAATATGATGGAAATCGAGGGGTGGAAGTCAGAAGCGGATGTTAATCTTGGGAAAAATCGCCAACAGCCAGTGATTTTTTTGTACCCCTCCGGCGAGGCTTATCAGGAGCCAATAGTATCGAATTTTGGTGGATTTGATTTTCTTACATCGACACTGGATGGGCACAAGGTAGCAATTGAGTGGGAGACAGGAAATATCTCTTCGTCTCATCGGTCAATGAATAAATTAGCCATTGCCTTAAAAACGGGGATTATCCAAATAGGGGTATTAATTGTGCCTAGCCGCGATTTGTACGCCCAATTGACGGACCGTATTGGGAATATCGCCGAGCTTTCTGGATATCTGGAAATGTGGGAAAGCCTACGTCCCAAAGATGGACGAGGATTGCTCGCCATCTCTGTAGTTGAACATGATGCTTTGTCGAACGATCCGTCGTTGCCTTATTTGCCGACGGCAAGTGACGGTATGTCAGGTCATGCAAAGCGCAAGGCCGCCAAGAGCAAAACGAAAACCTTGACAAAGGTCAAGTCTAAAATCAAGGGGGAGAACTAAGAGTTAACGAAGAGTGAGCTCTGTACGATTTCGTCGGTATCGCATTGACAATCATCACCGTTGATTTGAAGGCGATAGTCCTTGGATAGCTTCCGTCCAGATTTTTTTTGTCGCGCGAGATCGTCCTGCTTAAACAAAATATTTTTGTTGGTTTGAATGTCGAGCAGATGCTCCTTATCACCTTGAAGTGATGCAAAGCGTTCGGCAATTGCGGAACAATCTAGTTCGCTACCTATCCAATGTCTCCCGGTCAATTCGGCAGCCACAAAAGTCGTCCCAGAACCTCCGAATGGGTCAAGGACTACAGAGCCGGCATCGCTTGACATTGCGATTATGCGATCCATTAATTTTAAGGGCAGTGCATTTGCTGAGCGTTTCTTGTATTTTGCGTGTCGTACTGGTGGAATGTCCGTCCATACGTCGGCCAAGTTCACACCTTTCGGGTTCATCTTGTTTTTATAGCCGCCATAGTCGCGAATCTCGCCACCACAATGCCGGCAGCAGCTAATAGGGGTGCGGTCAGGATGGAAAATGGCTGGCTTTTCACCTTTAATATAGTAAAGCAGCGAGTAATGCGAAGGATATAGTCGGTTTGTGATCGGCAGCGAATATTTAATGTCGACCGAGATCCAGTGCCGAAAATTCAATTGTTGGTTAAGGTGAGCGCCTAAATGAATATTCCATTTTGGTAAATTCCATAGGAATAGTGCACCACCGGGTTTCAAAACCCGAACCATCTCATCGAGCCAATTTTTACACCATTCCAAGTAGTCTACTTCAGATATTTTATCGTTAATTTTCGAGGAATATTCTTTATTTAGATTAAATGGAGGGTCAGCAAATGCAAGATCTACGCATTCCGCAGGCATCGCTTTTAACATGTTGAGACAATCCGTCTCGTAGAGTCTGCCCAATGGGGTTTCTAGTATGGGATGTATTCCCCCCATCGCCCCAAATGGGGACGGGGCTGGGGAGTTTTCAATATCTAGTTGGTCATGCAACTTCACGGTAATTCTGCTTTCACGTCGGCAATCTGATGTGCATTATAGACCCTCATCATCATCCTTTGGGGGAGGCGCACTATTGCTTTTACTGATCAGATAGCTTGCGTATCGGCTTGCATCATGCCGAAGATGTTGCCGTCGTGGTCTTTGGCGTAGGCCAGCCAGCCGACGCCGGGGATGGCCATCTTTGGCACCACCACCTCCGCCTTCAACGAGCCCACGCGCGCCAGCATGCTGTCGAGCTGTTCGGCATCGATGGTGCAGACGAAGGCGTTCACGCCCTGCATCGCCTCGGGCGCAGGCCCCCGGCGCGGCAGCAGGCCGCCGTTGATGCCGGGCTTGCTGCTGTCGCCAGTGTCGATCAGCCAGTATTCGCCGCCTTCCCACTTGTTGAAACTCCAGCCGAACAGCTCGCTGTAGAACTCGATCAGCACCTGCGGTTGGCTGGCCTGGATTTCAAAATGTACTGGACGTCCCATGATGTTCCCCTTAATCCGCCGGATCGTAAGTGCCGATGCTCCAGATGTGGCCCTCGGGGTCGCGGCAGGTGAAGCCGCGTCCGCCGTAGTCCTCGTCCTTGATATCGAGCAGGATGTCGCCGCCGGCCTGCCTGACGTTGTCGTACACCTTGTCGGCGTCGTTGACGACCAGGTAGGAACTCTGCGTGTTGAACTGGCCGATCTCGGCGGGCTGTTTCATCAGACGCCCGAACTCGGTGTCGAACACCGAACCGAGCATGATCATGCCGTTGCCGAAACTGAGCTGCGCGTGGGCGATGCTGCCGTCCTCGTTCGGCACCACCAGCGTCGCTTCAAAGCCGAACGTGGTGCACAGCCAGTCGATGGCGGCTGGCGCGTCGCGGTAGCGCAGGCATGGAATGACGTTGCTGCGCGTCTGCTTGGGTATGCTGGACATTGTTTTCTCCCTGTCGTGGTATGGAACAGATTCGATCAATATTTGCCCCCATCCGTTCGGCGGCCTGGTGTGGCCGAACGATGCGGGAAAGTATATATTGATAACGATCAGAGGGAGATTACATTTGCTGAAATAAATGCGCGTTGCCGCGGCTGACTTCCAGCTGTTCGTTGAAGTTGCGGATCTTCACCATCTGCCGTCCGCGCAAGTCGCGCGTGACTTCTTCGATGGCATCGACCCGCACCAAGGTCGAGCGGTGGATGCGCCAGAATTCGTCCGGGTCCAGTTCGTCGGCCAGCTCCTTCAGTGTCTTGCGTATCAACACTTCCGCTTGCGCGGTCTGCACCCGTGTGTATTTTTCGTCGGCGCGGAAGAACAGCACTTCGCGCGTGCTGATCATGCGCAGGTTGCTGCCGACCACCGCCTGGATCCAGCGCAGGTAGTCCGGTTTGGCGCTCGGCTTGCTCTGGCTGGACAACAACTGGCTCAGCTGACGCTCGATGTTGGACGGCTGCTGGCCGATCAGCGATTGCAGGCGCGCGCAGGTGGTCTTCAGGCGTTCGCCGCCGGCCGGCTTCAACAGATAATCGAGCGCGCCCTGTTCGAAGGCTTCGATCGCGTATTGATCGTAGGCCGTCACGAACACCAGGTGGCAGCGGTTGAACAGCATGCGCGCCGCCTCGATGCCGGACAGGCCGGGCATGCGGATGTCGAGGAACACGATGTCCGGCTGGTACTGGCCGGCCAGCGCCACGGCCTCGATGCCGTTGGCCGCCTCGGCGACGATCTCCAGTCCCGGCCACGCTTCCAGCAGGCGCGCGCGCAGCTGGCGGCGCATCGGTTCCTCGTCGTCGGCGATCAGCGCGGTGGCGCGGCGCTGGCCGCCCGGTGTGGCGATATTCATTTCGAACCTCGGGCAAAAATATCCGGCGCATACGGTATGCGGACGCTGGCGCGGGTGCCGCCGGTCAGTGGTGCTTCGATCACCAGCTGTGCGCGGTTGCCGTACAGGATGCGCAAGCGTTCGCGCACATTGGCCAGGCCGATGCCGTCGCCGGCGTGGATGTTGAAGCCGATGCCGTCGTCCAGCACGTCCACCTGCAGCATGGCGCCGTCGACGCTGGCGCGGATGTCGATGCGGCCGCCCTCGATCTTCGGCTCCAGGCCGTGCTTGATGGCGTTCTCGATCAGGATCTGCAGCATCATCACGGGGAAGGTGGCGCTCAGCATTTCCGGCGGCACGTCGACCGACACCGCCAGCCGCGCCCCCATGCGGGCCTGCATGATGGCCAGGTAGGCGCGCGACATCTCGATCTGCCGGCCCAGCGTGCCGCTGCCCTTGGCGCGCATCTGCGGCAAGGTGGCGCGCAGGTAGTCGATCAGATTCTGGTGGATGCGCGCGGCCTGCGGCGGATCGGTCTCGATCAGTTGGCCGATCAGCGCGAGGGTGTTGAACAGGAAGTGCGGTTCGACCTGCGCCTGCAAGGCCGCCATGCGCGCCTCGACCAGGCGCCGCTCCATGCCTTCCTCGTCGGCGTGGCTGGTGGCGTCGCGCGCTTCGATCTCGGCCTTACGCTTGCCGCCGGCCAGCACCTTCAGGCCCAGTGACAGTCCGATGAAGGCGACGGTCTGCTTGGGCAGGCCGAACGGCGTCAGGCCGAACAGCAGCAACAGCAGCCACACCATCATCAGCTTGCGCCATTCCACCTGCGCCAGCCAGTCGAAGAAACGCCACCACATGCTGGTGGCCGTTTCGCCGATCTCGCGGATGATGTCGAGCAGGCTTTTGGCGTTGTCGTAGCCGGCCTTGGCCAGCCCGCGCTTTTTCATTGCTGGTTCTCCTGGCGGCGACGCTGGCGGCGGCCGCCGACCACGCAGGCGCCGACGGCGATCTTCAGCACCAGGAAGAAGGCGAACAGCACCATCGCCAGCGGCAGGATGGTCAGGATGAAGGCCAGGATCAGCGCGGCGCCCAGCAGCGCCGGCGGCGACATGCGCTGCACCAGACGCACGCCGTAGCGCACGGTCTGCGCGAAGGCGCGGAAGATTTCTTCCATCAGATCCATCACGGCCTGGCTGTTCAATTTACTCATTTGGTACTCCATCAAAATCGTTGCGATGGAATCACTGTAGCAAAGCCCTCAGGCGCGCTGTGGCGGATTCCGATCAACTGCGGTTTGAGCGGGATGGCCGGTTATTCCAGAGGATAAGCGGCGGCTAAATCAGTGCTTCTGTGTAATGACCGTTGCAGCGTCCCAGTCGCTGCGCAGCAGGCCGTAGATCACGCTGTCGGAGATCTCGCCGCTGACGAACCAGCGCTCGCGCAGCAAGCCTTCACGCTGGAAGTGCAGGCCTTCCAGGATGCGGCCGGAGGCAATGTTGTCGGGGTGGATATCGGCTTCGATGCGGTGCAGCTCCAACGCGCCGAAGCCATGGGCGATCAGGGCGGCCAGCGCTTCCTGCATGTAGCGCTTGCCCCAGTGCGGCTGCGCCAGCATGTAGCCGATGTCGCAGCGATGGTTGCGGCGGTCGAAGGCATACAGGGTTGCGGTGCCGATCAGTTTGCCGTCCGGCAGCACCACCGCCAGGCGCAGCGAGCTGCCGTCCTGGTAGCCCTTGAGGGTTTGTTCGATGTTGTCGACGGCCTGGGCGGCGTGCAGCCACGGGCCGCTGCTCCAGTAGCGCAACGCGACGGGATCGGAGAACAGGCGGAACATGGCGTCGGCATCGCCACGGTCGACGAAGCGCAGGGTCAGGCGGGTGGTTTGCAACTGGAAGGGTTCAAAGCTGGGCATGCTGGTTCTTCTGTTGATAGACGGCCTGCCAGCTTAGCGGATTTCATACGGCCGTTGGTGATTTTCATAACACTGACAACAGGAAATAATGATATGCTAAAAACAATATATATTATTCTTCTAATATCTCCCCCAAGGACCGCTCCATGATCGCTCGCACTTGCATCGCCATTGCCGCCGCAACCCTTTTGTCTGGAACTGCTTGCGCGGCGCCGCTGACCGCCAATCAGATGCTGCAGCAGTTTAACCTTGTCGTCAGTGGCAACCTGACCTCGACTTCGCACGTGGACGGCCGCGCCTATGTGGACCTGAATGCCAACGGTGGCGATTACGTGCAGCACGCCAGCGATACGCCGGCTTCGGCCTATGCTGGCCTGACCGTGGGCGGCACGCTCAGTGGCAACGTCCATGTGAACGGCCTGGGCCTGGTGACCGGCGGCGACGCCAACGGTATCAACGTCAACACTGGCTCCTCGTACGTGGGCGGCTCCGCGAGCGGCTCCAGCTTTAACGGCGACGCCTGGGTGGCGGGCACCGCCAGCAGCGTCAACTTCAACGGCGGCGCGCATGCGGGCAGCTACGTCAACACCAATCACAACAACGTACTGGCCGCGCCGACCGGCGTGATGAACAGCACGCTGGCGGCTTCAACCTCGACCAATTTCGGCGCGGTGATGACCGGCCTGTCGAGCCAACTGTCGGCGCTGCACGCGACGGCCGGCACCGCTGTCACGTACAGCAACAACGATAGCAATGTGTTGCTGAGCGGCACCGCCGTCAATGGCGTGCTGGTGTTCGACCTGACCCATGAGGACAGCAAGATCTTCTCGAACAAGGTGACCGATATTTCCTTCAACCTGGGCGGCGCCAGCACGGTGATCTTCAACACCGACGACAGCAACCTGAGCTTGTACGCCAATTTCAACCAGGCGCAAACCCTGGGTAGCAAGCTGATCTGGAACTTCGCCGGCCATGACACCAGCGTCACCGTCGGCCGCACCTTTGGCGGCCAGGTGCTGGTGGCGGACGGCACGTTCAGCAACGTCGGCGGCGCCAATGTCGAAGGCGGCGTGTTCGCCAGGACGCTGAACCAGTTCGGCGAGATCCACCTGCAGAGTTTTAGCGGCTCGGTGCCGGCCGCGCCGGTGCCGGAACCGGAAACCTACGCCATGCTGCTGGCCGGCCTGGGCCTGATGGGGGTGATGCTGCGCCGCCGCAAACAGCAAGGATGAAAGTGCTTCGTGGCAACGGAACGTGATATACTTGAAGTAATTTAATTTGCCATCAAGGAACTATTCATGGTCGCTGTCACGAAAACCGCTGTTTCTGCTGTCGTTCTTGCAATGGCTACGCTGGGTGGCGCGCAGGCTGCCGTGCTGGATCTGGGGCTGCATGGCGCCAACGTATTTTCCTTCACCGATTTCAAGGCGCCCAGCGCCGACGTCGAGGGCGCCATCATGGCCGGTCGCGATGTTCAGCTGGAAAATTACTCGGTCAACGCCAACAACGTCGACGCCTACGGCAGCTACTCGCTGATCGCCGGCCGCGACCTGAAGTTCACCAGCGGCTCGATCAAGAACGGCGACACCTTTGTCGGCGGCAAAGCCAGCCTGACCCAGAGTGTCGATGTGTACTCGAAAATCAAGACCGGCACCGCGCCGGTCAACATGACCGCGCTGGCCGGCCAGCTGACGTCGACTTCGAGCTCGCTGTCCAAGCTGTCCACCACCGGCACCGCCACCGAGCAGTGGGGCGGCCTGAACATCGCCGGCAGCAAGAAGAGTGTGGAAGTGATCGACATCGACGCCAAGACGCTGTCGAAAGTCACCTACTTCAACTTCAGCAACCTGAACGTGGGCTCCACGCTGATCGTGAATGTCAGCGGCGACAAGGGCAGCTTCAACGGCGGCTACCAGGGCTTCGAGAACTACAACGTGCTGTTCAACTTCTACCAGGCGACCGGCCTGGGCATCCACACCGGCCTGACCGCCAACATCCTGGCGCCACTGGCCAGCGTCAACGGCGGCAGCGGTGTCATCAACGGCAATGTGATCGTCGATTCGTGGAGCTCGTCGGTGCAGATCAACGCCAACCACTTCTTCAAGGCGGTCGACGTGAAGGGCTACACCACCCCCGTGCCGGAACCGGAAACCTACGCCATGCTGCTGGCGGGCCTGGGCCTGGTGGGCTTTATGGCGCGCCGTCGCAAGCTGGCCGCGGCACGCTGATCGCCGACAGCACCATATCGACGATGACCTTCTCGGCATCGTCGAAGTCCTTCCTGGTGAGCTGCTTGCGGTTCAACACCAGCGCCATCTGCGCCGAAAAGTCCGCATAGGATTGCGTCATCGCCCAGATGGCGAACAGCAGGTGCGTCGCATTGATCGGCGCAATCTTCCCCTCGCTGATCCACTTCTCGAACACCTCGATGTCCTTGCGCACCAGCGGCACCACGCGGTTCTGGATCTGCGCGCCGTACATCTGCGCGCCGCTGATCACCTCCATCGCATACACGCGCGACGCCCACGGCTGCTCGCGCGAGAATTTCAGCTTGGCCTGCACGTAGGTGCGCAGCACGTCGCGCGGGTCCTGGTCGCCGGAGGCCAGGTTTTCCATTCGCTCCAGCCACTCGTCCAATACCTCGTCCAGTACGCGTTGGTACAGCGCCTGCTTGGTGGGGAAGTAGTACATCAGGTTCTGCTTCGACAGGCCGGCGTTCTCCGCCACCGTGGCGATCGAGGTGCCTTCGTAGCCGCATTCGGCGAACACCCGCACCGCCTCGGCGGCGATGTCGGCTTCCAGTTTGTCGCGATTGAGAACGCGCCGTTTGATCTTCGGCGCTGGCTCGGCATTCAGTTTTGCTGTCGGCATGTGAGTCTCAGGAAGGTCAGGAGTTGAGGGTGGTCGGTGTAGGCCACGTTGAAGCGGAACCAGATCGATTCCGGTGCGCGCAGCATGAAGAAATCGCACGGCGACAGCAGGATGCCGGACTTGAGCGCGAGGTCGGCGATGATCTTGCCGTTCCAGTCGGCGGTAGGCGCCTCGCTCCAGCCGGCGCTGACGAACATGCCGCCGCGCGGCCTGGCCAGCGGCTCCATGCCGACGCTGCGCAGACTGTCGATGGCGCGTTCGCGGCCGGCCTCCAGCTGGGTGGCCAGCTTGTCCACCATGCGCTTGTAGGGCCGCGCGGTGATGGCGTGATAGACGGCGCGCTCGTTGATCTCGGAGGTGGTCAGGCCGGCCAGCATCTTCACCCGCAGCAGCTCGGGGATCAGCGAGGCCGAGGCGCAGATCGAGCCCACGCGCAGCACCGGCGACAAGGTCTTGGAGAAGCTGCCGACGCGGATCACGCGCCGCAGGCCGTCCATCGCCGCCAGCGAGGCTTCGCCGCGCGGCGCCAGCTCGCGGTAGATGTCGTCCTCCACCAGCCAGAAATCGAACTGCTCGGCGAGGCCCAGCAAGCGGTGCGCCTGCGCCACGCTGAGCGAGGTGCCCAGCGGGTTTTGCAGCACCGTGTTGACGAACATGAGCTTGGGCTGGGTTTGCGCGGCCTGCCGCGCCAGCGTGTCGAAATCGAGGCCATGCTCGCCGCGTGGTATGCCGACCGGCACGCAGCCGTGGTGGCGTATCAGCGACAGCAGGTTGCTGTAGCCGGGATCTTCGACGAACACGGTGTCGCCCGGCTTGGTCAGCGTGCGCAGGATCAGGTCGAAGGCGTGGGTGGCGCCATGGGTCAGCAGCACCTGTTCCGGTTCGACCGGGAACAGCTCATCGCTCAGCGTCGACGACAGCTGCTGGCGCAGCGACGGGAAACCGAGCGGATGGCCGTAGCCGCGCAGCCGGTTAGCGGGAATGCGCATCGCATGGCGCACGGCGTCGAGGATGGTGTCCTCGCCGTACCATTCGGGCGGCAGCCAGCCGGCGCCCACGGCCAGCGCGTCCGAGGTGCCGGAATACAGGTCGGGGGTGAGGGCGTCGATGGCGGTTGGCGTGGCCTGCAAGGTCGACGGCAGCAAGGTCGCGGGAACGTCCTGGCGGGCCACAAAATAACCGGAACCGCGGCGCGATGACAACAGCCCCAAGGTCACCAGACGGTCATAGGATTCGACAACTGTAAAGGTACTGATGCCATTACACTTCGCAAATTGCCGCACCGACGGCATTTTCGTTCCGATGCGCAACTCCCGACGGCCCACCATCGCGCTGATGGCCGAGACGATCTGGTCGACCAGGCTGCCCTTCTTGCTGCGCTCTATGGCGAGCACGGGCCAGCCCATTGCTCCGGGCGGGCAGTCGGTTTGATCGATCGCAGGATTCGCTAGTTCCATCCTTGACTCCACTTAAAGCGCAAAGCAAAACTGTAGTGTTTTTGTTGCCAGTACGGTTGGGCAGTTTTGATATTTGTGTATCTGTGCCATAGTTGTTGCGCTGTCTATTATTGCATCATCATTTTGCCAACTGGTAAATTTTTTTACGGTTCGTCAAAAAAAATCCATACGTTTGCGAGCAAACTGCTATTCCAGGAGATGAGCATGAACGAATCCAGACCTGAATCGATGGCGTCCTTCTGGATGCCCTTTACGAACAACCGAGATTTCAAGGCCCATCCGCGCCTGCTGGTGTCGGCCAACGGCATGTACTACAAGGACGTCGACGGCAACAGCATCCTGGACGGCACCGCCGGCCTGTGGTGCGTGCCGTGCGGCCACGCGCAGCCGAAGATCGTCGCCGCCGTGCGCGAGATGGTGGGCCAGCTCGATTTCGCGCCGACCTTCCAGATGGGCCACCCGGCCGCCTTCGACCTGGCCGAAAAGCTGATGGAGTACACCAACCATAAATTCGGCCACGTGTTCTACACCAACTCCGGTTCCGAAGCGGTGGACACGGCGCTGAAGATCGCGCTGGCGTATCACAAGGCGCGCGGTGAAGCGAGCCGCACGCGCCTGATCGGTCGCGAGCGCGGCTACCACGGCGTCGGTTTCGGCGGCATCTCGGTGGGCGGCATCGCCGGCAACCGCAAGCCATACGGCGTGATGCTGCCCGGCGTCGACCACCTGCCGCATACGCACAACCTGGAGAAGAACGCCTACACGCGCGGCGAGCCGGAATACGGCACCGAGCTGGCCGACGAACTGGAACGCATCGTCGCGCTGCATGACGCGTCGACCATTGCCGCCGTCATCGTCGAACCGGTGGCCGGTTCCACCGGCGTGCTGATACCGCCGAAGGGCTACCTGAAGCGCCTGCGCGAGCTGTGCACCAAGCACGGAATCCTGCTGATCTTCGATGAAGTCATCACGGGCTTCGGCCGTTTGACGACGCCGTTCGCGGCCGACTACTTCGACGTCGAGCCGGACATGATGACCACCGCCAAAGGCCTGACCAACGGCGTGATTCCGATGGGCGCGGTGTTCAGCAAAAAATTCATCCACGACGCCTTCATGGAAGCGCCGGCCGGCATTGAGCTGTTCCACGGCTATACCTACTCGGGTCATCCGGTCGCCTGCGCCGCCTCGCTGGCGACGCTGGAAGTGTTCAAGGAACAGAAGATCCTCGAACACGCCGCCGGCATGGCCGAATACTGGGCCGACGCGGTGCACTCGCTCAAAGGCCTGCCGCACGTGATCGACATTCGCACCATCGGCCTGATCGCCGGCATCGAGCTGGCGCCTATCGCCGGCAAGCCGGGTGCGCGCGCCTTCGCGGCCTTCAAGCAGGCCTTTGCCGACGGCGTCTTGATACGCACCACCGGCGACATCATCGCTTTGTCACCACCGCTGGTACTGGAGAAAAAACACATCGACGAACTTTTTGGAAAGCTGACGACGGTACTTAAAAACCTAAACTAACGAGGAGAACACCATGCTGGTAGGCGTCCCAAAAGAGATCAAGAACCAGGAGTCCCGCGTTGGCCTTACCCCGGCCAGCGTGAAGGAACTCGTATTGCGTGGCCATCAAGTACTTGTGCAGAAAAACGCGGGCGTCGCCATCGGCCTGTCCGATGCGATGTATGAAGGTGCCGGCGCCACCATCATCGACGCGGCATCCGAGATCTTCGCGCGCGCCGAGATGATCGTCAAAGTAAAGGAACCGCAGCCGGAAGAATGCGCGATGCTGCGCAAAGGGCAGATCCTGTACACCTATCTGCACCTGGCGCCGGACCCGGAACAAACCAAGGCGCTGGTGGAGTCGGGCGCGGTCTGCATCGCCTACGAAACCATCACCGGCGCCAACGGCGGCTTGCCGCTGCTGGCGCCGATGAGCGAAGTGGCGGGGCGCATGTCGATCCAGGCCGGCGCCGCGCACCTGGAGAAATCCAAGGGCGGCATGGGCCTGCTGCTGGGCGGCGTGCCGGGCGTGGCGCCGGGCCATATCGCCATCATCGGCGCCGGCGTGGTCGGCACCAATGCCTTGCAGATGGCGGTCGGCATCGGCGCGCGCGTGACGATTTTGGACAAGAACATCGACCGCCTGCGCCAGCTCGATCTGATCTACGGCAACCGCATCTCGACCATGTATTCGAACGCGCACTCGATCGAGGAAGCGGTGCTGGATGCGGACCTGGTGATCGGCGGCGTGCTGGTGCCCGGCGCGGCGGCGCCCAAGCTGGTGACCAAGGACATGATCTCGCGCATGAAGCCGGGCGCGGTGGTGGTGGACGTCGCCATCGACCAGGGTGGCTGTTTTGAAACCTCGTACGCCACCACGCATGAAAAGCCGACCTACGTGATCGACGGCGTGATCCACTACTGCGTGGCCAACATGCCGGGCGCCGTCGCCCGCACGTCGACCTTCGCACTGAATAACGCGACCATCGGCCACGCGCTAGCGCTGGCCGACAAGGGCTGGCAGAAAGCGCTGAAAGCCAATCCGCACTTGAAGAACGGTTTGAATGTCTGTCTCGGCCACGTCACCTACGAAGCGGTGGCGCACGGCCTTGGCTATACCTATGTTGACCCGGACAGCCTGCTGGGCTGATGCCGAAATTTGAAAGAAGATCATGAGCAACCTGGACACCATCACCCATTACATCAACGGCGTAAAAGTCGATACGCAAAGCGGCCGCTATGCGGACGTATTCAATCCCGCGCTGGGCGAACCGGTGGCCAGGGTCGCCCTGGGTACGACGGAAGAAGTCGACGCCGCCGTGCGCGCCGCGGAAGCAGCTTTCCCGGCGTGGGCCGCCACGCCGCCGCTGACGCGCGCCCGTGTTCTGTTCAAATATCTGCAACTGTGCCAGCAGCACACCGACGAATTCGCGGCGATGCTGACGCGTGAACACGGCAAGACCTTCGCCGATGCGCAAGGCGAAGTGGCGCGCGGTATCGAGATGGTGGAATTCGCGGTCGGTATTCCGCAGCTGTTGAAAGGCGAATTCACCGACCAGATCTCGCGCGGCATCGACGCCTGGTCGATGCGCCAGGCGCTGGGCGTGGTGGCCGGCATCACGCCATTCAACTTCCCGGTGATGGTGCCGATGTGGATGTTCCCGGTCGCTATCGCATGCGGGAACACCTTTATCCTCAAGCCTTCCGAGCGCGATCCGTCGCCGTCGCTGCTGCATGCGCGGCTGCTGAAGGAAGCTGGTTTGCCGGACGGCGTGTTCAACGTCATCCAGGGCGATAAGGTGACGGTCGATGCCTTGCTCGATCATCCGGTGGTGCAGGCGGTGAGTTTTGTCGGCTCGACGCCGATCGCGGAATACATCTACTCGCGTGGCTGCGCTGCGGGCAAGCGTGTGCAGGCATTGGGCGGCGCGAAGAACCACATGGTCGTCATGCCGGATGCGGACATGGAAATGACCGTCGATGCGCTGATGGGCGCCGCCTACGGTTCCGCCGGTGAGCGCTGCATGGCGATCTCCGTGGTGGTGGCGGTTGGCGATGCGGGCGACAAGATCGTCGACGCACTGGCAAAGCGCACCGCTGCACTGAAAGTGCGCGACGGCATGGCGGCGGATGCCGAAATGGGACCCGTCGTTTCAAGCGCGGCCAAGCAGCGCATAGAGCGCTTGATCGGCGAAGGCGTGGAGCAGGGCGCGACACTGGTGGTCGATGGACGCAATCACGTCGTCGCTGGACGCGAGAACGGCTTCTTCATCGGCGGTACTTTGTTCGACCACGTCACGCCGGATATGACGATCTACAAGGAAGAGATTTTCGGCCCCGTGCTGTGCATGCTGCGTTCGCCGGATGTGGGCAGCGCGGTGGAGCTGATCAACCGTAACGAGTACGGCAACGGCGTGGCGATCTACACGCGTGATGGCGGCGTGGCGCGCGAGTTTGTGCGCCAGATCCAGGTCGGCATGGTGGGTGTGAACGTGCCGCTGCCGGTGCCGATGGCCTTCAATAGTTTCGGCGGATGGAAGCGTAGCCTGTTCGGCGACCATCACGCATACGGTCCGGAGGGCGTGCGTTTCTATACGCGCCACAAGGCAGTGATGCAGCGCTGGCCGAACACCGCCAGCGCTGGCGCAGAATTTGCATTCCCACAGATGAAGTAAATAACAAACATCTCAGCCAGGAAATCGTATGATGATCGAATCTCTCAAATACATGCCCCAGCCGAAGGAAGCCAATGCCACACTGGCGGAACACTTCACTGACCTGGCACCCGCGCTGAACGCGCGCCAGGCCGCGATCGAAAGTTCGCGCTGCCTGTATTGCTACGATGCGCCGTGCACACGCATATGCCCGTCCGATATCGATGTCGCCAGTTTCATCCGCAATATCCACGATGAAAACGTCAACGGTGCGGCGGTCGGCATCCTCAAGCAGAACATCCTGGGCGGCAGCTGCGCGCGCGTCTGTCCGACCGAGATCCTGTGCGAGGACGCCTGCGTGCGCAATCACGATGCCGAAGGCCAGCCGGTGAAGATCGGCCTGCTGCAGCGCTACGCCATCGACAACATGACGCTTACCGAGCACCCGTTCGCGCGCGCCGCATCGACCGGCAAGAAGATCGCCGTGGTCGGCGCAGGTCCCGCAGGCCTGTCGTGCGCGCACCGCCTGGCGATGCTGGGCAACGACGTGGTGATCTACGAAGCGAAAGAAAAATCCGGCGGCCTGAATGAATACGGCATCGCCAAGTACAAGTTGACCGATAACTTCGCGCAGAAGGAAGTCGACTTCCTGCTGCAAATCGGTGGCATCGAAATCAAGCATGGCCAGACGCTGGGCGGCAACGTGCAGCTGAAGGACCTGCACACGCAGTACGACGCCGTGTTCCTCGGCCTGGGCCTGGGCGCCAGCAAGCAGCTCGGCCTGACCGGCGAGAATGCTCCGGGCCTGCTGGCTGCCGTCGACTATATCGCCGTGCTGCGCCAGGCCGATGACCTGAGCAAGCTGCCGCTGCCTGCGCGCGCAATCGTCATCGGCGCCGGCAATACCGCGATCGACATGGCGGTGCAGATCCAGCGCCTCGGCGCGGAAGAGGTCACGCTGGTGTACCGTCGCGGCTTCGACGCGATGAGCGCCACCGAACACGAACAACACATTGCGAAAGAAAACCAGGTTCGCATGCGCACCTGGGCCCAGCCGCAGCAAGTGCTGCTGGACGAAGCGGGCCGCGTGCGCGGCATGCGCTTCGAGAAAACCGCAATCACCAACGGCCGTCTGGCTGGCACCGGTGAGACTTTCGAGATCGCGGCCGACGCGATCTTCAAAGCCATCGGCCAGAGCATGGACGAAAAGAGCATCAGTGATCCACTGGCGAAAACGCTGAAACGCGACGGTGACAAAATCCACGTCGATGATCAGTTCCGCACAGTCCTGCCGCGTATCTACGCCGGCGGCGATTGTGTGGCGCCCGGACAGGACCTGACCGTGCAGGCGGTACAGCACGGAAAACTGGCGGCACACGCCATTCACCAAGACATTAACGGTATGAAGGAGGCTGCATAATGGCTGACCTGAGCATAGAATTCTGCGGCATCAAGTCCATCAATCCGTTCTGGCTGGCCTCCGCGCCGCCAACCGACAAGGCCTACAACGTGGTGCGCGCATTCGAGGCGGGGTGGGGCGGCGTGGTGTGGAAAACGCTGGGTGAAGATCCGGCCGCAGTCAACGTCTCGTCGCGCTACTCGGCGCACTACGGCAAGAACCGCGAAGTCCTCGGCTTCAACAACATCGAGCTGATTACCGACCGTTCGCTGGAAATCAACCTGACCGAAATCACGCAGGTGAAGAAGGACTGGCCGGACCGCGCCATCATCGTCTCGCTGATGCTGCCGTGCGAAGAGAAGCTGTGGGCCGATATCCTGCCACTGGTGGAAGCCACCGGCGCCGACGGCATCGAGCTTAACTTCGGCTGCCCGCACGGCATGCCGGAACGCGGCATGGGCGCGGCGGTTGGCCAGGTGCCCGAATACGTGGAGATGGTGACGCGCTGGTGCAAGACGCACTCCAAGCTGCCGGTCATCGTCAAGCTGACGCCCAACATCACCGACGTGCGCGCACCGGCGCGCGCCGCCAAGGCCGGCGGCGCCGATGCGGTTTCGCTGATCAACACCATCAACTCGATCACGCACCTGGACCTGGACCAGATGGTGGCCTTCCCGATCGTCGGCGGCGCCAGCACCCACGGCGGCTACTGCGGTTCGGCCGTCAAACCGATCGCGCTGAACATGGTTGCCGAGATCGCACGCGATCCACAGACCAGGGGCCTGCCGATCTCCGGCATCGGCGGCATCGGCAACTGGCGCGATGCGGCCGAGTTCATGGCGCTGGGTTCGGGCTGCGTGCAGGTCTGCACCGCCGCCATGCTGCATGGCTTCCGCATCGTCGAAGAGATGAAGGACGGCCTGTCGCGCTGGATGGACGAGAAGGGCTACAAGAGCATCAGTGAATTCGTCGGCAAGGCCGTGCCGAATACGACCGACTGGAAATACCTGGACATGAACTACCAGGTGATCGCGCAGATCAACCAGGACGACTGCATCAAGTGCGGCCGCTGCTACGTGGCATGTGAAGACACGTCGCACCAGTCGATCGCGCAGCTGATCGATGCGGCCAGCGGCGTGCGCACGTATGAAGTGATCAAGGAAGAATGCGTGGGCTGCAACCTGTGCGAAATCACCTGCCCGGTGCAGGGCTGCATCACGATGGTGCCGCAAAACACAGGCAAGCCGTACATGAACTGGACGCAGGACCCGCGCAACCCGCGCGCGGAGAACATCAAGGTGACGGAAACGGTATAAATGGTATAAATGCGCGGTATAGGTACGGAACTTGCAGCGATAGAAGGAACATCAACCTTTGGAGAAAGCCCCGTGAGCAAAGAACTCTCTGGCAGCACGCAACTCTGGAACGAAGACCTGGCCCCGACCACGGCGGCGCAACGCACCTGGCGCTGGTATCACTTCGCCGCATTGTGGGTCGGCATGGTGATGTGCATACCGGCCTACACACTGTCCGCCAGTTTGATTGAAGGCGGCATGTCCGGCTACCAGGCCGTGCTGACGGTGTTCCTTGCGAACGCTATTGTTCTGCTGCCGATGCTGTTGATCGGCCATGCCGGCACCAAGTACGGCATTCCGTATGCGGTGCTGGCCCGTTCGTCGTTCGGCACCGCCGGCGCGCGCTTGCCGGCGCTGATGCGCGCCATCGTCGCCTGCGGCTGGTACGGCATCCAGACCTGGTTCGGCGGCCAGATGATCTACACGCTGCTCGGCGTGATGTTGGGCGGTGACTTCGGTGGCGACAAGATCGCGGGCCTCGGCATCAATGGCGGACAGTTACTGTGCTTCCTGGCTTTCTGGGGCATCCAGTTCTGGTACATCGTGCACGGCATGGATGCGATCCGCAAGCTGGAGACGTACACCGCGCCACTGAAGATCCTGATCTGCTTTGTGCTGCTTGGCTGGGTCTACAACAAGGCCGGCGGCTTCGGCGAGCTGCTGTCGGCGCCTTCGCAGTTTGTCGCAGGCGGCAAGAAGGCCGGCCAGTTCTGGTCCGCGTTCTGGCCTTCGCTGACGGCGATGGTCGGCTTCTGGGCCACGCTGGCATTGAACATTCCCGACTTCACCCGCTTCGCCAAATCGCAGCGCGACCAGGTGCTGGGCCAGTCGGTCGGCCTGCCGGTGCCTATGGGCCTGCTGGCGATGATGGCGGTGATCGTCACCTCGGCCACGGTGGTCTTGTACGGCAAGGCGATCTGGGACCCGGTCGACCTGGCCAGCCGCATGACCGGCGCCGCCGTGCTGATCGCGCTGTTGATCCTGTTGATCGATACGGTATCGGTCAACCTGGCGGCGAATCTGGTTGGTCCGGCCTACGATTTTTCATCGCTGGCGCCGAAGCAGATCTCTTACAAAGTGGGCGGCTACATCACGGCCGGCATCGCGATCGTGATGATGCCCTGGAAGATACTCGAATCCACGCAGGGCTACATCTTCACCTGGTTGATCGGTTACTCGGCGCTGCTGGGGCCTATCGCCGGCATCCTGATCGTCGACTACTACTTGGTGCGCAAGACCGAACTCAATGTCTCCGAGCTGTATCGTGAAGACGGCCAGTACTCCTATGGCAATGGCTGGAACACGGCCGCGCTGGTGGCGTTTGTGGTCGGCGTGTTGCCGAATATTCCCGGCTTCCTCAATGCCGCTTTCCCCGCGTCCTTCCCCGATGTGGCGCCCGTGTTTAAAACGATCTATACCTATGCCTGGTTTGTGGGAATCGCTATTTCCGCGCTGGTGTATGGCGTTATGATGAAGGGCAAAGCGGTTCCCGCGATCCGGGCCGCTCACCCCTAAAGAGATTCAGGAGATGTCTATGACAACTATCATCCGCGGCGGCACTGTCGTCAACGCCGACCGGGCTTTTCGTGCCGATGTGCTCTGCTACGGCGACAAGATCGTCGCCGTCGGCGACAACCTGGATGCGCCGGCGTCGGCCAAGGTGATCGACGCCAGCGGCCAGTACGTCATGCCGGGCGGGATAGATACCCACACCCATATGAACCTGCCCTTCATGGGCACCGTCACACAGGACGATTTCTACACCGGCACGGCGGCCGGCCTGGCCGGCGGCACCACCACCATCATGGACTTCGTGATCCCGGCGCCGAAGCAGAACCTGATCGAGGCCTATCACCAGTGGCGCGGCTGGGCGCAGAAGGCCGCCGGCGACTATACCTTCCACGTGGCGATCACCTGGTGGGACGAGACAGTGCACCGCGACATGGGCATCCTGGTGCGCGAGCATGGCGTCAACAGCTTCAAGCACTTCATGGCGTACAAGAACGCCATCATGGCTGATGACGAGACGCTGGTGAAAAGCTTCCGCCGTTCGCTGGAGCTGGGCGCGATTCCGACCGTGCACGCCGAGAACGGCGAGCTGGTTTATCAGCTGCAGCAGGACCTGCTGAAGAAGGGCATGACCGGGCCGAGCGCGCATCCGCTGTCGCGTCCACCGGCAGTGGAAGCGGAAGCGGCCAACCGCGCCATCGCCATCGCCAATGTGCTCAACACGCCGGTGTACATCGTGCACGTCTCCTGCGCCGAATCGCTGGACGCCATCACCCGCGCCCGCGCCAACGGCCAGCGCGTGTACGGCGAGGCGCTGGCCGGTCACCTGGTCATCGACGACAGCGTGTACCAGAGCGAGGACCTGGACTTCGCGGCCGGCCATGTGATGAGCCCACCGTTCCGCAGCAAGCACCACCAGGCCGCGTTGTGGCATGGTCTGCAAGGCGGCAACTTGCACACCACTGCGACCGACCACTGCACCTTCTGCGCCGAGCAGAAGGCCGCCGGCAAGGACGACTTCACCAAGATTCCCAACGGCTGCGGTGGTGTGGAAGACCGCATGTCTGTGGTGTGGGATGCGGGCGTCAACAGCGGTTTGCTGACGCCGTCGGAATTCGTCAAGGTGACATCGACCAACGCCGCGCAGATTTTCAACATGTATCCGCGCAAGGGCGTGATCGCCGTCGGCGCCGACGCCGACATCGTGGTCTGGGACCCGGAAGGCAGCCGTACCATTTCGTCGCTGACGCAGTTTGCCAAGGGCGGGTTCAATGTATTCGAAGGCCGCACCGTGCGCGGCATCCCGAGCACCACGCTGGCCGCCGGTAACGTCGTGTTCCATCGCGGCGTGCTGATGGCGGTGGAGGGCGCGGGCCGTCATATCGACCGTCCGTCGTTCAAGCCGACGTCGGCGCGCTAATTCAAGAGGAGTAGAGCAATGAGCGAAATGCGCATCAATGGCGACCGTCTGTGGGCGGCGCTGATGGAACTGGCACAGATAGGCGCCACTGCCAAGGGCGGCGTCAAGCGCCTGGCCCTGACGGACCTGGACAAACAAGGCCGCGACCTGGTGGTCGGCTGGGGCAAGCAGGCCGGCATGTCGGTCACGGTTGACCAGATCGGCAATGTCTTCATGCGCCGCGACGGCACCAACAACGCGCTGCCGCCGGTGATGACCGGCAGCCATATCGACACCCAGCCTACCGGCGGCAAGTTCGACGGCAATTACGGCGTGCTGGCCGGGCTGGAAGTGGTGCGCACGCTGAACGATTTGAAGATCAAGACCGAGGCGCCGATCGAAGTCGCTTTCTGGACCAATGAGGAAGGCTCGCGCTTCGTGCCGGTGATGATGGGCTCCGGCGTGTTCTGCGGCGCCTTCAGCCTGGAGACGGCCTACGCCGCCAAGGACACCGAAGGCAAGACCGTCGGCGAGGAACTGGCGCGCATCGGCTACAAGGGCGAGCAGGTGCCGGGCGACCATCCCATCGGCGCCTACTTCGAAACCCATATCGAACAAGGCCCGGTGCTGGAAGACGCCGACAAGGTGATCGGCGTGGTGCCGGCGGTGATGGGCCTGTCTTGGTATGACTGCGTGGTGACGGGCATGGAAGCCCACGCCGGCCCAACGCCAATGGGGCTGCGCAAGGATGCGCTGCAAGTGTCGACCAGGATCATGCAGGAAGTGGTGGCCATCGCCAACCGCTACCCGCCGTATGGACGCGGCACGGTAGGGATGGTGCAGGTGTTCCCGAACAGCCGCAACGTCATACCCGGCGAGGTCAAGTTCAGCATCGACCTGCGCAACGTGAACGATGAACTGCTCAACACCATGCACGAAGAGATGCTGGCCTTTATCGACAAAACCCGCAGCGAAACCGGTTTGAAGATTTCGATCGAACGTGTGTCCTACTATCCGCCATGCCCGTTCCATCCGGAGTGCGTGGACGCGGTGCGCAACGCCACCGCCAAACTGGGATACTCGACGATGGACGTGGTCTCCGGCGCCGGCCACGACGCGATCTACGCCGCCCGGCTGGCGCCCGCCGGCATGATCTTCGTCCCTTGCAAGGATGGCATCAGCCATAACGAAATCGAGGACGCCAAGTCCGAACACCTGGAAGCTGGCTGCAACGTTCTGTTGCATGCCATGCTGGAGCGCGCCCGTATCGTTTGACCGCCGCCCGGCCGGGGGGCATACTGACTCGTAGTGGGCCACTCGGACCACACGAACGGATCAGGGCTCTCCCGGCTTTAACCATGCAAGAACCACCACTATCCCTCGCGACGGCGCAGGAGACAGACTGCCTGACGGCCACGCTGGAAAGCATCTCCGATGCGGTCCTGATGCTGGACCGCAGTTGGAATATCCGCTACATGAACGGCAATGCGGAACGGCTGCTGAAAGTACAGCGCCACGAGGTGGTGGGCAAGAACGTATGGACGGTATTCCCCGAAGCGGTCGATGGCCCTTACTACCGCGCCTATCACATGGCGGTGGAAACCAACAGCCTGGTGGAGTTCGAGGAGCATTACGCGCCGCTCGACCTGTGGACCGAGATCCGCGCGTATCCGTCGCAACAGGGCGTGACGATCTATTTCCGTGACATCAGCGAGCGCAAGGCCATCGAGGCGCAGATCCACAACATGGCCTTCTACGACAAGCTCACCGGCCTGCCGAACCGCCAGCTGCTGCTGGACCGCGCCGGTCATGCACTGTCGCTGGGCCATTTGGGCGCCATGCTGTTCATCGACCTGGATAACTTCAAGACCATCAACGACACGCGTGGCCACGACAAGGGCGACATGCTGTTGCAGCTGGTCGCAGCCCGCCTGCGCGCCGAAGTGCGCGAATGCGATACGGTGGCCCGTTTCGGCGGCGATGAGTTCATCGTGCTGCTGGAGGATCTGGGGAGCACCGAGAACGACGTCGCCAGAGTGGCGCAGGACATCGCGCTCAAGATCGTCCGCGCGTTCGCCGAACCGTTCGATATCGAAGGAATGGAGCAATACAGCACGCCCAGTATCGGCATCACGGTTTTCAGCGGCGCATGCGGCAGTGTGGACGAGGTGCTCAAGCGCGCCGACCTGGCCATGTACCAGGCCAAGGCGGCGGGGCGCAACACCGTATCGTTTTTCGATCCGACGATGCAGGCACGCGTCAGCGCTCGGGCCGCGCTGGAAGCCGACATGCGGCGCGCCCTGGGCAATGACGAATTCGTGCTGCACTACCAGCCGCTGATGAGCGTGGACGGAACCATGGCCGGCGTCGAAGCGCTGGTGCGCTGGAAGCATCCGCAGCGTGGCCTGGTGCCGCCCGCCGAATTCATCCCGGTGGCGGAGGAGTCGAACCTGATCCTGCCGCTGGGACGCTGGGTGATGCGTGAGGCAGGCAGCCGACTGGCGCAGTGGTCCGGCGACACGCGCACGGCCGGACTGGAAATTGCGGTCAACGTCAGCGCTGCACAATTCCACCGGCCGGACTTCGTCGAACACGTGCTGGAAGTGCTGGCGCAGACCGGCGCCCGCGCCGACCGGCTGCGGCTGGAGCTGACGGAAAGCCTGCTGTTGAAGGATGTCGAGGGCACGGTAGGGAAGATGCAGCAGTTGCGCGCCGCCGGCGTCAGCTTCGCGCTGGACGATTTCGGCACTGGCTATTCGTCGCTGTCCTATCTGCACCGGCTGCCGCTGGACCAGCTGAAGATCGACCGCTCCTTCATTTGGAGCGCAGTCAAGGAAGACAGCGGCGCCGCGATCGTGCGCATCATCGTCTTGTTGGGCAAGGCGCTGAACATGTCGGTGCTGGCCGAGGGCGTGGAGACGCAGGAGCAGCTCAACTTTGTCATCGCTGAAGGCTGTCAGTATTATCAAGGTTATATATTCAGCAAGCCACTGCCTGAGCCGGAGCTGCTGACAATCATCGCAGGCCTATAGTTCGATGCACTCAGATCCACAGCGAGCCTACCTCGATGGAAATCACCGCATGGCCGCCGGCGACTTCGCCGCAGCGGAGGACTGCTTTTTGCTGGCCCTGGTGCTGGAGCCCATGCACGGCGCCGCGCGCGCCAATCTCGGTTATCTGAAGGAGCAGCAGGGCGCGCTGGCGGAGGCGGAGTTTCATTATTTGCAGGCGATCGCGTTGATGCCCGACCATGCGCAGCTCTACCAGAATCTGGGCGTGCTGCTGCTGAAGGCGAAGCGCTTCGACGAATCGGAAGCAGCGGCGCGCATGGCGCTGGAACTGGCGCCGGAATCTCTGTCCGGCTGGAGCCAGCTGGGCGTGCTGCTGGCGTGCGTAAAGCGCGAGGAGGAGGCCGAGCAATGCTACCGCCGTGCGCTGGCGCTGGACCCGGTGCACGCGCGGACGCGCTTCAACCTGGCCTACATACTGCTGCGGCAAGGGCGCTTTGAGGAAGGCTTGCCTTTGCTGGAAGCGCGCTGGCAGTTCGATTCCTTGGCTCAGACCTTCGCCTGTCCCCGCTGGGATGGTGAGCCTTTGCATGGCAAGTCGGTGGTGATTGTGCACGAGGCGGGGCAGGGTGACATGATCCATTTCTGCCGCTACGCCGTGGAGCTGAAGGCGCGGGGAGCGTCGCGCGTCGGCGTGATATGCCACGCGCCGTTGAAGCGGCTGTTCGCCACGCTGCAGGGCGTCGACCGGCTGTATGCCTTGGGCGATCCGCTCCCGGATGAGTCATGGGACTACTGGACGCATCCGATGCGCCTCGCCGCCACGCTTGGCGTCAGCCTGCCCACCATGCCGGCCGCGACTCCTTACCTCACTGCGGAGCCAGAACTGGTGCGATTCTGGGCCGGCCGCCTGCCGCAGCAAGGCTTGCGGGTTGGCCTGGCATGGAAGGGCAATCCCGATTTCGAGAACGATGCCGACCGTTCGCTGCCGTCGCTAAGGACGTTGGCGCCGTTGGCCGCCGCCGGAGCCGTGCGCTTCGTCAGCCTGCAAAAAGGCAGCGGCGAGGAAGAGGCGCTTAACCCGCCCGGCGGCATGTCGCTGTACGCGGCCGGCCCGCAGCTGCGCGACTTCGCCGACACCGCCGCCGTCATCGCCAACCTCGATCTGGTGATCAGCGTGGATACGGCGGTAGCTCATCTGGCGGGAGCATTGGGCAAGCCGTGCTGGCTGCTGCTGCCCGACTATCGCTGCGACTGGCGCTGGCTGACGGAGCGTAGCGATACACCGTGGTATCGGGCGATGCGCCTGTTCCGACAATCCGCCGCCGGCGACTGGGCGCCGGTGATCAAGGCTGTACAGCGCGAACTGGCCCTGTTGCGCGGCGATTAACTGTAGCGGCGCCCCGTTTGAAAGATGTTGACTCGTCCCCTGCTCTCTGGTCAACTAGATTACTCGAAAAAGAAGAAACGCTTGACCTGACTCTCTGAGAGGTTACAAGATGAATGGGGACATTACACGCCGCAGTTTCTTGAAGGCCAGCGTGGTTGCTGGTGTTTCTGTCTACATCGCGCCCTTGGGCGGCAAGGCGCTCGCCGCCCTGTTCGAGGAAAAAATCCTCACGCCGGTCGCCTGGGACGGCAAGGCCGGACTGGCCAAATTCCGTATCGACGGCCTGTCCAAGGTGACCGGCGCCAAAGTCTTCGCCCGCGACATCCGTTCGCGCGACATGCCGCACTGGCCGCAACAGCAAGCCCACGCCCTGATGCTGCGCACCACCCGCACCGACGCGCTGTTTGACGGCATCGACCTGTCGCTGCTGGGTGCGGACCTGAAACCGGACCGCATCGTGACGGCGGAAGACCTGGTGCGCGACGGCGTCGCCTTCCCCGGTTTTTATGGCGCCGACATGCTGCTGCCGGCCGGGAAGCAGGCGGCCTATCTGGGACATGCGGTGGCGGTCCTGATCTTCAACGACTTCGCCCGCTTCCGCGCGGCCAAGGATGCGCTGCAGTTCAAGGAAGGCGTGGTGCGCTACGGCGCCGCCGCGCCGCCGATGGAGCGCGACCCGTGGGGCACCTTCCGCTTTGTGCGGGTCGGCGGCGCCACCTCGGCCGACATGGACGTTTTCTCCAGCCTGAAAAACGCGCCAGTGTTCCCCAGCGCGATGCGCAAGCAGCAGCCGGTCTGGCCGGATGGCATAGAGCACGGCAAGCTGGGCGAGCAGGGCATGTACTACGCCAGCCAGATCAAGGAGGAACTGGATCGCCCGCCGGCCGACTGGCTGGTGCTGGAACGCGACTACAACACGCAGTCGGTGGACACCGCCGCGATGGAGCCGGACAACGCCAACTGCTGGTACGACGCCGCCGCGCAAACGCTGCACATGGTGGTGCCGACGCAGTCGCCGCAAGAGGTCATCGACAGCACGATAGAGATGCTCAAGAAGAGCAAGTTCCCGCTCAAGAAGCTGTTCCTGCATCCGTGCTACACGGTGGGCTACGGCTCCAAGGACCACTACAATTTCCCGTTCTACGGCCTGATGACGGCGCTCTACGCGAACGGCGTTCCGGTGCGGCTGGCCAATGACCGCTACGAGCAGTTCCAGTCGTCGATCAAGCGCCATGCGTTCAAGATGAAGTACCGCATCGCGGTCGACCGCAAGAGCGCGATGCTGCAATCGTTCCAGGGATATTTCGAGGCCAACGGCGGCGGGCGCTGTAACTTCTCGCCATCGGTGGCGATGGTGTCGGCGACGGCCGCGCAGTCGATCTACTATTTTCCGAAGAACGATTTCGCCGCCGTGGCCATCGCCTCGCGCGCTGTTGACGCAGGATCGGCACGCGGCTACGGCACCTTGCAGAGCATGGCCGCAACCGAAATGATGATCGATGAATTCGCGGAAAAGCTGGGGCTCGACGCGATCGATTTCAGACTGAAAAACGCGCTGCGGTCGGGGATGAAAAACACGCAGGGCGCGATTCCGGCCGGCGCGGTGCGGGTCGATGAGGTGCTGCAAAAGGCCAAGGTACATCCGCTGTGGACCGGCCGGGCCGGCGCCAAGCGCGCGTTCGAGGCGGCGCATCCCGGCCATCGCTACGGCGTGGGATTCGCCTGCGTGCAGAAGGACTTCGGTACCGGCGCCGAGAGCTCCTTCGCCAAGGTGCAGATCAACGCCGATGGCGCGATCGAGCTGTCGCACAGCGGCACCGAGATCGGCACCGGCATGTCGACGTCGCAGGCGGTGGCTTGCGCCAAATGGCTGGGCAAGCCGGCCGGCCTGGTACATACCGCCGTCACCGAATGGGATGACCTGCCGGTGGTCAGCAGCGGCGATCCCTACATCATGAGCCAGGCCGACCAGGACAAGCTGTCGGCCAATCCGCGCTGGTCGTCGACCTACTGTTCTCCCGCCAGCGCCACCAACTCGGCCTACTACTTCACGCACAGCACGCGCGAAGCGGCGCGGGTGGTCTTCATGCACGGCCTCTGGCCGGCCGCGATGGCCATCTGGAGCGAGGGCTATGCGGGCGGCCAGGCGGCGTCGCTGGTGATACGGGTGGAGGATGCGCGCTGGGTCGACGGCAAGCTGTCCGCCGGCGGCTTGCAGGCCCTGTCGTACGAGCAGCTGGCGAGCAAGGCGCACGAGCTGGGACTGGTGACCGGCGCCACGGTGCACGTGTTCAACCGCTGGCAGTGGACCGAAGCGGAGTTCGACGTCAACGGCGCCGGCGTGCGCCTGCCGATAGACGGCCTGTCGCTGCGCTACGGTGACGGCGCGGACAAGGGCAAGAAAGCCAGCATGAGCTCCACCGGCGGCTACCATGTGCTGAACCGCAAGCGCGTGTTCATCCCACCGGTGCAGCGCAATAACGCCACTGTCACGTATTACAGCGCGATTGGCACGCTGGTCGAATTGTCGGTGCATGAGGCCAGCGGCAAGGTCGAGCTGCTCAGCCATCATTCCATCATGGAGTGCGGCAGCATGCTGTCGCCGCAGCTGGTATCGAGCCAGTTGCAGGGCGGGCTGGCGATGGGCATAGGCCATGCGCTCTACGAGTACCTGCCGCTGTACGAGGATGGCCCGGGCAACGGCAGCTGGAATTTCAACCGCTACCAGCTGCCGCGCGCGCGCGACGTCGCGGTGTGGAAGCAGACGGCAGATATCCTGCCGCCGTTGACGGAGACCGATACGCCCAAGGGCATTGCCGAGGTAGTGATGATTCCCGTGGTTGGCGCCATCGTCAACGGCATCGCGCACGCGATCGGCCACCGCTTCACCGACTTGCCGGTCACGCCGGAACATATCCAGGAGGTGCTGGCATGAGCATCGCGACCAAACCAATTACGCTCACCGTCAACGGCAAGACGGTCGGCCCGCTGCCGGCGCCGGAAGGCCTGATGATGATCGACTTCCTGCACGAGTATCTGGACCTGACTGGCTCGCGCCTGGGCTGCGGGCAGGGCGTTTGCCACGCCTGCGTGGTGATCCTGGATAAATCCGACGGCACCAGCGAGGAGGTCCGCTCCTGCATCACCGGCGCGCATTTCTTCGACGGTAAAAAAGTGCGCACGGTGGAGGGCCACGCCAAGTTGAACGACAAGGGCGAGGTGGTGGCGCTGTCGCCGGTGCAGCAAAAATTCCTCGAACATTTCAGCTTCCAGTGCGGCTACTGTACGCCGGGTTTCGTGAACGCGGCCACGGTGCTGCTGGAGCGCTTGAAACGCACACCGGTCGGCCGGGACCAGATCGACGAGACCATCACCGAAAGCCTGAATGCCCACATCTGCCGCTGCACCGGCTACGTGCGCTATTTCGAGGCGGTCAAGGATGTCGTGCTGAATACACCAGGGCTGGTGAAGGAGGGCAAATGATGAACCGCCTTCTCTCTCTACGCGCTACTCTGGCGTTGCTGGCCGTATTGTCCGGCGGCGCCCAGGCCGCCGCCGGCAGCGACGCCGTCGCGCGCGGACGCTATCTGGTCAAGGCCGCCGATTGCGCCGCGTGCCACACGTCGGCCACCGGTGCGCCGTTTGCCGGCGGCGTGGAATTGAAATCCGACTTCGGCACTTTTTACGGCACCAACATCACGCCGGACAAGGAGCACGGCATCGGCAAATGGAGCGCAGAGGAGTTCTACGCAGCCTTGCGCGACGGCGTGGCGCCGGATAGGCATCTGTATCCGGCCATGCCCTACACCTCCTACCGTTCGATGAGCCGTGCCGACAGCGACGCCATTTTCGCCTATCTCATGCAGATCAAGCCGGCGGCGGTGCCCAGCAAGGCCGCCGATCTCAAGTTCCCCTACAACATGCGCTTCGGTATGCGCTTCTGGAATATGCTGTTCTTGAAGGACACGCTGCCCGACGCTTCGTCCGGCCAGTCGTCCGCGTATCTGCGCGGGCGCTACCTGGTCAACACGATGGGGCACTGCGCGGAATGCCATACGCCGCGTGGCTCGCTGGGACAGATGGATGGCGCAATGCCGTTGGGCGGCAGCGCGTTGGCGCGCATCGCCGCGCCGGATATCTCGCCGGCCGGGCTGTCGGCATCCGGATGGACGGCGGCCGACCTGTCATCGTTCCTCGGCACCGGCGTTGCGCCGCAAGGCTCGGCCTACGGTGAGATGTTCGCCGTGGTCCACCTGAGCACCCAGCATCTGACGCCGGGCGACATGTGGGCGATGACCACCTATCTGCTGGGCGACAAACCCTTGTCGCCGCAGCCGCTGAAGCCCGCGGCGCCCACCAGCGATGCGGCGATCGATGCCGGCCGCCGCACCTACATCGCCGTCTGCGCAGGCTGTCATGGCGTCGATGGCGTCGGCAAGCCGCATGTCGCGGTGGCGATGAAGGGCAATACCACCGTGCGCAGCGCCGATCCGCGCAATCTGATCGTCGTCACGCTGGACGGCATCGAGGCGCAGCGCTTTGGCAGGAAGGAGAGCATGCCGGCCATGCCGGGTTTTGCGAGAAAGTTGAGCGACAAGGAAATCGCCGGCTTGAGCAACTTCCTGCGTGTGACCTGGGGCGGGCAGGCCGGCACGGTTGGCGAGTCCCAGGTGAAGGATCTGCGGACGGCGGAAAAGCCGTGATTCACCGTCTAATCGGGAGGCTTCGTGCTTGGTAAGTCTCGTTTGGCAGCAGTGCTGCTCTTCGCCTACGGCGCTGCCCACGCCGGAGCCTATCGCTGCGTATCGCTCAACTATCCCCCGTTGATCCAGCAGGACGTCGGCGGTCCGGTGCACGGTCTGGCGGTCGACATCGTCGCGGCTGTGATGGCGAGCCTGGGCCATACCGTCAGCGTCGAAATCCTGCCATGGGGCAGGGCGCTGGCGTTGATCCGGCAGGGCGAGCGTGATTGCATCTTCACGATCTTCCAATCGCCGGAGCGCGAACAATTCCTCGATTTCAGCCGCGAATCACTGATTCCGCAGATTATTTACTTCTACGCCAGGGACGACCACAGCGCCCGCTTCGACGGCGACTTCGCCGCGCTGGCCGGACTGCGGGTGGGCACTGTGCTGAGCGTGAACTACGGTGCTCGCTTCGAGGCGGCGCGTCCGCAACTGGCGATCCGCGAGGTGCCCACGCTGGAGCAGAACTTCCGCAAGCTGACACTGGGCCGTGTCGATCTGATACCCAGCAATGTGTACACCGCCAGCTACACACTTGATAAGCTGGTCGGCGTCGACCTGGCCAGCCATATCGTCAAGCTGCCGCAGGCGATCGACAGCGTACCCAGTTACATCGCCTTCGCCAGGGGGCGCCAGTTGACCGCGTTGCGCGACCAGTTCGACCGGGGCCTGCGCGCCCTGATCGCCAGCGGCGAATACCGCCGCCTGATCGAGCTCCACCGCATCGAGTGGACGCCTGAACTGAGCCGGCAGGTCGAGGGGCGCTAGCCCGGCGTGGCGCTAGGCGGGGCGGAAGCTGCGCAGGAAGTCGAGCAGCACCACGCTCGCCAGTTCGGCATCGTCGGCCGTCATGGTCTCCAGCGGATTGTGGCTGATGCCGCCGTTGCCGCAGCGGGTGAACAGCATGGCCACGTCGGTGATCCGGGCCATTGCCATCGCGTCGTGGCCGGCTCCGGACAGCAGATCGAAGCGCGGCAGGCCGGCGCGTTCGATGGCGGCGCCGAACTGCTGCATCAATCGTGGCGCGCAGGGCGCCGCCGAGGCGTCGACGATTTGCTGCATGCTCACTTCCACCTGGCGCCGCGCGCAGATCGCCGCGATGCCGTCCAACACATCCTTCACGGCGGCCAGCCGCACCGCGTCGTCGGCGGCGCGGATATCCAGCGACAGTTTGCATGCGCCGGGGATCACGTTGACCGAACCGCCGGGTACCTGCAACTGGCCGACCGTGCCCACCAGTGACGCGCCCTGCGCGCAGCGCTGCTCGACCAGCAGCACGATTTCCGCCGCCGCCGCTGCCGCGTCCCTGCGCATCGTCATCGGCGTGGTGCCGGCGTGGCTGGCCAGGCCGGTCAGCTCGACCAGGTAGCGCGAGCTGCCGGCGATGGCCGTCACCACGCCCAGCACCAGGTCGCGTTCCAGCAGCACCGGGCCTTGTTCGATATGGACTTCCACGAAGCCGAGCAGCTGCGCCGGATCGCGCGCGATGGCGGGAATGCGCGCCACGTCGTGGCCGGCCGCCAGCAGCGCTTCGCGCATGGTGACGCCGTCGGCGTCGGCCTGGTCCAGCAGCGACAGGTCGAAGTGGCCGGTCACCGCGTTACTGCCCAGGAAAGTGCTCTTGAAGCGCACTCCTTCCTCTTCGGCGAAACCGACGATCTCGAAATGGAAGGGCAGCTTCTCGCCGCGCCGGCGCAGGTGGCGCACGATGGCGATCGGCAGCAGGATGCCGAGACGGCCGTCGTACTTGCCGCTGTTGCGCACGGTGTCGTAGTGCGAGCCGGTCATCAGTGTTTTCGCGTCCGGCGCATCCGAGCGGTAGACGCCGACCACGTTGCCGACGGCGTCGATGTGCGCGTCCATGCCGGCATCGCGCATCCAGTCCAGCAGCTGCGCGGCGGTCTTGCGGTGCGCCGGCGTCATGTAGGCGCAGGTCAGGTCGAAGTCCGCGCTGGCGCTGTTGTCGGTGTCGCTCCATGCGGCTATGGTTTCACACCACTGCATGATGGTCGGGCCGAAGTCCAGCGTCATGCCCAGCAGGTCGTTCAACCGCAGTTCGGCGATGCGCTTAATCTGGCGCAGACACTCGGCGATTTCGTCGGCGCGCTGGTTCTTCAGGCGGCGCGTGAAGGTGGCGATGATGGCGCGGCGCGTCAACCCTTGTCCGTCCGGGCCTTTGACGGCCAGGATGAAGGGGAAGCCGAATTTGTCGTTGTAGTCCGCGTTCAGCTGGTGCAGCGTGGCGAATTCCTCGGCGCTGCACAGGTGCAGGCCGGACTTGGCTTGCTCGCTGGTGGATTCGGCCGTCAGCTGGCCGGAAACGGCGGCCTTGCCCGCCAGTTCGGGGTGGGCGCGGGTCAGGCCCAGTTGCTCGTCCAGCGACGCGGCGCTGACCACCTCCTGCAAGGCCAGCTTGAGCGCGGTGGCGTTGGCGAAGGGCCGCTGCAGCGCCGCCCGTTCCGGTATCCACGGCGAGTGCTCGTAGATGCCGCGCAGGCGGTCGGTGAAGGTGGCGGCATCGCAGCTGTTTAAGTCGGAAAGTGTCGTCATAGCCTAGTGTAATCGCAACTGAGCCGTGCAGTTATATGCGCTATCCGCTAAGGGTTATTATTTGCCGAGCGCCTTGGCCGCCGTGGCGACCTGCTCGCGCAGCCACTTGTGCTCCGGCGCCTGGTGCACGCGCTCATGCCACAGCTGGTAGAAGCGCATCGGCGGGAACTTGACCGGCACCGTGAAGGTCTTCAGCGGCATGTTGCGTTCGTAGTAGCGCACGAACTGGCGGCCGGTGGTCAGCACCAGGTCTGTCTGCGTCAGCATGTAGGGGATCAGGCCGAAGTAGGCCGATTCCACCGCGACGTTGCGCTGCAGGCCCTGGCGCTCCAGGAAGTCGTCGATGACGCCGTGGTAGCCGGGCAGGATCTGTGTCGGCGCCACGTGGGGCAGGGACAGGTAGTCGTTGATGGTCATGTCGTCGCTGCCGGTGCGCAGGGCATACGGGCAGTCGGAGCGCATCACGGCGATGATCGGGTCCTCGAACAGCTTGGACATGTGCAGGTGCTCGGGCGGCTCGTCCCAGTTGGCGATGACCAGGTCCATGTCGCCGTCCGACAGCAGGCGCACGTAGTCCACGCCGGGGCCCAGGCCGTGGATCTTCACGCGGCTGTTGGGCGATCCGCGCCGCAGCAGCGCCACCAGGTTGGGCAGGAACTGGCTGTCCAGGTAGTCCGGCGCGGCGATGTGGAAGGTGCGCGCTTCTTCCTGTGGCACGAAGGGCGACTTTTTCAGGAACAGGTTCTCGGTCTCGTCGAGGATGCGCTTGGCCGGGATCAGCAGGCTTTCGCCGTGCTGGGTCGGCACCATGCCGCGCGCGCCGCGCACCAGCAATGGATCGCCGGTCAGCTCGCGCAGCTTGCGCAGCGAGGCGGAGATCGAGGGCTGCGGCTGATTCAGCTTGAGGGCGACGCGTGAGACGTTCTTCTCAACCAGCAGCAGGTAGAGGATGCGGATCAGGTGCAGATCCAGGTGTTGCGGCAGGGCGGCCATGTGAGTATTTCTGTTATACGGAATCGGATATGTTTAATATACTCTAATGTTCATGTGGTCGGCGTCAATTCCGTTTATCTTCTGTAAATTAGCCACACTCTTTACCCGGAAAGCTCCCATGGATTTATACGCCTATCTGATCCCGTACGGCCTTGAGTGGCTCAACCTGATCGTGCGCTGGCTGCACGTCATCACCGGCATCGCCTGGATCGGCGCTTCGTTCTACTTCGTCTGGCTGGATAATTCGATCCGCCCGCCGGCTCCCGGCTCGGAGCTGGCGAAGAAGGGCGTGTCCGGCGAATTGTGGGCGGTGCATGGCGGCGGTTTCTACAACCCGCAAAAATACCTGGTGGCGCCGGCCGAACTGCCGAAGGAGCTGCACTGGTTTAAATGGGAAGCTTATTCCACCTGGCTGTCCGGCATCGCGCTGCTGACCATCGCCTATTACTTCAACGCCCAGGCGATGATGATCGATAAGTCGGTGGCCGATATCGGCAGCTGGCAGGCGATCGGCATCGGCGTCGGCACACTGGTCGTCGGCTGGACCGTGTACGACCTGCTGTGCCGCTCGCCGCTGGGACAGCGCGACCTGTGGTTCGGCGTGGTGGTGTTCGCGCTGATCGTCGGCGCCGCGTATGGCCTCACGCATGTGCTGAGCGGCCGCGCCGCCTACATCCACGTCGGTGCGCTGATCGGCACCATCATGGTCGGCAATGTGCTGATGCTGATTATCCCCGGCCAGCGCAAGATGGTGGAGGCCATGTCGGCCGGCCGCCTGCCCGATCCGGTCCACGGCCAGAAGGCTAAGCAACGCAGCGTCCACAATAACTACTTCACGTTGCCGGTGCTGTTCATCATGATCAGCAACCACTACGCGATGACCTACCGGAACGACCACGCCTGGCTGGTGCTGGCCTTCATCATGGCGGCCGGCGTCTGCATCCGCCACTTCTTCAACCTGCGCCACAAGGGGCGCGTGGAGTGGCGCTATCCGGCCGTTGGCGTGGCGCTGCTGGTCGGCGTGGCGGTGGCGATCGCGCCGCCGCGTCCCGTGGCGGTGCCTGCGGCGGCCGATCCGGCGGCGCAATTCGCCAAGGTGAAGACCGTCATCGAGCAGCGCTGCGTGGCTTGCCACTCGGCCCATCCGTCGCAAGCTGGGTTTGCGACGGCACCCGCCGGCGTGATGCTCGACAGCGCCGAACAGGTCCACCAGAACGCGGAAAAAATCTACAAGCAATCGGTCCAGCTGAAAGCCATGCCGCTTGCGAACCTGACCAATATGACCGATGCCGAACGGGCGCAGATCGCGACCTGGTTCGAGTCCGGCGCCAAGTGAGAGAACTGCGATGACGACGAACAAGGAACAACTGGCACTATGGATCGACGCGCACTTCGATGAAGAGGTGGGGGTATTGCAGCAGCTGCTGCGCGTGCCGACCGATACCCCACCCGGCAACAACGCGCCGCATGCGGACATGGTGGCCGACCTGGTCAAGGCCTACGGCTGGACCGTCGAGAAGCACGCGGTGCCGGCGCAGGTGGTGCAGGACTACGGCATGGAGACCATCACCAACCTGATCGTGCGCCGCCCGTACCAGGCCGGCGGTCCGACCGTGGCGCTCAACGCCCATGGCGACGTGGTGCCGCCGGGGGACAACTGGACCTATCCGCCGTATGGCGGCGTGGTGGAAAACGGCTACATCTACGGCCGCGCCGCAGCGGTCTCCAAGTGCGACTTCGCCACCTACATCTTCGCCACGCGCGCGCTGGAGGCGCTGGGCGTGCCGCTCAAGGGCGGCCTGGAACTGCATTTCACGTATGACGAGGAATTCGGCGGCCTGCTGGGACCCGGCTGGCTGCTGGAGCAGAAGCTGACCAAGCCGGACTTCGTCATCGCGGCGGGCTTCAGCTACAACATCGTCACCGCGCACAACGCCTGCCTGCAACTGGAGATCACGGTGCACGGCAAGTCCGGCCACGGCGCGATGCCGGAGACCGGCCACGATGCGCTGCAAGCGGCAACCCGCATCCTGAACGCGATCTACGACCAGCTGCCGGAACTGAAGAAGGTCAAATCGAAAATCCCCGGCATCGACTCGCCGACCATGCTGGTGGGCCGCATCGACGGCGGCACCAACACCAACGTGGTGCCGGGAAAAGTCGTGCTGAAGATGGACCGCCGCATGATTCCGGAAGAAGATCCGGTGGTGGTGGAAGCGCAGGTGCGCGCGCTGATCGAGAAAGCGGTGGAAGGCCAGCCCGGCATCCGCGTCGAGATCAAGCGCCTGCTGTTGTCGCACGCGCTGCGCGAGCAGCCGGGCACCGAGAAGCTGGTGGCCAGCCTGCAGCAGAACGCGCAAACCTTCATCGGCGAGACGATCCCCGCGCAAGGCACGCCGCTGTATGCGGACGCCCGCCTGTACGGCGAGCAGGGCATCCCGGCGGTGCTGTACGGCGCCGGCCCGCGCTCCGTGCCCGAGTCCAACGCCAAGAAGGCGGATGAGCGGCTGCTGCTGGAAGACCTGCGCAAGGCGACCAAGGTGGTAGCATGCACGCTATTGGATTTCCTTGGAGAGTAAGATGTTTGAGAAAAAGATGATGGCCGGCTGGGGCGATATGGACTTCAACAGCCATATGCGCAATACAACCTTCCTGGACAAGGCCGGCGATGTGCGCATGCTGTTCCTGTCCGAGAACGGCTTCCCGATGAGCGAATTCATGCGCCTGAAAATCGGCCCGGTGGTGATGAAGGACGAAATCGCCTACTTCAAGGAGGTCATGCTGCTGGAAGAGATCACCGTCACGCTGGGCGTGGCAGGCCTGTCCGAAGACGGCAGCCGCTGGTCGCTCAGCACCGACATCATCCGCGCCGACGGCAAGCTGGCCGCGCGCGTGACCAGCACCGGCGGCTGGCTCGATCTGGCGGCGCGCAAGCTGATTGCGCCGCCGGCCAATCTGCTGGCCACCTGGCAGTCGCTGGGCAAGACGGCCCACTTCCAGGAACTCAACACCAGCATCAAGTAAGCCTATTTGGTCTCGTAGAACTTGTGGTGCAGCTGCGCCGGCAGGCCGCGCGCAGCCATGCGCCTGGCGGCGTCGGACAATGCCGGCGCCAGCGCCGCGTTGTCCTTCCCCAGGTAGATGTACAGCGGCAGGTCCTCCACCGAGGCGCTGCTATGCCCCTGCGCCAGCAGCGGCCTCGCCTCGGCGCTGATGCCGCCTTCGTCGAACACGCAGGCGTCGTCGCGCACCGCCAGCACCATTTGCAAGCAAGCCGCTTCGCTCTGCACGTCGTGCGGCTGGATCGCCGGCTGCAGCGCCTCCAGCCGCTGCTGGTACAGATAGATGCCGCGTTTGTAGCTGACGGTCTTGACGTTCTTCGCCAGCGATTCCCAGCTGGTGATGTCCTTGTCGGTGCGGGTGAAGATGCGCGTGCGCGAGACGATGAACGGTTCGTCGAGCCGCACATAGTCCGGGTGCTTCTGAATGTAGCCTTTGACCCGGCCTACCTCGCCGGCGATACTGCCGGCGGCGAGCATCGCCTCGGCGCGTCGGCCGGGCAGGCTTTGCAGCGCACAGCGTTGCCCGCTGGTGGTGCACAGCTGCTGAAGGTAGGCGCTGGCGTACAGGAACAGCGGCGAGGTCTCTTCGTGGGAGGTGCCGAACACCAGTTCCTTCCCTGTCTGCGCATGCGCGTAGCCTGCAACGACCAGCGTTGCTGCGATCAGGATCTTGGACTGGTTGCGGAACATGGTTACCTTCGTTACCGATGCATTGGGGGCGCGATTTTAGCGGATTAATGGTATCGATTGTCGTATCATAGGGCCATTATTGAACAAACGGCCAGCCAGTGCACCGATATGATTTGATCAGCTGTCACGATTGTGGCTTACTGCACAAGCGGCGCCCGGTGCTGCCGCGCGAGAAAGCGCGCTGCGTGCGCTGCCGTTCCATCCTCTATCGCGGCAGCCACTCGGACGTCAACCGCATGGCGGCCATCACCTTGGGCGCCATCTTCACCTTCCTGATCGCCCAATTTTGCCCCATCGTCGAACTGGAAGTGGGCGGCTACTCGTCCAGCGCCACCTTGTTTGGCGCGATACGCGTGCTGTGGACGGAGCATATGCAAATGGTGGCGGTGCTCGTGTTCCTGTTCACGACGCTGTTGCCGGCGGTCGAACTGGGCGCGCTGCTGTATGTGACGCTGGCGCTGCACAACCGCGTGCGGCCGCGCGGCTTCGACCATCTGCTGCGCGCGGTTGGCGCGGCGCGGCGCTGGGGCATGACGGAGGTGCTGATGATCGGCATCCTGATCACCATCGTCAAGATGACCAGCCTGGCGCATGTGGTGGTGCAACCGGGCCTGTTCGCCTTTGGCGCGCTGACGTTGATGCTGGCGATCGTTACGTCGTTCGATCCGCAGATGCTGTGGAATATCGGCGAGCACTTGCCGGGGCCGCGCCGTCCGGCGCAGGCGGAGTTCCGCTACACGCCGCACACGCGGCTGGCCGCTTGCCACAGCTGCGGCCTGGTGGCGCAGCACCAGCCGGCCGCGCACCAGCATTGCGCGCGTTGCGGCGCCGTGCTGCACCGGCGCCGTCCCGACAGCGTGGGCCGCACCTGGGCCTTCCTGCTGGCGGCCACCATTCTCTACATCCCCGCCAACCTGCTGCCGGTGATGTACACGCACTCGCTGTTCGGCAAGGAAGACGACACCATCATCAGCGGCGTGGTCTACTTCTGGACCAGCGGCTCGCCGGCGCTGGCGGCGATCATCTTCATCGCCAGCATCGTGGTGCCGGTGCTGAAGCTGGCGGCGCTGTCGCTGCTGGCGCTGACGGCGCAGCGCCGTTCGCGCTGGCGGCCCTTGCAGCGCACGGTGTTGTACCGGATCGTGGAGTTTGTCGGCCGCTGGTCGATGCTCGATATTTTTGTGATTACCCTGACGGTGGCGCTGGTGCGCTTCCAGTCGCTGGCCGTGATCACCGCCGGTCCCGGCGCGCTGGCGTTTTGCGCGGTGGTGGTGCTGACGATGATCGCGTCGATGCAGTTCGACCCGCGGCTGATCTGGGACCCAATAGATTCAAATGGAGAGAACCATGCCTGAAAACGAAAGCGGCGCGCCGCCGCTGCCCGAGCCAAGAGTGGAGAAGGCCAATCGCTGGCTGCCTTCGCTGGTGTGGCTGATCCCCTTGCTGGCCGCCTTGATCGGCCTGGCGCTGGTGGCCAAGTCGGTGCTGGACCAGGGGCCGACGGTGACGGTGAGCTTCCGCAGCGCGGACGGCCTGGAGCCAGGCAAGACCAAGGTCAAATACAAGGACGTGGATATCGGCCTGGTGCGCTCGATTACGCTGTCGCGGGATTTGTCCAAGGTGCTGGTGCTGATCGACATGAGCAAGGAAGCCAAGCGCTTCACGGCCGCCGATACCCGGTTCTGGGTGGTGCGGCCGCGTGTGGGCGCGAGCGGCGTTTCCGGTCTGAGCACCTTGCTGTCGGGCGCCTATATCGGCGTCGACGCCGGCAAGTCGGAGGAGGTCAAGGAGGAGTTCACCGGACTGGAAAAACCGCCGCAGGTGGCCGGCGACGACAAGGGCAGCAAATTCTCCTTGCATGGCGAGAGCCTCGGCTCCATCGACGTCGGTTCGCCGATCTTCTACCGCCGCATCCAGGTGGGGCAGGTGATCGGCTTCGACCTGGACGAGAAGGGGCGCGGCGTGAAAATGACGGTGTTCGTCAGCGCGCCTTACGACCAGTACGTCGGCAAGAACACGCGCTGGTGGCATGCCAGCGGCGTCGATGTACGGCTCGATTCGAACGGCTTCAAGGTCAACACGCAGTCGCTGGCGGCGTTGCTGGTGGGCGGCATCGCCTTCGAAAGCATGAGCGGCCAGAAGCCGGACCAGCAGGCGGCTCCCGGCACCGATTTCCCGCTGGCCTCCGACCAGGCCAACGCCTTGCGCGAGCCGGATGGCGTGCCGATCACCACGGTGCTGTACTTCGACCAGTCGCTGCGCGGCCTGTCGCCGAGCGCGCCGGTGGACTTCCGCGGCATCGTGCTGGGCGAGGTGCGCTCGGTCGGCGTAGAGTTCGATCCGGTGAAGAAGAGCTTCCGCATGCCGGTGACGGTGGACATGTACCCGGCGCGCCTGGGCCGCAGCTTCCAGCAGTCCGTCTCCAGCGACCAGGATCGCAACGCCGGTCCGGTGGTGTTGGAGCGCATGGTGGCGCGTGGCCTGCGCGGCCAGCTGCGCACCGGGAACCTGCTGACCGGCCAGCTGTATGTGGCGCTGGACTTCTTCCCGAACGCGACTAAGGTGAATCTGGATGTGGCGCAGTATCCGCTGGAGGTGCCGACGGTGCCCAACAGCCTGGACGAGCTGCAAACGCAGATCGCCAGCATCGCGCGCAAGCTCGATCAGGTGCCGTTCGGCGAGATCGGCAACAACCTGCGCGATACGCTCAAGAGCGCCAACGTGCTGCTCAAGCAGATCGACGCGCAGGTGGTGCCGGAGATGAAGGACACGCTGGGCGCGGCCCGCAAGACCTTCGGCGAAGCCAACCAGCTGCTGCAAAAGGACTCGCCGGTGCAGTCCGACCTGCGCGAAGCCTTGCAGCAGCTGACGCAAACGCTGCAATCGCTGAACGCGCTGTCTGATTACCTGGAGCGCCATCCCGAGTCGCTGCTGCGCGGGAAGACCAACAAGCAGGACACCAAGGGAGAACCCAAATGATGCGCTATACAACCGCGCTGGCCATGGCGGCCGCGGTGCTGCTGGCCGGCTGCGCCGCCGCGCCGCCCGAGCACTTCTACAGCCTGAGTAACGGCATCGGCGTGCCGGCGCCGGCCGCCAAGCCTGCGGGTTACTACATCGAGCTGCCGGCGGTGACGGTGCCGCAGCAGGTGGCGCGCTATCAACTGGTGGTCAGCACGGAGGCGGGGCGCATCGATTTGCTGGAGCATGAGCGCTGGTCGGCGATGCCGGCCTCGGAGCTCGGCCAGGCGCTGTCACTGGCGATCACCGGCGAGCTGGGAACGGTGGACGTGTTCCGCACGCCGACGGCGGACGGCGCGCCGGTCTACCGCATCAGCACCAACGTGCAGCGCTTTGAATCGGCGCCCGGGCAGTATGCGCTGATCGATGCGGTGTGGAGCGTGCGCCTGGTGGGCGGCGTCAAGGTGCTGACCTGCCGCAGCGTCGCCAACGAGGCGGTCGGCGGCGGCTATGATGCGCTGGTGGCCGGCCACCGCCGCGCCGTCACGCGCATCGCCGCCGATATCTCCAAAGCCATCCGCACGCTGGCCTCCGGCGCCAGCGCCGGCTGCTAGCCCGCCGCCTGCATGGCCTGCTGGATTTGCCCGCGCAGCCATATGCTGGCTGGATCGGTGTCGATGTTGGTGTGCCAGTACAGGTAAATGTCCAGCGACGGCATGGTCAAGGGGAAGGGCAGGATCTGGTTGCCGAACTGCTGGTTGACCACCCGCGCCAGGCGTTCTGGCATCGTCAGCGCGAGGTCGGTCTGGCTGACCACGCGGCAGGCGGCGAAGTAGTGCTGGCAGCGCAGCCGCACGCGCCGCTGCAATCCCATGCGGCTCAGTTCAAAGTCCTCCAGCCCCGGCCCGCGCCGGCGTGAGCTGGTCTGGATGTGCTCCAGTTTCAAATATCCGTCCAGATCGAGCGCGCCGCTCACCAGCGGATGATCGCGCCGCACCAGCACCACCGTCTGGTCGGTCGCCAGCAGCGTGCGGCGGATGTCGTTCGACAGCGGCAGCAGGATGTCGATCGCGGCATCCAGGCTGCCGGCCGCCAGTTCGCTTTCCAGTTCGCGCCGGCCCACCTGCAAGGTGTTCAGGCCCGCCGTCGGCGCATCGTCGGCCACGCGCGCCATCAGCGGCGGCAGCACGCTCGCTTCCAGCACATCGCGCAGCGCCAGCGAGAAGGTGCGCTCGCTGGTCGCGGCGTCGAAGCGCTCGGCGCCGTTCAGCGTCACTTCAAATCCGCGCAGCGATTGCCGCACCGGGTCTATGATGGAGCGGGCCAGCGGCGTCGGCACCATCACGTGGCCCTGGCGCTCGAACAGCGGATCGTCGAACAGCTGGCGCAGCCGGTTCAGCGCGTGGCTGATGGCGGGCTGGGTCAGGTTCATCTTCAGGCTGGCGCGGGTGATGCTGCCTTCCGCGTAGATCGCCTCGAAGACGATGAACAGGTTGAGATCGACCTTGGATATATGCATGAAATTTATTCGGCTCAATTAAAACTATTCATTTGATGAATTATAGGCCGGACGTTAAGCTGGTGCCTGTTTTGATCTGGAGCTGGAAGAAAATGGGACAAATTTATCTGGTGCGCCACGGGCAGGCTTCGTTCGGCAACGCCAATTACGACCAGCTGTCGACGCTCGGCTACGAGCAGGCGCGCTTGCTGGGGCAGTGGTATGCCAACGGCCGCCAGTCCTTCCAGCGCGTGGTGGTGGGTGGCATGACGCGTCATCGCCAGACCGCCGACACTTGCCTGGCCGAGCTGCCGAAAGCGCAACTGGCCGATACCGACTGGATCACCGATCCGGGCTTCGCCGAATTCGACCACCTCGAAGTGCTGCGGCGCCACTGCCCGGAGGTCGACGACGCCGCCGCCTTCCAGCAGATGCTGGCGCAGCACGAGGAGCCGCAGCGCGCGCTGGAGCATCTGTTCCGCGCCGCCATGCAGCGCTGGATGAGCGGCTGGCACGACGACGACTACTCCGAGACCTGGCCGGAATTCCGCCGCCGCTGCGTGGGCGCGCTGGAACGGCTCGATACCGAGAGCAGCAAGCAGACCACCATCGTGTTCACCTCCGGCGGCGTGATCGCCACGCTGATGCAGCACCTGCTTGGCTTGCAGGACTATCAGGTGATGGAGCTCAGTTGGACGTTGGCCAATTGCGCCGTCACCAAGCTGCTGCAACGTCCCGGCCAGTTCACCCTCAGTTACCTGAACAACTACTCGCATCTGGAATGGCTGGGGCAACCCGGCGCCGTCACCTACCGATAAGGACAGCATCATGGACTTCGACTACAGCCCGAAAGTAAAGCAACTCCAGGCCCGGCTGACGGCCTTCATGGACCAGCATATCTATCCGAACGAAGCGCGCTTCCACGCCGAGATCGACGCCAACCGCGCCGCCGGCGACGCCTGGGTGCCGACCGTGGTGATGGAAGAACTCAAGCTCAAGGCGCGCGCGGCCGGCTTGTGGAACCTGTTCCTGCCCGATTCCCAGCACGGCGCCGGTTTGAGCAACCTGGAATACGCGCCGCTGTGCGAGATCATGGGCCGCGCCGTGTGGGCGCCGGAAGTGTTCAACTGCTCGGCGCCGGACACCGGCAACATGGAAGTGCTGACCCGCTACGGCACCGAGGCGCAGCAGCGCGAGTGGCTCGATCCCCTGCTCGATGGCCGCATCCGCTCCTGCTTCGGCATGACCGAGCCGGACGTCGCCTCGTCCGACGCCACCAACATCGCCAGCTCCATCGTGCGTTCCGGCGACGAGTACGTGATCAATGGCCGCAAGTGGTGGTCCTCCGGCGGCAACGACCCGCGCTGCAAGGTCTTCATCTTCATGGGCAAGAGCGATCCGGATAATCCCAACCGCCACGTGCAGCAGTCGATGATACTGGTGCCGCGCGATACGCCGGGCGTGAACGTGCTGCGCCATCTGCCGGTGTTCGGCTTCGACGACGCGCCGCACGGCCACGCCGAAATCGTGTTCGACAACGTGCGCGTGCCGGCCTCCAACCTGCTGCTGGGCGAGGGCCGCGGCTTCGAAATCGCCCAGGGGCGGCTCGGGCCTGGCCGCATCCACCACTGCATGCGTTTGATCGGCCTGGCCGAGCGCGCGCTGGAGCAGATGTGCCGGCGCAGCTTGAGCCGCGTCGCTTTCGGCAAACCGGTGGCGGAGCAGGGCGTGACGCTGGAGCGCATCGCCGAATCGCGCATCATGATCGACCAGGCGCGCCTGCTGGTGCTCAACGCCGCCCACATGATGGACACGGTGGGCAACAAGGTGGCGGCCAAGGAGATCGCCATGATCAAGGTGGCGGCGCCGGCGATGGCGTGCAAGGTGATCGACTGGGCGATTCAGGTGCAGGGCGGCGGCGGCATGGCCGATCCTTTCCTCGCCTCGGCCTACGCCGGCGCGCGTTCGCTGCGGCTGGCCGACGGTCCGGACGAAGTGCACCGCAGCCAGATCGGCAAGATGGAGCTGGCGCGCTACAAGGCAGGCTAACCCTGGGGTCAAGTCTGACATTCGGACACGGCCTCTGCCGTAGCGGCCGCTACGGCAGAGGCCGTGTCCGAATGTCAGACTTGACCCCAGTATGCGGGCTGTATGCGCATACAGTATAATTGTGGCATGACGCATACCGCCCAACATGGCTTTATCCTGACTCGCCACTGGCGAGACGCGGCTAATGGGACGGAGATCGAATTCTGGCTGGCGACCGACGACGGCCCGAAAAAAATCCGCCTCACCGCACAAACCTCGGTGGCTTTCGCCGAGGCCAGGCAGCGTTCGGCCATCGAGGCGCTGATCGACGTCAAGTCCGGCATCGAGCTGCGCGAGCTGGCGTTGAAAACCTTCCAGCAGGAGCCGGTCGTCGGCATCTACGCCTCCCGCTACAAGCAGCTGACCGCGCTGGAGCGCACCTTGCGCGAGCACGGCATCAAGATGCTGGAGGCCGATATCCGCCCGCCCGAGCGCTTTCTGATGGAGCGCTTCATCACCGCCGCCGTGCAGTTCGAGGGCGGCCACGCGGAGGGCGCTGCGGTCATCCACAACTGCAAGCTCAAGCCCGCGCCGGACTACCGCCCCAAGCTGAAGATGGTATCTCTCGACATCGAAACCAGCGCCTTCGAGGATTTGTATTCGATCGCGCTGGAAGGCTGCGGCCAGCGCCAGGTCTATATGCTGGGCGCGCCGCAAGAGTCGACGCAGCAGATCGACTTCGACCTGGAATACTGCGCCACGCCGCGCCAGCTGATCGAGAAGCTCAACGCCTGGTTCGTGCGCCACGACCCCGATGTGCTGGTCGGCTGGAACGTGGTGCAGTTCGACCTGCGCGTGCTGCAAAAGAACGCCGACAAGCACAAGATCCCGCTGGCGCTGGGCCGCGAAGGCAAGACCATCGAGTGGCGCGAGCATCCCGGCAAGCAGGGTTATATGTTCGCGCCGGTGGTCGGCCGCATCGTCCTTGACGGCATCGACGCGCTGAAGGCGGCGTCGTGGACCTTCCCGTCCTTCAGCCTGGAGAACGTGTCGCAAGCCATGCTGGGCGAGGGCAAGGACATCGGCGACGTCTACGACAAGATGGCCGAGATCGAACGCCGCTTCCACGACGACAAGCCGGCGCTGGCCCACTACAACCTGAAGGACTGCGAGCTGGTCACGCGCATCTTCGACAAGGCCAACCTGCTGGCCTTCATGATCGAGCGCGCCACGGTGACCGGCTTGCAGGCCGACCACCTGGGCGGATCGATCGCCGCCTTCGGCCACCACTACCTGCCGCGCATGCATCGCGAAGGTTACGTCGCGCCCAGCGTCGGCGACGTCTCCGGCGGTGCTTCGCCGGGCGGCTTCGTCATGGACTCCAAGCCCGGCCTGTACGACTCGGTCGTGGTGCTCGATTACAAAAGCCTGTATCCGTCCATCATCCGCACCTTCCTGGTCGATCCGGTCGGCCTGGTCGAAGGCGAAAACGCGGCCGACCAGTCGACCGTGGTGGAGGGCGTCAACGGCACCGTGTTCTCGCGCACGCGCCACTGCCTGCCCGAGATCACCACGCAAATCTGGAAGCAACGCGACGCCGCCAAGCGCGCCAGGAACGAGCCGCTGTCGCAGGCGTTGAAGCTGCTGATGAATTCCTTCTGCGGCGTGCTGGGTGCGACCGAATGCCGTTTCTTCAATCCGCGCCTGGTCTCCTCGGTCACGCTGCGCGGCCACCAGATGATGAAACAGACCCGCGAACTGGTCGAGGCGGAAGGCTACGACGTCATCTACGGCGACACCGATTCCATCTTCATTTGGCTGAAAAAGGAGTACGCGAACAGCGAGGCGTTGGCCATCGGTGAAGGCCTGGCCGGCAAGATCAACAGCTGGTGGCGCACCATGCTGATGGAAAAGCACGGCCTCGAATGCCACCTCGAAATCGAGTTCGACACGCACTATCAAAAGTTCTTCATGCCGACCATCCGCGGCACGGAAATGGGCAGCAAGAAGCGCTACGCCGGCCTGACCATCAACGCCAAGGGCGAAGAGGAGGTCATCTATCGCGGCCTGGAGGTGGCGCGCAGCGACTGGACGCCGCTGGCGCAGCAGTTCCAGCAAGGCCTGTTCAAGCGCATCTTCAAGGACGAGCCCTACCAGGAATTCGTGCGCGACTACGCGCGCAAGACCATGTCCGGCGACTACGACGAGCTGCTGGTGTACCGCAAGCGCCTGCGCCAGCGGCTGGACGAATACAAGGTCAACGTGCCGCCGCAAGTGCGCGCCGCGCGTCTGGCCGACGAGTACAATCAGGCGCAGCATCGCCCGCTGCGCTACCAGAACGGCGGCTGGATCAGCTATGTGATGACCACCAGCGGACCCGAACCGACCGAGGTGATGCGCTCGAATATCGACTACGAGCATTACCTGACCAAGCAGCTGCAGCCGATCGCCGATTCGATCCTGCTGCCGATGCACGACAGTTTTACCAACCTGACCACGGCGCAAGCCAGCCTTTTCTAAACACGGAGATAGCATGAGCGATTTCAAGAAACTGCACGACGGAAGCAAACTGCTGCACCTGCCGAACGCCTGGGACGCCGGCAGCGCAAGACTGTTCGAAAGCCTGGGCGCGCCGGCCATCGCCACCACCAGCGCCGGCGTGGCCTGGGCCGCCGGCTATGCCGATAGCAACAACATGCCGGTCGACGTGGCGGTCAACGTCGCCGCCAACATCGCGCGCGTGTTGACGGTGCCCTTGTCGGTGGATTTGGAAAACGGCTATTCGGACGATGCCAACGCGGTCGCGCAAACGGTACTGCGCTTGATCGATGTCGGCGTGGCCGGCATCAACCTGGAAGACGGCAACGACGCGCCGCAATTGCTGGCCGCGAAAATCAGCGCGATCAAAAAGCTGGCGGCGCAGTCGGGCAAGGACATCTTCATCAACACCCGCACCGACATCTACCTGAAAGGCCTGGCGCCCGAAGGCGAACGCGTGGCCGAAGTGCTGAAGCGCGCCGCGCTCTACAAGGAGGCCGGCGCCGACGGCCTGTTCGTGCCGGGCATCTGCAAGGTGGACGAGATCAAGGCGGTGGTGGCCGGCACCGGCTTGCCGGTCAATGTGATGGACTGGCCCGGCGTGCCGTCCGCCGACGCGCTGCACCAGCTGGGCGTGCGCCGCCTGAGCGCCGGCTCCGGCATTTCGCAAGCCTTGTGGGCGGTAGCCGCCGACATGGCCAGGGACTTCCTGGCCACCGGCAGCGCCGGTCCGTTGGTGGAGAAAGCGATGCCTTACGGCGATCTGCAAAAACTGTTTATCGGCGCGCGCTAGCGGCAGGCGCTGCGCTCGATGAGTGCTCAACGTGCATGCTACGCCGGTTGACGGCCGCCGCTGACGGCGCGGCGGTTGTCGAAGCTGTAGGCGCCGGCGCCAAAGGCCACCACTTGCAGCAGGCCGCCTGCCATCGCGATGTTTTTCAGCAGGTGGATCATCTGGTTCTGGTCGCCCACCGCGTGGTGGAAGGCCAGCCCGGTGACGATGGAAAACGCCGCCAGTCCCGCCGCGACCAGGCGGGTCTGGATGCCGAGCGCCAGCAGCAGGCCGCCGCCCAGTTCGACGGCGATCGCCACCACCAAGGCCAGCATCGGCAGCGGCAGCCCGGATGAGGCGATATAGCCCATCGTTGCGGCCGGGGCGGCCAGCTTGCCGATGCCGCTCATGACGAAGATGGTGGCCATCAGCACGCGGCCGACTGCTGGAATGACGGAGGTGTTAGTGTTGTTCATGATCGTTCCTTTGCTATGAGTTTGATTACATCAAATTAGCCGAACGCAGTTGGCTGCCGATGCGTTCGATTTCTGTTTCGCCCTGCGCCAGTGCGGCCTCGCTGGTGTGTACCGAGTAATAGCCCGTGACCAGTTCGTGCGGATGCTTGACCGCCGAGCCGAGCACGAATTCCGTCTCGCCTTCGGCGACGAAGTCGATGGCCAGGCCACCTTCCTCGAACACCGCCAGCTCGCGGCCGATCACGGCCTCGCCCACCCGCAGCCCACCGTCCGCCAGCGCGACCCAGGCCACGTCATGGCCGGCGGGTGGCTGGTAGCTCCAGCGTTCGCCGTCACGCAGCTTCACGTGCAGGTAGGTCAGCGATGCACGCGGCTGAATGCGGCTGACGGCGTCGCCGTAGCGGCCGAGGATCACCCGCGCCGGGCCGCTGCCGGCCACATGCTCCGCCGCCAGGTACTGGCTGTGCGCCGGGCCGTTTTCATCTTCCGGCGGCAGCGCCAGCCACAACTGGAAGCCGTGCACCGGCACGTTTTCGGCGGGCCCGCCGTCGTGCCAGACGCCGTTGCCTGCGCTCATCCACTCGACGCCGCCGGTGTGCAGCACGCCTTCGCTGCCGGTGGTTTCGCGGTAGGCCATCGCGCCTTCCAGGATCACGGTGGTGGTGGCGATGCCGGAATGCGGATGCATGCCCATCTTGCCGCCGCGGCCCGCTTCCATGCGGAAGCGGTCGAGGAAGACGAAGGGCTTGATCAGCTGGCCCACGTCGCCGGGACTGGCCAGGCGGGTGATGGGGCCTCGGGTGTTGCCTTGGGTGCGGAATGCGATGTTGCGGTTCATTTGCTTGCTCCTTGTTGGTTGCAGTGCATGGAGAGCATCTTAGGTCGGCGCTATCCATCTGAATAGCCTATATAATTGGATGGATAGTATCCAAGGAGTAGATACATGCTTGACGCCATGTCGTTGGACCAGCTGCGCACCTTTATCGCCGCCGCTGACGAAGGAAGTTTCTCGGCCGCCGGCCGCAAGCTGCGCCGGGCGCAGTCGGTGGTCAGCACCACGCTGGCCAACCTGGAGCAGCAGGTGGGCTTTTCTCTGTTCGAGCGCACCGGCCGTTACCCGCAGCTGACGGAGGCGGGCAGGGCCTTGCTGGAACAGGCGCGCGCCGCGGTCGGCGGCATGGATGCGTTCAAGGCCAAGGCGCGCACGCTGGCCGAGGGGTTGGAGCCGGAACTGGCGGTGGCGGTCGACGTGATGTTCCCGATCGCCACGCTGACGGCGGCGGTGCAGGCGTTCAAGGCGGCTTTTCCCAGCACGCCGCTGCGGCTGTACGTGGAAGCGCTGGGGGCGGTGGTGCAGCCCTTGATCGCCGGCAGTTGCCGGCTGGCGATCATCGGCTCGCTGCCGGAGATTCCTCCCGGTTGCGCGTCGGAATTCCTGCTCAGCGTGAAGGCGGTGTGCGTGGCGGCGCCCTGCCATCCGCTGGCGGCCGCGCCGGGCCAGATCCCACAGGTGGAGGCCGCGCAGCACGTGCAGCTGGTGTTGACCGACCGCTCGACGCTGACCGCCGGCCGCAACTTCGGTGTGGTGGCGGCGCAGACCTGGCGGCTGGCCGACCTCGGCGCCAAGCATGCCTTCCTGCGCGCCGGCCTGGGCTGGGGTTACATGCCGCTGCACATGGTCGAGGATGACCTGCGCACCGGCAAGCTGGTGTGCATCGCGCTGGAGGCGCACGCGCCGCTGGGGCCGGGGTTTTCGATGCACGCCATCCACATGCGCGACCATCCGCCGGGGCCGGCCGGGCGCTGGTTCATCAACCAGCTGAAGCTGGTGTGAGGCGTTGCTAGCATACAACTAGTGCAACTTGGCATTTCACATGCGTCGGAGCATCATGGACAGCTCAACAATGAAGGAGCTCCCTATGAATCTGGCGAATCTCAGGATTGCGGTGCGGCTGGGCTTACTGGGTGGCTTCGTCTTTGTCGCGCTGGTCGCGGTGGGCGTGGGCGGCTGGAGCGCCATCGCGTCCGGCAACGCCCGCAGCGCCGCCGCGCTGGAGCGCGCCAGCATCCTCAGCGACGCCATCGACACCACCCGCAGCGCGCAGGTGGAATTCAAGAACCAGGTCCAGGCCTTCAAGAACATCCTGATGCGCGGCGCCGAGGCGGAGAAGTACACCGCTGCGTTCAAGAAGTCCGCCGCGCTGACCGACTCCGAGCTGGGCAAGGCCAAGGAATTGATGGCCAAGGTCGGCGTCGCTACCGCGCTGGTGGACGACACCTTGCACGCGCATCAGGAAATGAGCGGCAAGTTCTTGCAGGCGCTGGCGCCGTACCAGCCCGACTCGCCCGACAGCGCGCGCGCCGTCGATGCATCGGTGCGCAGCATCGACCGGGCGCCGACCAAGAAGATCGACGACATCGTGCTGTTCATCGAGGGTGAATCGCACCGCCTGCTGGCCGGCATGGCGGAGGAGCGCGAGACGGCCCAGCGCCGCTCGGCCATCATATTGTTCGGCGTGGTGGCCACTACGCTGGTGGTCGGCGGGCTGGCCGTGGCCTGGCTGGCGCGCAGCATCACGACGCCGCTGAACGCCGCCATCGCCATCGCCCAGACCGTGGCCAGCGGCGATCTGAGCGCGGAGATCGAAGTCTCCAGCACGGATGAAATCGGCACTTTGCTCGATGCACTCAAGCACATGCAGGACAGCCTGGCCGGCATCGTCAGCAAGGTGCGGGCCGGCACCGAGGCGATCGCCAACGCCTCGCAGGAAATCGCCAGCGGCAACCTCGACCTGTCGGCGCGCACCGAGGAACAGGCCAGCTCGCTGAGCGAGACCGCCGCGTCGATGGGGCAGCTGACCGCCACTGTCAAGCAGAACGGCGAGAACGCCAACCAGGCCAGCACCTTGGCCGGCAACGCCTCGCAGGTGGCGGTGCGCGGCGGCGAGGCGGTGGCGCAGGTGATCGACACCATGGGCTCGATCAACGAGTCGTCGAAGAAGATCGTCGACATCATCGGCGTGATCGATGGCATCGCGTTCCAGACCAACATCCTGGCGCTCAACGCGGCGGTCGAGGCGGCGCGCGCCGGCGAGCAGGGGCGGGGTTTCGCGGTGGTGGCGTCGGAGGTGCGCAACCTGGCCCAGCGTTCGGCGGCGGCGGCCAAGGAAATCAAGGAGCTCATCAGCGATTCGGTCGCCAAGGTCGAAACCGGCAGCCGGCTGGTCGGGCAGGCCGGCAGCACCATGGACGATGTGGTGGCCAGCGTGCGCAGCGTGAGCACCATCATCAGCGAGATCGCCGTCGCCAGCGGCACGCAGAACGAAGGCATCGACCAGGTCAACATCGCCATCGCCCAGATGGACAGCGTGACCCAGCAGAACGCCGCGCTGGTGGAAGAGGCCGCCGCCGCCGCCGAGGCGATGCAGCAGCAGGCGCTGAGCCTGGCCGAAGCGGTGAGCGTTTTCAAGATCGCCGGCCACCAGCGCCATGCCGTGGCGCTACGCGGTCCGGTCTGACGGCGTTGGCCGTTGTAGCAAAAAACAAACATTTTTCCGTCGCCCCTGACGGTCGCGGGCGACGGCGTTTGTTCCTTTCCGGGCGGTCAAATTTCCTTGATGTTTAAATTATTTCCTCATAGGAGAGCGGCGTTCTTTCGCCCTTCTGCTAACTGTCGGTTACAAGTTTCCGGCAGGAATAGCGCTTGCCCATTGAGAAACTTGGTTACATTTTCCTTACAATTTAGTGTCGTGTTGTCTTTGACAGACGGGTTCGCCGATCACAGAATCGGCCTCACACCGGCTTACAAAAACGCCAATTTTTAGGCGTTTTCAACCTTGGCAACGTGCTACCGCGCGTGGTCGAAAGGGCGGTGTGGTGTTAGCGGTATCCCTCTAACCTGTGTGTAAAGGAAAAACCATGACTTTGAATAAAGCAATGATGGCCTTGCTGCTGTCGCTGGCCGGCGGTTCCGCGCTGGCCGTGCCGCATTCCGCGACGGTCGACTTCTCCAAGGGACTGGAAGGCTGGTCGGGCATGCAGCCCCTCGACGGCAACGGCGGTTCCGGCATCGACACCGGCATGGGCCACGGCGCGCCTGCGCTGCGCACCGTGATGGAGAACTTTGGCGTGGACTGGCGCACCAGCAGCAACCAGGCCTTCCTCGGCGACTACACCAAGCTGTCGGGCGTGACCTTGGGCCTGGACATCTCGGCGCAGCAGATTTACTTCTTCAACCGCGAGGTGTCGCGCAACGTGATCGTCGAGCTGCGCGACTACGACAACCCGCCTGCCGGCTTGCCCTACACCAGCGTGTTCTACAACCTCGGCAGTATCGACTCGACCAAGGGCTGGCAGCATCTGTCGGTGACTATCGGTGACACGAACGCGATGGCGCTGCCTGCCGGATGGGGCGGCTACGGCGGCCCCGACGCGCACGGGCCGACGCTGCCGGCCGGCCGCACCTTCGCCAGCGTGCTGGCCAGTGTCGACGAGGTGGTGTTCACGACCTTGCAGCCCGGCTATATGTACGGCTACACCAACTTTGACATCGCGATCGACAACGTGACGATCGCCGCCGTGCCGGAGCCGTCGACTTACGGCATGCTGCTCGGCGGCATGGGACTGGTCGGCTGGATGGCGCGCCGCAAAGCGCGCTCGGTGGCGTAAGCCTGCCGCATAACTGTCGGAGAGTGGGGCCCCGCCCTCCGATTGATGTGTGACGGACTTATTTGGACGGCGGCGGTTCCGAATACTCCTTGAGCAAGGCGGAAAATTCCCGCACGCCGGTGGAGCCCAGCCAGGTCCACATTTTCTCCACCTGGGCGGCATGGGCGGCGTAGTAGCCGCTGCTGGTGGCCAGCCAGACGTGGTCGGAAAAAATCGGCTGCGACAGCCGGACGATGGCGCCCTGGTATTTTTGGGCGATGTAGGCGTCCATGTCGTTCGGCGAGGTGACGGAGACCGCGAAGCCGTCGATTCTTTTGAGCTTGAGCTTCTCGAAATTGCGCGCGATATCGACCGCGCCGCTGTCGACCTTCAGGCCCAGGCCCTGCATGCGCGCCTGGTAGCTCGATCCCAGCGTAATGCCCAGCGGGCGGTTCTGGAAATACCTGGCCGGCTCGGTGGCCGGCGGTATGCGGTCGGCGCTGCGGACGAACACGACGATGTTCAGTGTGAGCGCGCGCGCAATGTCCGGCTGGTGGTTTTGGTCGAGCGGGAAGACGATGCCGGCGGTGTCCGCGGCGCTGGAGTCCATCGGGGCGAACTCTATTTCGCCGGCGATCAGGGCCGGCTTGATGCGCATCACCGGCAAGCGTTTCAAGTCCGCCTGACAGCCGGCGCTGGCGGCGAAGCGCTGCACCAGTTCCGCCGACGCGCCGGGCTTGGCCGGCACGGCGGTTCCGCTTCCCAGCCAGTATGGCGGCCTTTCCTGGTCAAGATAGCCGATACGCACCTGGTCGCAGGCCGCCGCGCCACCGGCGCTGAGGGCGAAAGTCACCGCGAAAATGCCGAATTTCATGTATCGTCCAGATGCCAACAATAGTTATTTGTAGCATTATGACAGTAGCTATCCGGATACGCTGGCTCGCGCGCGGCAAACGGACGAGCGGCTGATGCCGTGATGCGGCATCAGCGCCTGGCGGTCAGTCCAGCGTCCACACATAGGTCATCGTGGCCCAGACCGGTTCGCCCTGGCCGTCGCTGCCGGCCGGTTTGAACTTGCACTGCGAGAGCGCCTTGCGCGCCGCCTTGTCGAGGTCGGGGAAGCCGCTGGACTTCTGCACCTTCGATTCGATCACCCGGCCGTCATTGCCCACCAGCAGCGCCAGTAGGACGGAGCCGCTTTCGCCGCTCAGGTAGGAATTGGTCGGATATTTGGGCGGGACGCAAGCTCGTGCATCGACGATGACGGCGGTGCGCGGCGCGGCGCGGCTGGCGCTGGCCGCATTGGTGCTGGCCGCTGGCGGCGCGCTGGTCCGGCTGGCGTCGGCCACCGCCCTGGCATCGCTGCGCGCAGGCTCGGCCTCCCGCACTGCCTCAGGCGCTGCGGCGGGTTTGGCCGCCAGTACCGGCGGCGGTGGCGGTGCGGAACTTGCCTTGGGCGCCTCGGCCGTCTTGACCGGTTCGGCTGCTTTCGACGGCGCCGGCGCTTGCTTGGCGTTGGACGCCTGGTTAGGCAGGTCCAGCTTGTGCAGGCCCAGACCCATGCTCTTTAACATGGCGGTCAGGCGCTCATATTCGGACGCCTTGCTAGCGGCGGGGCCAGGCGCCGGCGGCGCTTTCGGCGCTGCGGCTGGCTTCGACGTCTCGACTGCGTTCGCGCCCGGGCCGGACGGACCCGACACCTGCATGGCGCCAACACCGGCAGGCTTGGTCTTGGCGCCGTTATCCATGGCCGGAGCCGATGATTCAGGAGGGGGGGCAAACATGGCGGCCTGTTCAAGGCGCATCATCGATCGATTTTCTTTCCAGACGAACCATAAGATGACGACGACGGCCAGGCACAGGAAACCGAGCAGCAGACCGGTATTGCGTACGCTGCGCCCTTGCGCGTGCCTGCGGATGAAGGCAAACCAGGCCGACGGGCTTTTCCCCGGCTTGCGATCCGACGGGGCCGCCGCCGGGCGGCGGGCCCGGTCCGACTCGTCCATGTCAAACGGCGTATAGACAACGGTGGGATCGCCCAGATCGACGGTGCTTTGAAAGCCGTAATGCATCTCACGGGCACGCTGCTCGCTCAGGATGTGCAGATCGTACAGTTCCCGTTGATCCGCGTCCGACAACACGCTGTAGGCGGCGTTCAAGCGCGCCATCATTTGCTCGGCATGCTGGTTCCCGCTATTTTTATCCGGGTGATGCTTCTGGGATAGCGAACGGTAGGCCGCGCGGATGACTTCCGGGGGGGCGTCGCGGGTGACGTTGAGACTCTCGTAGTGGCTGTAAAGTTTTGTCATCGGATATGGCTGCAACGATAGATTTCTGGCGCCCCGGAGGACTGGGAACTTGTAATTTTGTTCAGTGATGCAAGATACTATATTGAAATCATTGTTGAAACGCAGTTCCGCGCCCAGGTTTCGAAAAAAATGGCTTAAATACAACAGTTGTGGAATACACACGGCGATTGCCCGGCGCCGGCCACTTCATATAAGCGCCGCTGGAATAATTTCTTTTTGGAACTGTTTATTATTTAATAGCCATCCTTTGGCATGGTGACTCCCGACCGTCACGGTGTTAGTCTTCAGTCAGCCGGCATTGCCCGCGCCATGCTGCTTAACGATCGGGGAGGGTTGGGAATGCATGACCAGTACGCTTGCGCTGCGCGCACTTTGAGCACGAGAGCCGCAGGTGCTTGATTTTGTTGAACAGAAATTAATGCCGCCGGCGACTGCCTGTCGCCTGATGCCGCGCGCGGAGGTCATGGCCGGGCTGGAGGCGGCGCGGCGGCACCGCATCCTGCTGCTGCGCGCGCCGGCCGGCTATGGCAAGACCTCGATGCTGCGGCTGTTTCATTCGAGGCTGGCGGAGCAGGGCGCCCGGGTCGCCTGGCTGACGTTCGACAGCGCCGACCGCGATCCCGCGCGCCTGCTCTTGAGCCTGCGCGCGGCCTTGCTGGACGGCGACGAGCAGAGCGTGCTGCGGACGACCCACATCACCCATTTGTTCCTGGATGACGTCGAACGGCTGGACGAAACGGCGATCCGGCTGTTGCTGTCCGTGATAGGCGAAGTATTGCCGGCACCCCTGCAAGTCTATCTCGGCAGCCGCAGCCTGCATCAGGTCAGCGTCGCCAACCTGAAGGCCAAGCACCTTCTGCTGGAAATGAACTTGGAGAACCTGCGCTTCGACGAGACCGAGACCGAGGCCTATCTGCGCCAGGCCGACCTGTTCCTGGCCGACGAGGAAGTGCGCTGGCTGCACCAGGTCACCGAGGGCTGGCCGGCGGCGATCGAGCTGCTGGTGCTGGCCTGGAAACGGATACAGGGCAGCATCGCCCAGGGCTTGCCCGACCTGCATGGCTTGAACGACCTCAGCGAATACCTGGCGGAGGAAGTGCTGCGGGCCCAGCCCGACGACGTGCAGGCTTTCCTGATTTCCACCGCGCCGCTGCAGTCTTTCTGCGTGGAACTGGCCGACGCCGTGCGCGGCAGCGACGACAGCGCCCGGCTGATCGCGCGCATCCGCTTGTCCGGCTTGCCGATCCAGCCGATCGGCGCACACTGGTTCCGTTATCACCCTTTGTTTTCCGGCCACATCGTGCGCCACCACCAGCCGCCCCGCGGCGGCGCCGCAAGCATCTATACGCGCGCGGCGGTCTGGCTGGCCGGCCATGAGCGCAGCCTGGAGGCCTACGATTGTTACATCAAGGCCGGCGAACTGGAGCGCGCGGCCGACGTGCTGGAATCGCTGGCCGAATTGCTGCGCGCGCGCGGCCAGTTCCCCAGCCTGCTGCGCTATTGCGCGCAGTTGCCGGAGGCCTTGCTGCGCCAGCGGCCGCGCATCAGCCGCTGCCTGCTGGTCGGGCTGACGTATTCGCCGCAGCGCGGCGAGGCGCAGCGCTGGATGGACTATTTTCGCCAGCAAGCCGCCACGCCGGGCAGCGATCCGGCCTACGGCGACGGCCTGCGCGCCTTCGAACCGGTGCAAGCCTTCCTGGCGGGCGACGTGGCCAGCAGCGTCGGCCTGGCCGAGCGCTATTGGCCTGCGCAGCAGCAGGCCCATCCGTACGAGCGCGGCGTGCTGGCCACCAGCATGGCGTATTCCTATCTGGTGCAGGGCGCGCTGTCGCAGGCGGTGCAAATGCTGATCGAGGCCCGTCGCATTTGCAGCGACTCGGGCAGCGCGACCACCATGTCGGTGGTGATTTTCCTGCAAGCCTATCTGGATGCCATGCAGGGACGGCTCGATACGGCGCTGGAACACCTGGGCATGCTCGAGCAGCTGCACCAACAGCACGGCGCCACCATCCCGCCGGCCTTGATGTATACCTTCGGCGGCGGCTTGCTGGTGTTGCTGTTGTATGAACGCAATCGCATCGACGACCTTGCCGGCCAGGTGAAATTGGCGCGTGGCATGGCCGGCATCGTCCTGCCCTGGGATACCAGCAGTTCGCTGCTGGTGGCGCAGGCGCGCCTGACGGCCTTGCAGGGCGGCCTGCCGAGCGCCAAGCGCTGGCTGGAGAGCGAAATCATGAAGGCCCGCCGGCATGCGCCGCCGCAGGTGCGCAGCGCGCTGGAAAACGAGTTGTCGCGGCTGGTGGTGGTGCTGGACCAGCGGCCGGCCATTGCCGGCTATGCCGCGCAGATGCATGCCGACGCCGTGGCGCCTTCGCCCTGGATCTTCAGCAGCCAGGAAGTCGATGGCGCCGGCATTGCGCAGGCGCGGCTGGCGATCGCCAGCGGACAGCAGGAGCAAGCCTTGCTGCTGTTGCCGCGCTTGCTGGACCAGGCGCTGGCGATGGGGCGCTATTGGCGCGCGGCCAAACTGCGGACGCTGCTGGCGCTGGCGCTGGAGCGCAGCGGCCAGTCGGGCGCGGCGCTGGCGCAGCTGGTGCGGGCGCTGGAACAGGGCGCGCAGTCCGGCCTGTTTCGCACTTTCCTGGACGAGGGCGATGCGCTGCTGGACCTGCTGAGGAAATTGCAGGGCCAGGCGCCGCAACTGCTCAGCGCCGCCGCCAGGGCGCACCTGTCCGCCGTGCTGGCCGCCGCCGCGCCGCAGACCGGCCGGCCGCCGGCGGCGGCGCTGACCGCGGCCGAGCGCGGCCTGCTCAAGCTGGTGGCGCAAGGACAGAGCAACCGTCAGGTCGCGCTCAACCTGGGCTTGTCGATCAATACCGTGAAATGGCACCTGGCCCAGATCTTCGCCAAGCTGGGCGTCGCCAACCGGCTGCAGGCGGCCAACCTGGCGCGCCAGGCCGGCCTGCTCAGCGAGTCCGTTCCGCCTTAGCGGGCAGGCGCGCCAGCGCCGCATTGAAGCGGGCAAGCAGGCTGTCCTCGACCAGTTTGCTGCACATCAGGTAGCGCTTGTAGCCGGCGGGCATTTCGGCGAAGGTGATGATTTGCGACGCGCCGGTGCTGGTCGAGTAGTGCTTCAGATAGTGCTGGATTTCCTCGATCGGCGCGAAGGTCAGCTGGGCGCGCCCGACCTCGATCATTCTGAATACCTGCGGCATGTCCGCATGGGTTAGCTTGCCCTGCGCACGCATGGTGCTCAGTTCCTGGTCCAGATAGTCGCCATAGACGAAGCCGACCTTGAGCAGCACGGTCAGCTGTTCGTTGGCCAGCATGGCGCGCACGGTGGTCTCGCCGACCGGCGCGGCCGGCAGGTTGGTGAAGGCTGCCCACGGCGTGTCCTGCGACAGCGCCGCGCTGTACTTGGCGAACTGCAGGCGCTCGCGGGTCTTGTACCAGCCGACCGAGCAGACCCGTTCCTGGTTGGACTTCAGGCGCTGCAACTGGCGCAGTGCCGGCACTTCCCTCAACGTCACCTCGATCCCTGCCTTCCTGAAGGCCGCCAGCGCGGGCCGGACGGCGATGCCGTCCATGGCGCCACCCGGCAGCACCTCCAGGTAGGGCGGGCGCTGCACGATTTGCAGCTCCAGCGGCGCTGTGGCGCCAGCCAGGGCGGGCAGGCAGGCAAGCAGCGGCAGGCGGAGAAGGAAGGCGAGGAGCGTCATGATGGCGGCGATGAGGTTGTGCGCCCGCATCGTAGCGGGGGCGGCGTCGCCGCGCACCATGCCAAAGGATGGTGTCGCGCAATTCTGACGCGGCCCACTCTTTAGCATGGTGACCGCTTGCGGGCGGCGCCGTAATGTCTCGGCGCAGCAAAGCGCTCCGCACTTGCCACCACCCACCAGAAGAGAACAATGGATTTATTGCGTAAGCTCAAACTGTCGCGCCGTCTGGCGATCCTGGTCGCCATTTTCCTGACCGGCATGGCGGTCTACGGCCTGTGGTCGTTCAAGACCCTGGACGAACTCAAAGTCAGCGGTCCCCTGTACCAGCGCATCATGCAGGATAAGGACTTGATCGCCGACGTGCTGCCGCCGCCCGTGTACATCCTGGAATCGTATCTGGTCAGCTTTCAACTGATGGCCGCGGTCGACGGCGCCGAGCGGGACGCGCTGCTGGCCCGCCTCGAGGCGCTCAAGCGCGGCTACGACAGCCGCCGCGGCTACTGGCAGGCGCAGCAGCTCGACGGCGAGGTGGCCGAGGCCCTGCTCAAGCAGGCCGACGCCCCGGCGCAACGCTTGTACACCATCGCCTTCACGCAACTGGCGCCGGCCGTGCAGGCGCAGGACCATGCCGCCGCAACGGCGGCCATGCAGCGCATGAAGCAGGCCTATGGCCAGCATCTGGCGGCGATCACGCGCGTGGTGCGGCTCAGCAGCGAGCGCGCCGCCGCCAGCGAGGCCGAATCGGCCACCCGGATCGCCTCGGCCACACTGCTGATGCTGGCGATCCTGGCCTTGTCCATCGTGGCTGGCACCGTCGCCGCCGTGCTGATCGTGCGCAGCATTACCGGACCGCTGCGCGACGCGGTGCGGGTGGCGCAGGTGGTCGCCTCGGGCGACCTGGCCAGCCATATCGCCACCGGCCACGACGACGAACCGGGCCAGCTGCTGCTGGCGCTGGAGCGCATGAACGACAGCCTGCGGGCGACGGTGGGACGGGTGCGCAGCGGCACCGAAACCATCTCCGTGGCCGCGCGTGAAATCGCCGCCGGCAATCTGGACCTGTCGGCGCGCACCGAGGCCCAGGCCAGCTCGCTGGAGCAGACCGCCGCCGTCATGGAGCAGCTGACCGCCACGGTGCGGCAAAACGCCGACCACGCACAGCATGCCAACCAGCTGGCGCGGTCGGCCGCCGCCGTGGCGCAGCAGGGCGGCCAGGCGGTCGAGCGGGTGGTGGCCACCATGACGGCCATCAAGCACAGCTCGCATCAGATGGCCGACATCGTCGGCGTCATCGACGGCATCGCTTTCCAGACCAATATCCTGGCGCTGAACGCGGCGGTGGAGGCGGCCCGCGCCGGCGACCAGGGACGCGGTTTCGCGGTGGTGGCGACCGAAGTGCGCAACCTGGCGCAGCGCTCGTCCGGCGCCGCGCGCGAAATCAAGAGCCTGATCGCCGAGGCGGTTACCCGCATCGATGGCGGCGGCGCGCTGGCCGACGAGGCCGGCGCCACCATGCACAAGATCGTCGCCTCGGTGCGGCAGGTGACCGATATCATGGGCCAGATCGCCAGTGCCAGCAGCGAGCAAAGCGTGGGCATCGAGCAGGTCAACCAGTCGGTCTGCGCGATGGACGAGGCCACCCAGCAAAACGCCGCACTGGTCGAACAGGCGGCCGCTGCGGCGGCCAGCATGCAGGAACAGGCGGCCGGCATGCTGCGCGAGGTCGGGGTATTCAAGCTGGCCGGCGACCGGCCGGCCACCCACCCCATGCTTTCGCATGGCGACAGCGGGCGGCACGGCGGGCAAGATGGCCGATTGGACTGAGCCCCGGCTGGGCGATTTTGGAGATGATGCAATGTCAACCGAGCGCGCGGCCTCGCCGCTACCGAGCATGCTGAAAAAGCTGGGCGCCATTACCGCCATCCGCGACACGCAACTGGTGGAGCAGAGCCTGCTGCGCACGCTGGCGCCCATCGTTGGCGTGCTGGAAACCTCGCTGTACCGTATCAGCAGCCAGTACCAGATCACCCATATCCTGCACCATTCGCGCACCGGTTCGCGCGACAGCGACGGCGCCGAGCGCATCTCGGAGCGCATCGACGCGATCCGCAACGAGACCAATATCGACGAGCACATCAGGGAGGTGATCGACAATGTGCGCCTGCTGGGCCAGGCCTGCCACCGCCGGCGCGGCGAAGGTTTGCTCTTTTGCTACCCGCTGCGCAGCGGCGAGCAGCAGAGCGGTTACCTGATCTTCGAGCGCGGCCACGTCCTGACGCCGATGGAGGAAGCGGTGATCACCGGCGTGCTGCGGGTCTATTCCAACTACTACGCCCTGCTCGACTCCAGCCAGCGCGACCGGCTGACCGGCCTGCACAACCGTTATGCGATGGAAATCAGCCTGGAGCGCCTGTGGGAGGAATTGTCGGCCGCGCCGCCGGCGCAGGCGCGGCGCGATTGCTACTGGCTGGGCGTGCTCGATATCGACCATTTCAAGAGCATCAATGACCGCTTCGGCCATGTGATCGGCGACGAGATCCTGCTGCTGGTGTCGCGCGTGCTGGGCAAGACGCTGCGCCGCACCGACCTGCTGTTCCGCTACGGCGGCGAGGAATTCATCGCCATCGTCGAAGCGGGCGACCGGGAGGCGGCCGGCCTGTTGTTCGAGCGGCTGCGCACGGCGGTTGGCGCCTACAACTATCCGCAGGTGGGGCAGGTGACGCTGAGCGGCGGCTTCAGCATGGTGTCGACCACGGTGTTGCCGAAATCGGTGCTGGAGCGCGCCGACCGCGCCATGTACGAAGCCAAGAAGGCCGGCCGCAATCGCATCCGCCACTACGACACGCTACGCGCCCAGGGCGTGCTGGAGGAGGTCGAATCCGGCAGCATCACCTTGTTCTAGCCAAGGGATGCGACGATCGAGCGCACCAGGAGCTGGTTCAAGCGGCTGCCGAAACCATCGCGGCGCGAGATCAGCCATTGGAGCAGTCGCCGCGCGGCGGTCGGCGAATTGAGTGCGAAGTAAATATGGTTGCTTCCTGCAACGGATTTGAGGCGGCACGTCTGCTGGTCGAACGCCGACGCCAGGTGCCGTATGGTGTTCCAGTAGGCGCCGTCATTGCGGTGCAGATTGGCGGCCAGCACCCCGTTCTCGCGCAACGCGCGGCGACAGTCAGCATAGAATTCCGCCGAGCCCAGTGCCGATGGCATGCCATCCCGGGTATAGCCGTCGACCAAAATAACATCTGCCGCGGCGCTTAGCGTTCTAACATGGTCGACGGCATCGCCATGAATGATACGAAAATGTGGATCGTCGGCGGGAATCGCGAACTGTTCGCGTAGGCCAATGACGTCGGCATTTAACTCGACGACGGTAACGCGGCTAGCGGGGAAGCAGCGGCGGCAGAACTTCGCCAGCGATCCGCCGCCCAGCCCCAGCATCAATATGTCGCGTGGATTCGGTTGAAAGAGAACAAACGCCATCATCGCCCGAGTGTATTCCAGCAGCAGATAGTCCGGTTTGGACAACATCATTTCGCTCTGGACTATCCCGTCGGCGAACATCAGCTGGCGTATGTCGCCATCGGTGTAAACAATGGGCATCTCGTGCCTTCTGTTCGCTTTGGATGAGGACAGATCGGTTTCCCGCGACAGAACTTGGGGGCAATCGCGTCTCATTGGCGTAGATTGATAGCCCGTTGTTCAGCCAGGATGCGCTGCGCGGTTGCCCGCAGTATCAGCGGGTGCAATGTGGTCAGTTGCAGCATCCGTTTTTGCAGTATGTCCCGGTCTAGTTTCATCGCGTCGCCTTTGGCGGCGAAGGCGATCATATTCAGGGAATCAAGCGCGTTGATCGTAATGACTGAATCGCCAAAACTACTGCGCATGCGGTCTACATAAATTTCTGTCTGCCACAAATCGCCGCCGAGAAGATTCACTACCATCAGGCCATCGGGCGCCAAAGCCTGGTGGCAGTCCTGGTAGAATCGATGGCTGCATAATTGAGCCGGCTGTCCGTCGTTGTCAAATCCATCGACCAGCAATACATCAAACTCGCCGTGCGCGCCGCGCACGAATTCCGCGCCATCCACGCATGCCACGTTAAATCGCTCGTCGTCCCTGGGGACGAAGAATTGGTCGCGCAAATCGATCACTTTCCGATCAATTTCCGCGACCGAGATGACGGATTGGGGGAGGTGGCGATAGCAAAATTTAGCCAGGGAACCGCCCCCCAGTCCTATCATGCCGATGCTCTGCGGATTTGGTTTAAATAACAGAAAACCCATCATGGATTGGGTGTAGGCCAAAACCAGATCGTCGGGGTCGTCCAGGTTCATTTCACTCTGGATTGAGATGCCGTCGAACATCAGCGCCAAAGATTTCCGCTTTTTGTAAAGCATGGGCTGGTCGTCGCTGGCGAGGGCAAGTAAATCTGTGAGTTTTTCCAGAAGTAAAACAACGCAATTATTGCGGGGGGGAAGTTTCTCGGCGATTAATGTGGCGGAAATATAAAATTCCAGGCCCCGCATCAGATGCGGCGGGGGAATCACCTGAAAATATCGCAGCGAAATCCTGGCGAGTATGGTTTTTACCTGCAACTCAAAAAAAGGCGATGGGCAGGGTTTTCGCATTATTCGGTATAACATTTTGCTCGGCTGGTTTGTTGTGGGCGCCATCGACGCAATCAATTGATTGAACTGATGACTTCGCACCTGCGCTCTGCGCAGAAATATTCACAACTGGTCTTCAGCATGCGCTTGCTATATTCCTTGATGGTAAGGGGCCGGACCTGCCAAACATGGTCCGTATCCGCCTGCCTGGGACATTGCGTCACAGTGGAAGCCATCGTCGAGTGATTTTCAATTTTCTTCATGTTCGTCCAGACGTTTTGATGCTGTATTGATGCCCCCATGCAAGCTGGGAAGATGGGGCTGCTCGTCGGTATACATTACCATAGTATGATAATGTGCATATCATAGAATTCATGTAGAATGCTTGTTTTATGTGCACACTCACTGCCGCTTCCCTGTTCGGCATTGAGGAATTTATAGTCTTGGCTGGGATCAAATGTTGAACTTGAATGATGACTACGCGATGCACTCGAATCGTTTTGCGGAGGTGCTGGCGTGCAGCCAGGGCAAACCCTTCGCGTTCGATCATGGCGGCATGCGGACCTTGCATTTCGACGGGCGCTATATTCAAAGCGCCATGCGCATCGTTGCGCCTGATGAGTTGCTGTTGAGTTATACGCGGGCCATGATGGCTTTTTTGCTGGCCAAGCAGTCGCCACGTCATATCTTGATGATAGGCTTGGGCGGTGGCTCGTTGGCCAAGTTTTGCTATCGCCACTTGCCGGCAACGCGCATCACGGTGCTGGAATTGGACAGCGATGTCATTGCGCTGAGGCGGCAATTCGTTTTGCCTGAGGACGATGAACGCTTCCAAATCATTCATGTCGATGCGGAGCACTATCTGTCCAGCATGCAGCACACGGTCGACGTCATTTTGCATGATGGTTTTGTGGCGGACGGCCTGGCGCCTGAACTCAGCACCGAAAAGTTTTATCGGCGCTGCAGCGAGGTGCTGGATGATGACGGCGTGCTGGTGTCGAATGTCTTTGGGACTACGGATGATTTGATGCCCGTGATGACGCGCATGTGGAAGGCGTTTGGGCCGAAGTTGTGGTGGGGCGACCCATCCGGTTGCATCAATCGCATCATCCTTGCGACGAAAGACGTGGGCCTCATGGCACAGCGTTCGGCGCTGGTAAAGCGGGCTGAGCAACTTGACCTGCAGCATGGCCTGGCGCTGGGCGAATTTGTCGACAGGCTGAAAACCGCACACAACAAGAGTGATGCGGAATTTGATGCGATCGCCGGCTATGATGCCGGCGCCACCTTCATGCCATATTGATCGCCCGGGCGTGGCGGAGGCGGGCGCCCGCACCGTTTTCGGGCATGACGCCGCGCCGGCGGCTTTGGAATGGGATGCTCATTCAATTATAATATCGCCATTCTCAGCGGCTTAGGACATGATCATGGAAAGCAAAACGGCGCGGATGACCGTGCTGGTCGACCCGATAAAGAAGCAGGCATTCGAACAACTGTGCGCGAGCCAGGATTTGACGCCGTCACAAGTGTTGCGTCAGCTCATGCGTGACTATATGGAGAGCTTCGGTGTCGACTACAGTACCAAAAGTCGAATTGGCAAGAAGCAAGTGGAAGAGGAAGCCTCCTAGTTGCGACTCCCGCAAGTCATGTCTTCATGGAATTGAATTATAATAAAATTATAATCAACTAGCCGATCTCCGCATAGACCATGGAAACCAAGTCCGCCCGCATGACTATTTTGCTTGATCCCGCCAAGAAAAAAGCATTTGAAGAGTTATGTGCGGCTCAAGATCTGACGCCCTCCCAAGTGCTGCGTCGACTGATGCGTGAGTATCTTGAACAGCATGGCATTGCATACAGCACGAAAAACACCCTCGGTTTGCCCCCGCAGAAAAAATAGACCCTAGGCGCACGGTATGGCTGGGCATAGTCAAAAAATCAAATTCTTCCGTCAGCAAATACCGCAGTTTGACTGCGTTCCCGGCTGTCACGATTGTTGTGGACCGGTGCGTACTTCGACGGAGGAGATTGCCAGGTTGCCGGTAAAGAGCGATGCCGAGCACGACGCCGCGCTCGACGATTGGAGTTGCCCCTATCTTGGTGACTGCGGCTGCGAAGTGTATGCCGAGCGCCCCCTGATTTGCCGTTTGTTCGGCACCACGCCGCAACTGAAATGCCCACGCGGCCGGCGGCCGGTGGAAATGATTTCGCCGCTAGTCGAGAAAGAAATATTCAGCTACTTTACTGAGGTGCGCCACGTGCTGCTCTGAGCGCGAGCGTCAACCGGATGCGGTTTCCTGATGCTGCTCGGCATAGGCCACTGGCAGGGTGGCATGGCGACTGCTGTTTCCAGCGAATATGACGCAGTTATTGCTGCCTGGCACATCGCTTTGCCACATATGATCGCCAAATTCCGCGAGCAGTCGCGTCATCAAGTTCCAAAAGTGTGATCCGTCTCGTGAGAGATTTGCGACCAGCATCCCATCGGGAGTGAGCAGCTGGCGGCAGTTCTGGTAGAAGCCAGCCGAGCTGAGTTCGGCTGGCTGGCCATGGGCGTCAAAACCATCCAGCAGCAGCACGTCGACGTCGGGGGGGGCCGTCGCGACAAAATCGGCGCCGTCGGCATGCACCACCTGAAACCGCTCGTTGTCCGGAGGAATCATAAACTGGTCTCTCAGGGCAATCACGTCCGTGTCTATTTCCACTACCGTGATTCGCGCCGAGGGCAGGTGGCGATAGCAATACTTCGCCAACGAGCCGCCGCCTAGCCCGATCATCAGAATATGCCGTGGCGAAGCGATGAATTGCCGGAAGTTCATCATCACCCGCGTGTAGCTGAGCGCAAGCACAGTCGGGGCCGACACCCACATTGCGCTCTGTATGTATTTTTCCTCGAAATGCAGGGAGCGGACATTTCCTTCATTAAATACAAACGGCCTGCCCTTGCTTTCCTTGAGCAACTGCTCGAAGCACGGCTGAGGACACTCGCCGGCAGGCAATGGTGGCGCTGCGTGGTAATCGGTGTCGGCCGGGCATGCGCCATGTTGCAACAACGTCGCAGGCAAGTTCTATCCTTCGCTGGGCCAAGGCCTGGTCGACACCGCCATGTCAGATGCGACGCCGCTTGGGCGGACGGCAGCCGTTATGCGGTATGGGGGTCACATCCTGGACTTCGAGAATCTTTATGCCGAGACTGTTCAAAGCGCGTACCGCCGATTCGCGACCAGGTCCGGGACCTTTGATGCGTACCTCGAGGCTTTGAACGCCATACTCAATTGCAAGTTTTCCAGCTGCGTCGGCGGCAACCTGGGCTGCAAATGCGGTCGATTTGCGCGAACCTTTGAAGCCTGCTCCACCGGACGTTGCCCAGGAGAGGGCGTTGCCTTGGCGATCAGTGATGGTGACGATCGTGTTGTTGAACGATGCGTGCACATGTGCGATCCCGGCGCTGACGTTCCTGTTGGTCTTCTTGCGGGTGCGTGCCGATGCTACTTTGCTGGTCGATTTTGCCATATTCCTCCTCATTGAGCGTGCATTTTATCACTCTTCAATGTAAGTTTCATGATAATGACATTATCATGAAAGATGAGCTTGATGTTCCAGGCCGCTGGCCAGCGTCAGGGGCGCGAAAGAAAAGGCAGGAGTTTTCACCGGTGCTGGTGGAATGAGGCGGGGGGAGTGGTGGTCGGGGTGAGAGGATTCGAACCTCCGGCCTCTGCGTCCCGAACGCGCTTTTCGCTACTTTTACCATACCCCGGGTTGTGGGTGATTCATTATAAATCAAAGACTTACCAGTATAGACTTTTTCTTTGAGGGAAGAGAAATCAGTGGCAAAAAACGAAATCTGCCACTGATTTGCCACTGATTTTTGAACCCTCCGGTCCGCCACTGATCTGCCATTGATGGACATCTAATGCTTCATCGTTGGCATTGATAGGTTCCGAGTCGATGACGGATGTGGCGCCAATCCTACCAGGGGCGGGCTGAGTCGCCCGCCTAGGGCTGAGCCGCCATACCTTGTTGAGATAGGCTGTTTTATCTGCCATCTGCACGGCGTCCAACTATCAACCGAGTCAGAGGACTGCGTCACAAAGTGATAGCGAACCGGGCGGGGCTCAGCTTAGTTGAGAACAAATCCAAACAAGGAGATATTATGGCAGGGCAAAATACCGATCAGATCGCCGGCTGGAATGGACAAAGCGGGGAGCGCTGGGTCGCAGTTCGTGCCGCCTTCGCGCCCCTCCTTGGGGAGCGGTCGGTGATGATCGACGGCGCGGCATGGATCGTCATAGCACACAATCCGGCAGGCTGACCGGGATTAGCGCGCTTTTCACTACGCAGCCTGCTTGAGGACAATTGCGCGAAATAGTTCGGTCGGGTCATCCTGGGTTGTTCGCAGGGCAACGAAGAGGTGAATGAAGTCAACGTGAAGATCAGAGGATGGCGCTACCACCTCGGAATGGAGGTGGCCGGTAGTATTTCCAAAATACGCTTGAAACCCCGAGAGCTCTTCCTTCCAATCGAGGCGCAAGAGTAAGCCGGTTGGAGGCTTGTCGTAGATATTTGGTTCATGAAACTCGGCCTGCCCGTAGAAATCGTAGAAGATGCTGTTTGTTACCTTAACAAACAGCGTTGCAATGTCCACTGCATCTTCAGCCGCTTCGCGTTCTGGAACCTTGAACTCGTGCTCCAAGAAATTTCTGGTTTTGTTAACTTTCTGCAGGATACGAGGTGCCACGAGGCCAATTCGCTGGAGTTGGCTGGTCCTTTCGGGAAATGCCTTTTTCTTAGATAGGCCAAACTTGGCAATAAGAGCTTCTAGCTGGCAATCGATAGCACGCTTTGCGTTCGTAAGGGCGTTGATATTTCCCGAATTATCCTCGTGTTGAAGGTCTCGCTCGGCGGATTTCAGGTAATCGTCACCCGTCTGTTCGAATGGGAAGTCTAATGAACCCATAGAAAATAGACCCCAGTGTGAAAGTAGCTGTCCGTGGTCGCGCAAAAAATCACTGAGCCGCATGCAGATGTCTAACTTGTTATTTATCGATATTATCAATGTAGCATAGTTGGTTGTGAAATATCGAAAATAGTTCCCAGTGGCATCAGCTAGGTACTGCTGCTGCTGCTCCCGCCAGCCAGCCCTTGTAGCAAGTTCATTATTGTGGAATTGGGCTCTGCCAGTCGTTTTGGCAGGATTCTGTGCCGGCTGTACGACTTCGTCTCGGAAATCCACTTGCTATGCACCCACACGTCCTCCTGAGGATCGTCGTTGTATATGCCGTTCTGGTATTTGTAACCGACAAGGGCGTCCACGTCGATGAGAAGGAGCTTAGCCAATGTCAGGTGGAACAGGTACGCTGGCACGTCAAGCACTGATCTCGGCCGCTGGATCGTTAGGCGGATGCATTGGTCTGGATTGACTTTTTCCCAGCCGGAGCCGACCACCTCTCCAGCATTGAGGAGCATTTTTTCCGATTGTGCGCTTTTCGCTCGGACAGGGGCAACGGAAAAATCTTGAGACTCTTTTAGGCCGACCGAGTCGGCCAGCTTTTTGACCCATTTCAGAAGTTTGCCTAGTTCCTCGTCGCTGGCGAAGATTAGGAACTGATGGCTCTTCCCGGAATCCCCCAATATCGGCGGCAGTTGGATGTACAAGGGGTAAAGTAGGTCGTGAAGATAGACGAACGTGGATCGTTTGCCGGTACTGTGCGAAGCCGTAGTGGCAGTCAGCGCTTGGTCGGCCCATTGGGGGGTAATGTCGTCGAGACTCATCCCTGTTATATCGACCGATATCAGCGGAAATGCCTGTGACTTCGCGATAAGCGCTTTCCGGCCGTCGAATGCGTGGCTTCGCTCTATCTCGATCCCACCAAGGATAAGCGGCTTCTTGCCGATGGGTTTAGACAGTATCCCGACGTCCAAGCGGTAGGATGCGCCGAAGGCCGTTCTTACATTCAGTTCCGTCGACACCGATTCTGCGCCCAAAAGGAGGTTGCCGTGCAAATGGAAGTCGGACGCGTCCGGGTCGGCAAAGGACCAGGGCATGGCGCGATTAGCTTCGAGCCTGGCGGTCAGCGCGGCGGCGATGAGCTCCTTCGCACGTACATGCTCAGCGCTTTCGGATGTGGACTTGAGGCGCTCGGCTTCTTCCTTGTCGAAGTGAGCTACTACGTCAAGGGAGCGTGCGCCAGGCAGGGTTCGAAAATGACCGCGGCGAAGGAGCGCATCGTCCGAGTTGAAGGCTGGACTTACATAGGTTAGGAGTTGGTGAGGTGGAAGCGGCGTGACCAGCGGCCATAGCTTTCGGGCGTGCTCCCTGCTTTTAATCTCGCGGGCGAGTATAGTCCGTGTCATTATCCCGGACCGCGACAGGGCGATTAGCGCCTCTTTCATTGTCAGCGGCGCATGTCGTCAACAGAGACCTTAGGTTGATCCGGCCCAGTCGGCTTCGCTCCTAATATAACTGTTCCCTCAGGCAATTGTGTCAGCACGAGTCGAGTTCCTGCTATGAGCTTGAGGTTAGCGCGGATAGACTTTGGCAGCGTGACGCGCCCTCGGGAGTCCATTTGCACGAGTTTCGACATAATCCCCTCTCTGGCGGTTTTAGATCATACGGGCTCAACTATGCAGCCAAAAAATTATAGCGTAATGATCTAGGGATAGGGCAGAGATACGCGGTTGTTGTTTCGCAAGCAAGTCCTTCACTCAGCTTAGCTCGCGTCAAGTAGCACTGCGCTGCGTTTGCTCATAGAGAACAACGCTTTAATCGCTGGCTGGCTACGTCGGCGGCTAGGAGCTGCCTAATTTTTGCCAACGCCAAGGGCGGGCGGCGTGGCGTCCCTAAACCCCATCAACAAGGCAGGATCGATTTCCAGGGTGTCAGCGATACGACAGATATTGACCAGCGCAATGTTCCTTAGGCCGCGTTCAACATCGCCGATATAGCTTCTGGCAATCCCGCTCTCGAGCGCCAGCTTTTCCTGCGACCAGCCCATTTTCTTGCGCAGTTGAGCGAGATGCTTCCCGAAAGCTGCGCAGATGTCCGCCTCTTCTTCTGTCCTCATGTCGAAGCCCAAATACGAGGATAGTAGGGAGGTGACCTATATAAGACGACACGATATGAGTGTCATTTCTGGGTGGAAATGTGCTATATTCAAATTGACACTCATAGTAGTCATATTGTGAAAGCATTGAAAATACAGCGCAGGAAAGCTATTGAAATGAAAGTTATGAAAGTACATCTTTGGGCATTTGGGCTACTTGTGTTCTTACCAATAATTACGAACGCACATACGTCCATAGCGCTTGTTGAGAACTACGTCACGCAATCGTGGTTCAACTCCACAGACTATGAATCTCAGAAGGAAGCCGACAACGATGCTCTTGAAGGATGCCGCGTGACGGCACGCCAGCGTGGCATCGGAAATCTGGCCAAGCAGTGTAAGGTCGTCACGCGGGCTACTGGACCAGGTCATGGTGCCTTGGCCTGCAGTGAAAATGGATGCAGCTGGTCCATAGGCCACGGAACCCTGGAGGAGGCCGTGACCGTCGCACGCGAAAAATGTTCGAAAACGTATGCAAATTGCCAAGACACTCTCAATTGGAAGGACTTCAAGGGTTTTGCGTCAAAGAGTGCGTTGCTCCAGAAATCGCAGGTCCCGGGGGACTGCCGACCTAGGTCCAACCAGTTGCAATGCACGTCGTCCTGCACAAACGGAAGTTGCGTTGTGACCTATCAGAACGGCTGTCAGATACGTGTGCAAGTCCAACCTCAATTCAACCCGCTGAACAATACGTGGGACTATCCAGCTCCCTCCTGCTAATGGGCGCTGCGAAAGTAAGGCAATGACGTTGTGGAATGGTGTGCAGATGAAGAAGCCGGGTTAGTCGCGGCCTAAGCGAGGCCACACGCGGCACTTGGATCGGGTGTTGGGCTTTCCGACACAAAGATGCAAACAATGAAAGGCGATCATGAACGATTATGAAATCGATATAGGTGAGTTCGGGCCAATGCCCCTGGCAGTGCTTCGTACGGCGCTCGCTCACGCACAGCAGAACCCTGAAAAGCAATCCCATGTGCTGCCCCTCAAGGACTTCTACAAGCTTGCCGGACTGAGCACTGACGTGAGTATCGCGAGCTTTTTAGCGGCGGTTGGCGACGCAAGGAAAGCATCGGTGTGTTTTTCTGATGATGAGGCTCAAACCTGGATCAGCGACTACGTGTTCGGCCGCACTGCTGTAACTCCCGCTCGCTTTGAATTCGTGATAAGTGCGAACGCACGGGATGCTGTGGTATTCCCAACCCCTCTAAGCGTAATTCGGTCCGGCATAGCTGATGACCATTGACACTGCCTGTTGGCTTAAGAACTCGAACCTAAGGCTGTTACGAAAAGGATGCGCCAAGAATGGAACAGGAAGACTTCAGCGTGCCAGATGATTTCCCGCGACCAGTCCATATGGGAGCTGCGAGCGGTCTGCAAGACAAGCTGCTCCTTGTGAAATACGGCAGCAAGTTTTATACGCCGGGCTGTACTCCGCCTGAATTGCGGCGGCGGTGGGATGTCTGTGAAGACCTCTCCCGGCAATTTTCTGAGAAGTGTCGCGAGACGAAAGGCGGGAAACGAGCGCACATGTCTGAGGTTGAAATCCTGGAACAATATCTCCAGCGCTCTCTGCGGATGGGTTGGGGTTCGTCGGAGGAAATGCAGTGGGTCTCCCGGCGAACCTCGGCGATTCTTGGATGGCCAGTCGCCATCCGCAGTAGTGAATAAGGATTGAGTCCTAATTTACGTTGAACTAAAAATGGAAGACCTCTCCGTACAAGACGCCTCCACTGCAGCTGACCTCGTGGTCTACCTCGATTTCGATGGTGTGCTGCATGATGACGCCGTTTACTGGTCAAAGCGAGATGGGATACACATTCGGATGCCAGGGCGAACGCTTTTCGAGTGGTCCCATGTTCTGGAGCAGTTGTTAACACCTTACCCGATGGTGCGGATTGTCTTGAGCACCAGCTGGGTGAGGGTGAAAAATTTCGAATTCGCTAAGAAGCAGTTACCCATCGGCTTGCAGGCGCGCGTTGTCGGCGCGACCTTCCATCGCCGCGAAATGAGGACGTGGCAGTTCGATAACATGTCCCGCGGTGCGCAAGTTCTGGCCGACGTGCAGCGTCGTCAGCCGGCAGCTTGGTTTGCGCTTGATAACGACGACCATGACTGGCCGGTGGCCTACCGCGACCATTTAGTCAAAACGGAAGATCGGCTCGGACTCAGCGACCCTCAGGTTCAAAAGGATATACAGGCGCGCTTGGCCAGCCTTAGCGCCTTGTGAGTGACCGTGGTCAAACCAATGGCTGGCTATACGCCCCCTGTTTAGGTATCAAGCAAACCTCTATAGGCCTGCATATTATGGAAGTTGATTTAGAGTTAGCCCTTCGGAAATTGCACGAGCTCCAGCATGAGGACGGTGACCTCGGCGCTGAGTATTGGCTGCAGATTTCCGAGCTCTTGAAGGAGGCTGCCTACTATCGACAGCGTGCGTTGGCCGCGGAGGAAATGGTCCGGCGGCTTAAGGCTGCACGTGAATAGCCCGATCAGTTAGCTTTCAAACGTCGCCGGCTGTCTGAAAACAAGAGAACAACGAAAAGGGTCTTATCTGTCATGCTGCTCTTTCTTGACATAGACGGTGTCCTGCACCCTCACGTGGTTTATGACCAAGGACTCCTGCTAACGCACCGGCCGGCGCTGGAGGCTGTGTTGCGTGCACTTCCTGTTGTGGATATCGTGATTAGCTCCACGTGGCGAACCACTCGAACCCTGGCCGAATTGCGCGCCCTTTTCTCAGAGGACATTGCGCCTCGGATCGTCTCGGTGACTCCACAATGGACCGAAGTTCAGGGGGATGACAGTTGGGGAACCTATGTGCGCCAGTCGGAGATTGAAGCATGGTTGCGAGCCAACGGCCGTCCGTGGGAGGAGTGGGTGGCGCTTGACGATCAGCCTGCTTTGTTTCGACCATTTTGCAAAAATCTGGTCAGGACATGTGCAGAGACTGGCCTGGACGAAGCTACGTGTGTCACTCTGTTAGAGCGACTGAAGCCGCAGAATTGACGTGACCCGTGCCCGTCGAAAGCCTCCACCTTTGCAAAAACTACCAAGCTTTTAAGCTAGTTTTTCCAACGCATGATTTTGTTGATTCCATCCTATACTTTCTCGCACAGCTTGAAAAAATGCACGGTGATGCGAAAAGCCCCGAAACCGCAAGGTATGCTCCTGGGGGAGCAGCATGACAACGGCGACTACTTCGTCCTGAGTTCAAGCACACAGCGACCAATCGGTCCCTGATCTTTCAAACGAAAGACTTTGATCGTCGAACCCCGCAGGTGTCTGCGGATCGCTCTGTGAAACGTGCCGCTGTGGTCGACGGGTAAGTGACGGTGGGGCCACAGGGAAACGGAACACCACGGGAAAGCGCATGAGATAGTTCCAAGGACTGGCGAAGGAAGCGGTCCTCTGCGCGAACGGCTTCCGGGCCTCAAGTCCCCCATTGGCGAGGGGGCATGAGGGTGAAGGGCGATCCTGTTGCAGTTTTTTTAACTGCAGATCAGGAGGCTAGGCCCTTCCTCTCAGCAAGGGGCCCCGCCCTAAAAGCGCCAACCAGGCGGAGGGCTCTGCCCTCCGCTAAGAGCCTCGCTAGCAAGAGGGGCTCCTCAGGGAAGGGCCAGGTTGTAACGCAACCCAGCAAGCCAATGGGGGAATTCCGAGTTTGCGAGATGCGGACTTCGTCCGTTTTGGTCCGGTGGCATTCATATCGTCGATCCATGCCGCACCGTTAATACTGACGGCGCCTTCGAACTTGATAGCTGTATGAGCTGAGTTTCAGAGGGCACTGTCTCCCGACTTCCCTTTTGTGGAAAGGGCTTCTTTCGAACCACCGATCACCTGGGCCTGCATTTCATAAAATCAATTTTCATTGCGATTTTCGTTGTAGCATTGCTCATCGTTTTTTGGAAAAGAAGGAAACTCTGTCCATGATCGAATCTCTGAGCATCGCGAAGACCGCGACCTATGGCAGTGTCCCGCAAACGCTGGCGGGGCTTGCACGCTTCAACTTCCTTTTCGGCACCAACGGCGCCGGCAAGACTACCATCACCAAGGTCATCGCCAATCCTGGCGCTCATCCCAACTGTTTGGTGGCGTGGAAGAAAGGGATGCCGCTAGAGCCACTGGTCTATAACCGCGATTTCGTCGAGCGCAACTTCAACGCCGCTCCACGCCTCAAAGGCATCTTCACCCTGGGTGAACAGGACATTACCAACCTCGATGCAATCGCTGCGAAAAAGGTTGAGCTGGATGTCATCGTCAAGTCCATCGAGCAGTTGACAAACACGCTTCAGGGCGCAGATCAAAAGTCAGGAAAGAAGGGGGAGCTGGCCACGCTGGAATCCGAAATCAAAGACAAATGCTGGGCGCAGAAGCAAAAGCACGAAGACGCCTTCAAGGATGCGTTCACCGGCTTGCGAGGTAATTCAGAGAAATTCAAGGAGCGTACGCTAGCGGAGTTGGCGTCTAACAAGGCCGAGCTCAAAACGTTGGACTACCTCACTGAGAAGGCCAAGACGGTGTTCGGGGAGACGCCGACCATCGAAGCGACGGTCCCCTTGCTCGGCGCGACCGGGATCGCCGGCCACGAGTCAAATCCGATCCTCGCCAAGAAGGTCATCGGTAAGGAGGACGTGGACATCGCCGAGCTGATCCAGCGACTGGGCAACAGCGACTGGGTCAAGCAAGGCCAAGTCTTCTACGGGCAAAGCAAACCTACCTGCCCATTTTGCCAGCAGAAGGTGCTCGATAGCTTCGAGGCCAGCCTGTCTAGCTACTTCGACGAAACGTTCGCTCAGGACACCGCGGCCATTGCCGATCTGCAAAGCGCCTATGAGCGCGATGCGGAGACCCTGCGCGTGAAGTTGAAGGCAGTCGCAGACGCCAACTCGAGGTTTATGAACGCGGACGCCTTCGAGGCCGAGCGCTCGGCCATCGAGGCCCTTCTTGCCACGAATACGCTGCTGTTGGCCAACAAAGGCAAGGAGCCCAGCCTTCCTATCCAACTCCAGTCGCTAGCCGAAATGCTCGCCGCCGCCACGAAGCTGGTTGTGGATGCCAACGCGGCGGTCGCCGCGCACAACGAGATTGCTCGTAACATCACCAAGGAGCGGGCCAGCTTGACTGGGCAAGTGTGGAAATATGTTTTGGAGGTCGAGCTCAAGGCCGACCTGGCCGCCTACACCGCCAAGCGGGCGGGACTCATGGCCGCGATCACTAAGCTGGGTTCACAAATCCAGGAGGCCTCTGCCTCGAAAGTGACCAAGACGAAAGAAATCAAGGAACTGGAGAAGTCCGCGACGAGCATCGAACCGACGATTGAAGGCATCAACGGCCTGCTGAAATCGTTCGGTTTCCGAAACTTCTCGCTCGCCAAGGCCGATGACGGCCCGTTTTACAAGCTCATTAGGTCGGACGGCAGCGACGCCAAGGAGTCGCTGAGCGAGGGAGAGCGTTCGTTCCTCACGTTCCTCTACTTTTTCCATCTGCTAAAAGGCAGCGAGAGCGAAAGCGGCATGACCGCCGACCGGGTCGTCGTGTTCGACGACCCGGTGTCCAGCTTGGACAGTGACGTCTTGTTCATCGTCAGCAGCCTCATCAAGTCGCTGTTCGACCCAGTGCGCGAGAATAAGGGCGGTATCAAGCAGATTTTCGTTTTGACCCACAACGTCTACTTCCACAAGGAGGTGACTTACACCTCGGAACGTGGCGATGACTCCAAGGTGGGAGAGCGGACGTATTGGACCATCAGGAAAGGCGATGGCGGTGCCACGGTCCAGCTCCACAAATCCAATCCTATCAAGACGTCCTATGACCTATTGTGGGCAGAGCTTCGCCGGCCGGATAAGTCGACGTTGACCGTCCAAAACACCATGAGGCGCATCCTCGAGAACTACTTCAAGATTCTGGGGCGAATCGACTTCGACAAAATTTGCGACGAGTTCCAGGGCCAGCAGAAGGCCATGTGCCGCTCGTTGTTCGCTTGGGTAAACGACGGCTCGCACTTTTCCCACGACGACGCCTTCTACACGTTCGATGAAGCCTCCATCGAGGTGTACATGGACATTTTCAAGCAGGTCTTCACGAAGACCAACCAACAAGCCCATTACGACATGATGATGGCTGGCCCCCATTGACAGGCCTGCTTTAGGTTGCGGCGGACCGCGTCCGCCCTGGTTGTTCTATCCGCGCTAGGACAGAGGCTGCCGCCTGTTTGGCTTCTGTAATGGTCGCGGAATGGTTTGCTTCAACGAGCTGGCCATCGAAGGTATTAACTGAATAGCACCACCCATGGTCGTCCTCCCAGACGTGGGCAATATGCTTGTTATAGCTCGAATACTTACCGTCATCTTGGTGAGGGTGCCATCCCCAGGCGTCAAGAATCTTTAAAACTCGGCTCGCGCGGTCGGTGCAGATCAGTTCCTTTTGGATATCAACCTGGCCTACGCCCGCGCTTCCCAACAGCTTGCATTCAGCCCAGTAGATACTCAGATCGTTCTTTGCTACGCCTTGGATGGCATTACGCACGCGCGTTTGGTGGCTCAAGTTATATCCGCGCTCATCAATTGCGGAAGGAAGAAATGCCACCATCGCAGCATTCGGCGTGAAGCCTGCGATGGATGCTGCCTGACCGCTGGCAACGATGCTCAGTGCATCTGCCAGCTTGCGCATCTCGTATCCAGATTTGCGTGCATTTTCGACTTCGAGATATATGCCCTCGCCGTCTTTGACAGCGAACCCATCTGGAATCTTCGGATATCCCTCAGCGCGGCGACGGAGTTCCATTTCTGGATATACATGATAGCCACGCCGATGAAGCTCGCACAGGACGCCATGTGCGATCAGATCGTGACGCCATGACGCAGGCGGCAGCCAGCCGTCGTCGTTGGTCTGACCGATACCCTTGCCGCTTCCGGATTTGATGCCGTTTTCGGCCAGCAGTCGCACGCCAGCCGTAGCCAGTACGAGAGCTCGGCCGGCTCCACCAGGAAGGTCGCGTACGATGACGAGTTGGCGCTCGATCCAGCTTCGAGCCAGACGGTCGGCTGCATGCCGGTTGTCGGGGCTATCCGGCCACATAAGCTTGCCCAATTCGGCAGTGCGCAGCCACCCAAACTGATATACGAAGAGAAGTCCTTTTGCGTCTTTCAGCCGCCGCTGTTCGAATGGAGAAATCATGCTCAGTATAGGAGCGTGACATGCCCATGCAGTTGCCCATTGCAGCCGAAGCAGCAATGGGCAACTGCACTACGGCTCTCTTCCGAAGTCAGAGAGCCTGCGCACCCTGGGTCGTTTGGCATGCCAAACTCCTTGCCGGGCTTGCCTTCACGTCCGCACTTCGTGTCGGACTCCAGCGTCACCCTACGGGTGACTCGGGGCGCCTCCCGCGGCCTCCGGCCTTCACTTCGTGAACCGCTGCGCGGGCGGGCAAGGCGTTTTTGGCACTTGCCCTTACGGGCTCGGCGCCGAGCGGTGCTCGGCCTGCGCCTTACGGCGCAGCAAAAACACCTTGCCCGCCCCCGTACCGGGACCGGGAGGCGGGGCGTTGCCCCCAACGAGCTTTTGCCGGACCTGTCGCCCTACGGGCTCCGGCTTGTCCGTCAAAACTCGTCGGCTCCCCCACCAGGCTGCCGCCTGGACCGGGGCTGGCGCCCCCACTTCGCCATCTCCGGCCGCCTGTTCGCTTCGCTTCCGGCTTGCGGCCAGAGATGGCAAAGCGGCTCCCCGCGCGCAAACTCGGCGGCCGCTACCGCATGCGTAACGCCAGATGGCGTAGTGCTATTTTGCTCATTCTTGAAGTCTTTTACATTCACTCTATCGAGGCATTTCCAGCGATGGTAGGATGTTTGTTTTATGCAAGCAAAAGATCAAGCAGCCAATGAATCATCAAGCCCTTTCGTCCTTTATCTGGTCGGTTGCCGACCTCTTGCGCGGAGACTATAGACAGTCTGAATACGGTCGCGTCATTCTTCCCTTTACCGTGTTGCGTCGTCTGGACTGCGTCTTGGAATCAACCAAGGCGGCTGTGCTGGCAGAATTCGATACCAAGTCCAAAGCCGGCCTGAATCCCGAGCCTTTCCTGTTGCGTAAGGCCGGCCAGAGTTTCTACAATACTTCACCACTGGACCTCGTGAAGTTGTTGGGTGACCAGGACCACATCCGTCAAAACCTCTACGCGTATGTTCAGGCTTTTTCTCCGGCGGCGCGTGACATTTTTGAGCGCTTTGACTTCTACACGTTGATAGAGCGTTTGGCCAAAAACAACCTGCTGTATCTCGTCACCGAGAAGTTCGCTAATATTGACCTGCACCCCAATGTCGTGGACAACGCTAGCATGGGCGTCGTATTCGAGGAACTGATTCGTAAGTTCGCCGAAATCTCGAATGAGACAGCCGGGGAGCACTTCACCCCGCGTGAAGTCATCCGTTTGATGGTGAACCTGCTGTTCATTGAGGACGACGACGTACTCACCCCCGGTGGTGCGGTGGTCCGAACCATATACGATCCAACAGCGGGGACGGGCGGCATGCTGTCGACTGCCGGTGAATACCTGTCGGAGCACAACCCGCAGGCGCGGTTGACGATGTTTGGCCAGGAACTCAACGATGAGTCGTACGCCATCTGTAAGGCCGATATGCTTATCAAGGGCCAGCCAGTGGAAAACATTGTCGCCGGTAATACGCTCAGTGACGACGGGCATAGCCGGCGCAAGTTCGACTATATGCTGTCCAACCCCCCGTTCGGCGTGGAATGGAAGAAGGTTGAAAAGGCTGTGCGCCAGGAACATGAGAGCAGGGGTTTCGACGGTCGATTTGGTCCAGGCCTGCCGCGTGTATCCGACGGCTCCATGCTCTTCCTAATGCACCTGCTGTCGAAGATGGCGCCGGTAGTCAACGGGGAGGGGGGGAGTCGCTTCGGCATCGTGCTCAACGGTTCGCCGCTGTTCACAGGTGGCGCTGGCAGTGGCGAAAGTGAAATCCGACGATACGTGCTGGAGAACGACCTCGTGGAGGCTATCGTCGGCCTGCCTACTGATATGTTCTATAACACCGGCATTGCCACCTACGTCTGGATTCTGTCCAACAAAAAGCCGGAAGCGCGTAAAGGTTATGTGCAGCTGATTGACGCCAGCGGTTTTTGGCAAAAGATGCGCAAAAGCCTGGGCAGCAAGCGTAAAGAGATGAGCGATGGGCATATAGCCACAGTCACGCGCCTATTCGGCGATTTCATCGAAGCGGAACGCGTCACTGTGCTTGATTCGATGGGGCAGGAGCTCGGCCAATGGGTGGTTCCGGCCGGCGCTGCTATGCCGGATATGCCATCTGACGGCAACCTTAAGCGCGCCCCCATCTCGCGTATCTTAAGGAACGAGGACTTCGGCTTCACGACCATCACCGTCGAGCGTCCGTTACTATGCAAGGACGGTGACGAAGCCGGTAAGCCGGTTCTCGGCGTTAAAGGCAAGCAGAAGGGCAAGCTGCAGCCAGATAGCGCGCTGCGGGACACCGAGAACGTGCCTCTGACCGAAAACATCCAGACCTACTTCGAGCGGGAGGTACTGCCGCACGCGCCCGATGCCTGGATTGACCACGAGAAGAGTAAGGTCGGGTACGAGATTCCTTTCAACCGTCACTTCTATGTCTTCGAGCCGCAGCGCAGCCTGCATGCTATCGATGAAGAGTTGAAGACCGTCTCTGCCAACGTCATGAAGATGCTGGAGGAGTTGGAAAGGCGCCAGGCCGCTATCTCTCACGCTGTCACAAAAGGGCTAAACCCTAACACGCCGATGAAGGCTTCTGGTATAGCGTGGCTTGGGGTGGTGCCGGAACATTGGAATGTCACTAGGCTGAAATTTGTCGCCACAGTGCAAACCGGTATTGCCAAGGGCAAGGACATAGTTGGAAAAACAACCATTTTGGTTCCGTACCTCCGAGTTGCAAACGTGCAGGATGGCTTCCTCGCCCTGGAGAACGTAGCTAGCATCGAAATTGAAGCCGACCAGCTAGATCGTTATCGCTTACGCGCTGGAGACGTACTAATGAACGAAGGTGGAGATTTTGACAAACTCGGACGTGGCGCAATCTGGCGAGACGAAATTCCAGACTGTATACACCAAAATCACGTCTTTGCCGTCAGGCCTCATAGCATTACCTCCGAATGGTTGAACTGCATCACGAGTTCACAGTACGCACAGTTTTACTTTATGGGACGCTCAAAACAGAGCACGAATTTGGCTTCGATCTCTTCGACGAACATCATGGAGTTACCTGTGCTTCTCCCTCCAGAGGAAGAGCAGCGAGCGATTTTGCATTTCATCGGCGACGAAATTGACAAGATCGACACGCTGAAAGCTCTGTCAGAGCGCGCAATCACATTGCTCAAAGAACGTCGCGGCGCAATCATCGCCGCCGCTGTTACTGGCCAAGTTGATGTTCGTGGCACTGCAATTCAAGAAGGGCAAGTACGGGAGACCATCTCCGCATGAGCGACATCCAACTCTTCCGCCTGCATGGCGGCGGCACGGTCATAGAGCTTGGCAGTCAAGCCGCTCCTCTGGAAAAAACCTTGCAAACGCTTATCGAGAGCCAGATGGAAACGTTCTTGGGCGTGCGCTTCCTCGCCAGCGAATACGCCACCGGCAAGACGCACAGGGGCCGCATCGACTCGCTGGGCCTTGACGAGAACGGCTGTCCGGTTATCGTTGAGTACAAGCGCCACAGTACCGAGAACGTTATCAATCAGGGCCTGTTCTACTTGGACTGGTTGCTGGACCACCAGGCGGAATTCCGCTGGCTGGTGATGGAAAAGTATGGCAAAGAAACCGCCCAGCACATTGAATGGGCGGGCACGCGGTTGCTCTGTATCGCATCTGACTTCACCCGCTACGACCAGCACGCGGTGCAGCAGATTCCGCGCAATATCGAGCTCATTCGGTATAAGCTGTTCGGCGACGACCTAATGCTGCTTGAACTGGTCAACTCACAGAGCGTGCCGGACACTATGGTTGTTAAGCCGTCGCCAACTGGAGTTCCTCCCACCGAGCAGGATGCGCCCAAGCCCCCGGCCGGAAAAGACAAGTCGCTGGCTGAGCAATTGGTAGCGGCCACACCTGAGATTCGTGCACTGTACGAGCAGACCACCTCGCTGCTGCTATCGCTGGGGGATGACGTTCAGCAAAAGGCACTTAAGCTCTACACGGCTTTCCGACGGCTGAAGAACTTCGCCTGCGTCATCGTCTATCCGAACCGCCTGCTTATCACACTCAAGCTAGACCCGAACACAGTCGCATTCGAGGAAGGCTTCAGCCGCGACGTTAGTCAGGTTGGACATTGGGGCACTGGTGACGTGGAGCTGTGCCTGCTCGGCCCAGCTGACTTGAAACGGGCTCAAGCGCTGCTGGAGCGCAGCTACGCAGAAAACTGAGCGCAGCACCGGCCCGCACAAACAAAAAAATGAATCAGGGAAGAACATGAGCCAGAACCTGCACCAGGAACATCACTTCGAATCCGAAATCTGCTCCCATCTGGCTGCCAACGGCTGGCTGTACGCCGAAGGAGACGCCGCTCGGTTTGACCGCGCCAGCGGCCTGTTTCTGCCCGATCTGCTGGCGTGGGTGGAAACGACGCAGCTCGAGAACTGGCAGCGGCTTTCCAAGACCTACGGCGCCGCTTTGCCTCAGGTGCTGGCCGACCGCATTCGTAAGAGCATGAACGAGCGCGGCACGCTGGACGTGCTACGTCGGGGCGTGGAGATGCTAGGTCTGTCGGCGCCGCTGGAGCTGGCGCAGTTTAAGCCGGCGTTGGCCATCAACCCGGCAATTCAGACGAGATACGCCGCCAACCGGCTGCGCGTGGTGCGGCAGGTCTGCCACTCGCCTAATAATCCGAAAGCCGAACTGGATTTGGTGCTATTCCTGAACGGCGTCGCTGTCGCCACGGTGGAGTTGAAGAGCAATTTCACGCAAGGTGTGCAGGACGCCGTAGACCAGTACCGCTTCGACCGCCATCCGCAGCCGAAGGGCGGAATGCTGGAGCCTCTTCTGGGCTTTCCTGGAGGTGCGTTGGTGCACTTCGCCGTGAGTCAGAGCGAGGTGATGATGGCAACCCGGCTGGCCGGGACGGCTACGACCTTCTTGCCATTCAATCGGGGCAACGATGGCGGCGCTGGTAATGCCCCGAATCCGGATGGCTTCGCCTCAGCGTACCTGTGGGAAGAAGTGTGGGCGGTCGATAGCTGGTTGGATATCCTGCACCGCTACCTTATCTGCAAGCGTAACGACAAAAAGCAGCCGCAGGCAGTCATATTTCCGCGCTACCACCAGCTCGACGCCACACGCAAGCTGGTGGCTGATGTGCTGGACAAGGGCCCTGGCGAACGGTATCTAATTCAGCATTCGGCCGGCTCGGGCAAAACCAACTCGATAGCCTGGACAGCGCACTTCCTGGCCGACCTGCACGACGGACAGCACAACAAGCTGTTCGATAGTGTGCTGGTTGTCAGCGACCGCACGGTGCTGGACGCCCAACTGCAGGAGGCCATCTTTGATTTCGAACGCACCACCGGCGTAGTAGCCACCATTACTAACGAGCACAGCAGCAAGAGCGTTAAGCTTGGCCAGGCGCTTAAGGAAGGCAAGAAAATCATCGTCTGTACCATCCAGACTTTTCCCTTCGCCTTGCAGGCCGTGCAGGAGCTAGCGGCCACCGAGGGCAAGCGGTTCGCGGTCATTGCCGACGAGGCACACAGCTCGCAGACCGGTGAGGCGGCGGCGAAGCTTAAGCAACTCCTGTCAGTACAGGAGTGGGCCGATTTGCAGGACGGCGGCGAAGTGGATACTGAGGCATTGCTTGCCGCGCAGATGGAAGCGCGTGCCGGGGTGAAGGGCCTAACCTATGTTGCCTTCACCGCGACCCCCAAGACCAAGACGCTGGAGCTGTTCGGTCGCAAGGGGCCGGATGGACTGCCACAACCCTTTCACGTCTACTCGATGCGCCAAGCCATCGAAGAGGGCTTTATCCTCGACGTTCTGAAAAATTACACCAGCTACAAGTTGGCCTTCAAGTTGGCCCATGACGGACAGGAGTGGGACGACAAGGAGGTCGAGCGCAGCACTGCGATGAAGGGCCTAATGCAGTGGGTGCGGCTCCACCCCTACAACATCGCAAGCAAAGTACAGGTTGTCGTTGAACATTATCGTGAGAACGTTCAGCCCCTGCTGGAGGGCAAGGCCAAGGCGATGGTCGTGGTCGGCAGCCGTAAAGAGGCCGTGCGTTGGCAAAAGGCCATCCGCTCCTACATCACCAGGCAGAACTACCCGCTCGGCGTGCTGGTAGCTTTCTCCGGCGAGGTGAGTGACGCTGAAAGCTTCCCCGAAGCCGTCACTGAGACCAGCGATGTCCTGAACCCTGGCTTGCGCGGCCGGGAAATCCGCGAGGTGTTCAAGGGAGCCGACTACCACCTGTTGTTGGTGGCGAACAAGTTCCAGACTGGCTTTGACCAGCCGTTGTTGTGCGGGATGTATGTGGACAAAATGCTTGGCGGCATCCAGGCCGTGCAGACGCTTTCGCGCCTGAACCGCTCATACCCCGGCAAGGACACGACATATGTGCTGGACTTCGTTAACGAGCCCCCAGAAATCCTCAAAGCTTTCAAGACGTACTATGAGACCGCCGAGATGGAGGCGGTAACCGATCCGCACCAGGTTTATGACCTGCGCGCCAAGCTGGACGCTTCGGGCTTTTACGACGAATATGAAGTGGACCGCGTCGCAAAAGTGGACCTGGACCCAAACGGCACGCAGAAACAGCTCGACGCCGCCATTGCCCCCGTGGCCGACCGCCTTCTCAAGCGCTACAAGGCTGCCCAGCAGGAAAAGGTGCTGGCAGAGGAAAAGCACGATGACAAGGCTGCACGCGTGGCCAAGGACCAGCTGGAAGCACTGCTTTTGTTCAAGAACGACATTGGCGCATACGTTCGGCTCTACGCCTTCCTAAGCCAGATTTTTGACTATGGCAATACTGACATCGAAAAGCGTTTCTTATTCTATAAGCGCCTCGCGCCGCTTCTGGAGTTCGGTCGTGAGCGTGACACTGTAGACCTTAGCAAGGTGTTATTGACTCATCACACGCTGAAAAGCAGGGGCAAGCAGTCGCTAGGGCTGAATGCCGACGGCACCTACAAGCTGCCGCCAATGGACGCGGTTGGCAGTGGTAGCGTGCAAGAAAAGCAGCAGGCTTACTTGAATGAGATCATTGAGAAGGTAAATGGTTTGTTCGAGGGCGAACTGACCGACGATGACCAGCTTGTTTACGTCAACGGAGTCCTCAAAGGAAAATTGTTGGAAAATGAGACCTTGATGCTCCAGGCGGTTAGCAATAGCAAAGAGCAGTTCGCCAACTCGCCCGATCTCAAAGATGCAGTGATGCACGCCATCATGGACGCGCTCGATGCCCACCAGATCATGAGCACTCAGGCGCTGGGCTCCGAACGGGTTCGCGATGGCCTGCGTGACATTCTGCTGGGGCCCGCCCAGCTTTACGAGGCGTTGCGTGCTAAATCGGACCCAGGCCACCCCGCAGCTCGTTCTTGACAAGGGCATCAAAACCACAGTCTTGTTTTGATGCCTGCGTGCTTTCAGCGTTAAGCTTCGCCACCAGGTAAGTCAGTGAAAAATAGATTGCCCCGGCAGATGCCGGGGCAGAGGGTGTTTTTTACGGTTGAAGTTAACGAGGTGCGTAACCTTCCTCTGCGAGTGCGTCTTGTAGTGCATAGATCGCATCCCGAATGTCGTAGGCCTCATCTTCGTCCACAGCGTTGGCAATGAACTCAGTCCAGCCAACGCGCTTAACGAACTGCGCCAGTGCCATCGCTTCAGCAGGCGTCACACGCACGTTCAGATTCAAGGTCATCTTCATCATCTCTCCTAAGTGTTTTTTCCAGGTGGACCAATAAAGGTGGTCACAGATAGGTATAGGAGTTTTTGGATAGATAGATCGGCATTAGTTCAGTGAACGAAAATGGCTGCTAATTAGGGGTGTTTTTCGAATAAGCCCGCCGAGGTCGGCGGGCTTAAGACGATGGTGAAATTGTTAGGCTGCTTGACGCCGGAAGTTCACGTGAACGACGTTTTCAGCGGATGGAGCGGTGTTCTCGGTTGCAGCCGGGTGCGCCGAAGGGACGCCGGCCACCGGTTGAGACGTGATGCCGGAGGCGGTTTGTTCATGCCACTGATCTTCTAATGCACCGTCAGGTTGCTCCGCAACTGCGTGGTCAATGATGTCTTTGAGCGTCACCTTCACCTCCGGGTTAAGGCGCTTACGTCCACGGTGCGAATTGTATTGTTTCTCGGGGTCCTTAGCGCGGAACGCCTCGTCGAGTCGCTTCGCAAGACCCTGCGCGCACAAATGTGCGTATCGCAGCAGCATCCGCACATCGCGATGGCCGCTGAACGCCTGCAGATCGAGCAGCGAAAAGCCGCCTGGCGTATTGCTGCCGATTTCCGCGACCCGGGAGATGGCCTCGTGCCGCAGATCATGCACGTGCAGGTCGTATTCACCTGTAAGCCCGGCGCGCTCACACATGCGCTTCCATGCCTTGCGCAAGGCATCATTGGTGAACTCGAAGACGCGCTCGCCGGTGCGCGGCAATTGTCGAAGCAATTCGACCAGATCGCTGCGCAGCGGCAGCTTGCGGGGGCGTCCGTTCTTCGTCTCTGGCAGGAAGGCGGTCTGGGCCTCCAGATCGACGTTTGACCAACGCAGGGACAGCGACTCACTGCGCCGCGCCCCGGTCATGAGCTGGAACTGTACGAAGCATTCGTACATGGGAATGTGCGCCCAAGTAGCTTGTGCCTCGTCCAGAAGCTGCTTGCGGGTTTGCCAGAAACGATAGCGGGTAGGCCCTCCTTCAATATCCTGGAGCTCGGAGGCGACCAGTTGGTCATGGCGGAAGGTCTGGGACCATTTTTCATCCTCTTCAAACGCCGCGTCCAGCAGGCGATCTTCTTCACCAGGCTTGAGGCGACGGTCACGTTCATTGAAGTATTGCGGGCGCTTTACGCCGTCCATCGGGTGTTGCAGGAGATGGATGCGCCAGGTTTTCATGGCGATGTTGCAAACAGCGGAGAAGATGTCTAGCTCACGGTCCACCGTCGCCTTCGACGCTGCTTCGCAGCGTTCGTCAACATATTCGGTAAAGTCATCGGGCACGATGTGCGCTATTGGCTTCAGGATGAATTGCGTTGCCGAGCAGGACTCGTGCATCTTCTTACCGGTCTCCTTGCGAATCTTCATCCCTTTGACCTTGTCGCAAGGATTGGGATGGTTGACGACGATTTCTGCAATGGACTGCCGGGGGATGCCGGCATCTTCCAGCATCGCATTGATCTTATAGGCTTCGACTTCAAAGCTCTTATTACGAGGCGCTACTTCCCACAGGTAGCGGATCATGGCCTGTGCGAGCGTGGTGTTCTGCCCCTTGGAGTAGTCGACGAACAGGCCTTGGCCGTGCTCCACCTTCAATTTCATTTTGATCTGCTCTGCCTGCTCCAAAGAGTCCGCGTGCAATACCTGCTCCGCGATGCCCTTCTCGCGGACCCGGACGATGAAGTGATCGTCCAGGCGGGAAAGTTTGGGTTTGAATTTTTGGGACAGCAGAAGCTGGCAGTAAGCCTCGGCCTTCTTCCCCTGGTTGTGAGGGAAGGTTTTCGTCAGGTCATCGCGGTTTTTGACCGCGACCTGGTAGTGCGAGCGATTCTCGATGGACGCCATGTCCGTACTCCATTGAAGATGTGGAGCACGGTATAGAGGGGCCTGACGCGCATGATTTTGGCGAGTTTTCGCATCTCGGCCAAAAGCCCTTTTAAATAGGCACAATTCTTCCAATTCGCAGGTCGTCAAATGGCCCTTGCCACGGATTTGCCACTGATCGACCTACAAACGAAAACAGCGGGTCGCATAACCCGCTGTTTTCTAAGGAATTAATTGGTCGGGGTGAGAGGATTCGAACCTCCGGCCTCTACGTCCCGAACGCAGCGCTCTACCAGGCTGAGCCACACCCCGACTCTGGAGTCATTACATCAGAATTTTGCGCGTTTTTCAACTGTATGCGGGCGGCACGAATTTGCCCGAAATCAATCCGTTTATCACTCATTTGTGACTAAATGCCAACGCCAGCCGCACGAATGGCAGGTTTCTTGCTTTGCAAAAAGATCAAGATGGTTAATATAGTTAAATATATCAATACGCATTATTTTAGGGCGGCGCCCTCACTGACATGGGAAGGTCTAGCATGAAGATACGGCAAAAGATGATGTGCAGCGCGGTGGCTGCTGCGATGGCGGCGATGGCGGGCCCGGCTTGGGCACAGGTCAAGCCGTCCGACGAGATCGAAGTGGTCAAGGTGACCGCGCAAAAGCGCAAGGAAGATCCGGCCAAGGTGGCGATGAGCATCACCGCCGTCACCGGCGCCCAGCTCCAGGCCGAGCACGTGAACGACTTCACCGACCTGACACGCGTGGTGCCCAATATTTCCTTCACCGCCGCCAGCGGCAACGGCGGCGCCGGTCCCGGCACCGAGAACATCGAGATCCGCGGCATCAGCTCGACGGCTGGCGCGGCCACGGTCGGCATCTACCTGGGCGATGTCTCCATCACCGTCGGCAACGTCTACACCATGGGTACGGTCGAGCCGAAGTTCTTCGACATCGACCGCGTCGAAGTGCTGCGCGGGCCGCAGGCCACCTTGTACGGCGCCAGCTCGATGGGCGGCACCATCAAGTTCGTGCCGAACGAGCCGGACCTGAAGGAGCGCGAGTTCACCACCTACGGCGAGCTGTCCAACACCAGGGGCGGCAGCGGCAACTACGCGGCCAATATGGTGGCCAACTTCCCGCTGATCCAGGACGAACTGGCGCTGCGCATCGGCGTGCAGGCCCAGCATACGGGCGGCTACATCAACCAGGTCGATGGCGACGGCAATGTCCTGGCCAGCAACATCAACAAGCTCAGCGACCAGGAAATGCGGGTCGCGCTGAAGTGGAAGCCGATCCGTTCGGTGACGATCACACCGTCGGTCTACTATCAGAAGGTGGATGCGAAAGACATCGCCGCCTTCAACCTGGACCGGCCTTTCTACCAGGCGCAGAAGCAGGTGCGCGAACCGTCCAAGGATACGCTGCTGACGCCCAGCGTGACCGTCAACTGGGACCTGGGCGCGATGGACCTGACCTCGGCCACCAGCTACTTCGAGCGCAAGTTCGACCGCACGCAGAACGGCTCGGCCTACAACAGTTATTCGCTGTCGACCTTCCTGACCTCGACCGAGGACGGCGGCAAGGCGCCGCCGGAACTGATCGCGGCCATTGCCGGCCTGCCGTCGGCGGTCTACCTGAACAACCAGGTGCGCCAGGTGTCGCAGGAATTCCGCCTCGCTTCGCGGCCGTATGATGCCAGCGTGTCGCCGTGGACCTGGCTGGCCGGGACTTACTTCTCCAACCAGCACACCAACATCATCGAGAACGATCCGATCTTCGGCGTGACCGACACCTTCAAGAGCTTCGGCTTCGATATCGCCGATCCGGACCTGCTGCCGGATGCGCGGCCCGGCCAGTTCCCGAACGATAACTCGTTCGCCGGCGCCTTCCACTTCCGCGAGAAGCAAAGCTCGATCTTCGGCGAGGTCAACTACTACTTCACGCCGACCGTGCACGCCACCGTGGGCGCGCGCTACCTGAAGGCCGATTCCACGCTGGATCAGCGCAACGGCAACTACCTGGCCGGCGCCGGCAACAACAGCAGCGCCAGTTCCTCGTCCAAGGCCTTCACGCCGAAGTACGCGCTGACGTGGGAAGTCAATCCGACCAACACCGTCTACACCAGCGTGGCCAAGGGCTTTCGTCTGGGCGGCAACAACATCTACGTGCCGCCGACCACCTGCTCGCAGGATCTGGAAGCGAACGGCCTGACCAAGGGCCCGGATGCGTATTCGTCCGACAGCCTGTGGAGCTACGAGGTGGGCAGCAAGTCGCGCTTCCTCAACAACCGCGTCACGCTCAACGCCGACGTGTTCTACGTGAAGTGGAAGAACATCCAGCAGGGCGTCTACCTGCCGACCTGCGCCTACACCTACAACGCCAACGCCGGCGACGCCACCAGCAAGGGCTTCGAATTCGACATCAAGGCCAAGCCGCTGCCGGGCCTGACCTTGACCGCTTCGGCCGGCTACGTGAAGGCCGAGCTGTCCAACGACGAGGGCTCGCGCAACGGCGTGGTCGGCGCGGTGGCCGGTGCGCAGGTGCAGGGTGTGCCGAAATATAACGCCGCCTTCAATGCCACCTACAACTTCGCGGCGTTCGGCGACAAGAGCGCCTACGTGATGGGCGGCATGCAGTGGGTGGGCGCCAGCAAGGGCTCGCTCAATCCGGCGCAGACCGACTACCAGCGGCCGGCCTACCACAGCACCGACTTCAGCGCCGGCATGTCCTTCGACCGCTACAACGTCAGCGTGTTCGTCAAGAACGCCTTCGATACCGACACGGTGATCCAGCATCCGCAGGTGGCGTCCATCGTGCAAGGCTACCGGCTGGCGCCGCGCAGCATAGGCGTGAGCGTGGCGGCGAAGTTTTAAGCGATAATGCTGCCTTTGAATTCCACGCAAAGGTAGCATCATGAGCATCACGATTTATCACAACAACGCCTGCGGCACCTCGCGCAAGACGCTGGAAGCGATACGCGCCACCGGCGTCGAGCCGGAGATCGTCGACTACGTGAAGAGCCCGCCGTCGCGCGAGGCGCTGAAGAAGATGATCGCCAAGGCCGGCCTGATCGCGCGCGGCGCCATGCGCGACAAGGGCGAGCTGTACGACGAACTGGGCCTGGCCGACGCCGCGCTGTCCGACGACGCGCTGCTGGACGCAATGATGGCCCATCCCATCCTGATCAACCGCCCGTTCGTGGTGACCGACAAAGGCGTGCGCCTGTGCCGTCCATCCGAGCTGGTGCTGGAACTGCTGTAGCCATGCGGCCGCTGCGCTGGTTATGCGGGCTGCTGCTGGCCGCCACGATCGGCGCGGCGCAGTTCGCGCATGCGGTGTCGATCCCGGCAGGCTGGGACCTGACGTTCAAGGCCCAGCGGGCGGAGGCGCCGCCGATCCGCAGCGGCTGGAACGACACCTTCAATCTGTATCAGAAGATCGACAAGCGCGGCTGGCAGATGCGCTATCTGTTGCAGCAGGTGCCGCTCGATAGCCTGGACGCGGCCGTCTTCGTGCAGGGCGACTTTCGCCGGCACGGCCTGTTTGTGCAGGGCGAGCGCGCCTATCTGATGCTGGAGCGCGGTTATGCGTCGTTCGATGTGCGACCGGTCAACGCCGACGACGCGCGCCGCCTGATCCGCCGCTACGCCGAGCACGACGGCCCGACGACGACGAACAACCTGGCCTCCATGGACGCCATCCATTGCACGTCCAAGGTTGCCAGGTCCGTGGTCAGTCTGCTGGTCGATGGCAAGCCCCGGCAGTATTGGCTGTCGGGCGCGGACTACTGTGAAATACCGGTCGATCTGCTGGCGCCGGTCAAAGAGATGATGTGCGGTGGCCACTGCTACGCCAACAAGATGGTCGACCGTTGGGCGGCGACGCTGGAGCGCGATGTCCAGACCCTGCCGGCCACCGGCCCGGTGACCGGCGCGGCGCCGGGCGATGCCCGCACCGGCCTGACTTCGCGGGCGCCGGTGCTGCGGGACGCGGCCGCCGTATTGCGCGATGGCGGCACGCCGGAAGCCATGTGCTACCAGCTCAATCAGCTGCTGGACCTGCCGTCGCCCACGCGGAGGGGGGAGGGACGCGATTACAGGGATAGCGACGACGCTGAGATCACCGCCGCCATGCTGGCGCTGCTGGGGCGGCTCGACGCGACGTGCGCCTACAGGACCGGATCGCCGATGCTGCACGTACTGGTGCGCCGCAGCCCGGTTGCCGTGATCGAGCTGGCGCTGCAGCGCGGTTTTCCGGTGAACCAGATCGCTGACCACACGCCGCTCGACGATGCGATTTTTGAGAAGCGCGAGGACGTCCAACAAATCCTCAGGCGTGCCGGCGGCGTGCAGCACACCACGGCCGGCAAGTAGGCGCGACCACAAACAACAACGGCGCCCGAGGCGCCGTTGTTGTTTAATGCGTGCGGTGGACCGAGAAGTGGGCCAGCTGCAGCAGCGATTCCTTGTAGACGCTGTCGGGCAGGTCGGCGATCGCGGCGGCGGCGCGTTCGGCCGCCGTCACCGCCTGCTGGCGCGTGTAGTCCAGCGCGCCGCTGGTGGTGATCGCCGCCAGGATGGTGTCGAAGTGCTGCTCGTCGCCCTGTTCGATGCAGCTGCGCACCAGCTCGCGCTGTTCCGGCGTGCCGTTTTCCATCAGGTAGATCAGCGGCAGCGTCGGCTTGCCTTCGCGCAGGTCGTCGCCGACGTTCTTGCCGATCTCGTTGGCGTCGCCGGCGTAGTCCAGCACGTCGTCGATCAGCTGGAAGGCCGTGCCCAGCGAGCGGCCGTATTCGCCGGCTGCGTCGATCTGCGCGTCGTTGCAGCCGGAGATCAGCGCGCCCAGCTCGGCCGCCGCCTCGAACAGCTTGGCCGTCTTGGAGCGGATCACTTGCAGATAGCGTTCCTGGCTGACGTCCGGGTCGTGCATGTTGAGCAGCTGCAGCACTTCGCCCTCGGCGATGACGTTGGTGGCGTCGGACAGGATCTGCATCACGCGCATATTGTTCAGGCCGACCATCATCTGGAAGGCGCGCGAATACAGGAAGTCGCCCACCAGCACCGAGGCGGCGTTGCCGAACAGGGCGTTGGCGGTGGCGCGGCCGCGGCGCAGCGACGATTCGTCGACCACGTCGTCGTGCAGCAGCGTGGCGGTGTGGATGAACTCCACCACGGCGGCCAGTTCGTGGTGCGCCTTGCCTTGGTATGCATAAGCGTTGGCCACCAGCAGGACCAGCACCGGCCGGATGCGTTTGCCGCCGGCACTGATGATGTATTCAGCAATCTGATTGACGAGACTGACCTCGGAATGCAGTTTCTGGCGGATCACCGTGTTGACCGCGTCCATGTCGGCGGCGATCGTGTGGGCGATATTGTTTTGAGTGGCGTTTTGGGTAGCGGCAGACAAGGCGAACCTGTGCGGTAGACTATGGGTGCCGCGATTATACGTCATGCCCCAGCCGAGAGGGGCCTTGGCCCCTGTTCATGGCAACATGTTTGCCAATTATGTAACGCATCGGCCACTGCGCGGCGGCGGCAAAATTGTCGACATACCACGCCAGCTGGCATTTGTGAATAGTTTTTGACGCGAAATCCCATCCCATGTATAATCAGCGGTTCCCCGGTTTCCATGCCTGCCTCGCAAGGGTCTTGTTAGGACTCCGGACGAAATTTTCTTAAACATTTGATGAGGTTTCAAATCATGTACGCGGTCATAAAAACCGGTGGCAAACAATACAAAGTTGTCGCTGGCGAAAAACTTAAAGTAGAACAGATACCGGCAGACATTGGTTCCGAACTCACCATCGATCAGGTCCTCGCCGTTGGCGAAGGCGAAAGCATCAAATTTGGTGCTCCTCTGGTTGAGGGTGCAAAGGTACTGGTTACTGTTGTGGCACACGGTCGTCACGATAAAGTGAAGATTTTCAAGATGCGTCGTCGTAAGCACTACCAGAAGCATCAAGGCCATCGCCAAAATTACACCGAAATCCAAATCGTATCGATCAACGGCTAATCGCCGTTTGCCCGAGAATTAGTATCCAAGGAGTCTTAAATGGCACACAAAAAAGGCGGCGGCACAACGCGAAATGGTCGTGACTCAGAATCAAAGCGCCTCGGCGTTAAGGTTTATGGCGGTCAATCGATCAATGCTGGTGGCATCATCATTCGTCAACGCGGCACGCCAGTGCGCGCCGGCGAAGGTGTTGGCATGGGCAAAGACCACACCCTGTTCGCTCTGGTGGACGGCAAGGTCAAGTTCGTAGTCAAGGGCGAAGGTTCGAAGCAATTCGTTACCGTAGTCCCAGCGTAAATAACGCTACCAGCCCGGTGCGCTAGCCGCACGGGTTGTTTTGTAAGGCGCAAGCCTTCAATCGAAAGGCTCTGCCCACGGTAGAGCCTTTTTAGTTTTATGGTGGTGCATCATGAAGTTTATCGACGAAGCAAAAATTGAAGTAATCGGTGGTGACGGCGGCAATGGTTGCGCCTCGTTTTGCCGTGAAAAATTCCGCCCGTTCGGCGGCCCTGACGGCGGCGACGGCGGCAAGGGTGGCTCGATCTGGGCCGTAGCGGACCGTAACATCAATACCTTGGTCGATTTCCGCTTCTCGAAAGTCCACCGCGGTAAAGACGGCGAATCCGGCCGTGGCGCCGATTGCTACGGCAAGGGCGCGGACGACATCCACCTGCGCATGCCGGTCGGCACCCTGATCATCGACGATCTGTCGGGCGAAATCCTGGCCGATCTGACCGAACACGGCCAGATCGAACTGCTGGCCAAGGGCGGCGAGGGCGGCTGGGGCAACATCCACTTCAAGACCTCGACCAACCGCGCCCCGCGTCAAAAGACCGAAGGCAAGGAAGGCGAACGCCGCGACATCCGTCTGGAACTGAAGGTACTGGCCGACGTTGGCCTGCTGGGCATGCCGAACGCCGGCAAGTCGACCTTTATTTCGGCCGTATCGAACGCGCGTCCAAAAATTGCCGATTACCCGTTCACCACCCTGCACCCGAACCTGGGCGTGGTGCGCGTGTCGCACGAGAAGAGCTTTGTGATCGCCGATATTCCCGGCTTGATCGAAGGCGCTTCCGAAGGCGCCGGCCTGGGCCACCAGTTCCTGCGTCACCTGCAGCGCACCGGCCTGCTGCTGCACATCGTCGACCTGGCGCCGTTTGAAACCGACATCGATCCGGTCAAGGAAGCCAAGGCCCTGGTCAACGAACTGAAAAAGTACGACGAAGCGCTGGTCGACAAGCCGCGCTGGCTGGTGTTGAACAAGCTCGACATGGTGCCGGAAGAAGAGCGCGTCAAGCGCGTCAAGGACTTCGTCAAGAAGTTCGGCTTCAAGGGCCCGGTGTTCGAGATCTCCGCGCTGAGCCACGACGGCACGCAGGAGCTGGTCAACGCCATCCAGAAGCACCTGGAAGCGAAGCGCCACAGCGAGCAGCGCGCGGAAGAAACCCAGATGACGGAAGAGGCGCGCGGCATCTCCTCCATCGATCCGGACGATCCACGCTTCAAGATCCTCGACTAATCCTCTGCATTACCGGCATAATCAGTTATCAGCTGATTATGCCTTTCCATCTCGGCGCCCGTCCTGCCACCGCAGGGCCGGCGACTGTTAGCGGCAAAGCAGGGCAACCCGCCCACCACAATCACAGCACTGAACGTTCCAGGCCCCTGGCCGGAGATTTGTCGTCCGTTTGTTTTGAGAGTTGTCGCGTCATGAATTCTGTCATCCAAAAAGCTACCCGCATCATCATCAAGGTCGGCTCGTCGCTGGTCACCAACGACGGCCGTGGGCTGGACCACGCCGCCATCACGCGCTGGGCCGCGCAGATCGCCGGCCTGCGGGCCCTGGGCAAGGAAGTGGTGCTGGTCTCTTCCGGCGCCATCGCCGAAGGCATGCTGCGGCTGGGCTTCGAGCAGCGCCCCACCGACATCCACGAATTGCAGGCCTGCGCCGCCGTTGGCCAGATGGGCCTGGCGCAGATCTACGAAACCAGCTTTCGCGCGCACCAGCTGGGCACGGCGCAAGTGCTGCTGACGCACGCCGACCTGGCCGACCGCGAGCGCTACCTGAACGCCCGCTCGACCCTGACCACCTTGCTGCGCCTGGGCGTGGTGCCGATCATCAACGAGAACGACACCGTCGTCACCGACGAGATCAAGTTCGGCGACAACGACACGCTGGGGGCGCTGGTGGCCAACCTGATCGAGGCCGACGCGCTGATCATCCTGACCGACCAGCAAGGCCTGTTCAGCGCCGATCCGCGCAAGGACCCGGCGGCGGTGCTGATCCAGCAAGGCCGGGCCGGCGACCTGGCATTGGAAGCGATGGCGGGCGGCGCCGGCAGCAGCCTGGGGCGCGGCGGCATGCTGACCAAGATCCTGGCGGCCAAGCGCGCCGCCAAGTCGGGCGCGCACACGGTGATCGCCTACGGCCGCGAGGACAATGTGCTGGGGCGTCTGGCCGGCGGTGAAGCCATCGGCACCGAGCTGGCGGCGCAGACCGGCCACCTGACGGCGCGCAAGCAGTGGATGGCCGATCACCTGCACACGGCGGGCCAGGTGGTGCTGGATGCGGGCGCGGTGCAAAAGCTGAGCAAGGAAGGCAAATCGCTGCTGCCGATCGGCGTGGTGGAAGTGAAGGGCGAGTTCGGGCGCGGCGCGGTCATCACCTGCATCGGCGCGGATGGCGTGCCGGTGGCGCGCGGCCTGTCGAACTACACCAGCGCCGAAACGCGCCGCATCATGCGCAAGCCATCGAGCGAGATCGAAGCCATCCTGGGCTTCGTCGAAGGCCAGGAACTGATCCACCGCGACAACCTCGTGCTGGTTTAAAAACAAAAAACATGGGGGTCAAGTCTGACATTCGGACACGGGCTCCGCCGTAAGCGCATGCTACGGCGGAGCCCGTGTCCGAATGTCAGACTTGACCCCGGTGTTTAGATGCCGTCTGGGGCGGGCGTCTTGCTGCGGTAGTCGCACAGGTCTTGCTGCATGCAGTTCCAGCATTCGGGCTTGCGCGCCTTGCAGGTGTAGCGGCCGTGCAGGATCAGCCAGTGGTGGGCGTCCTGCAGAAACTCCTTCGGCACGAATTTCAACAGCTTCTGTTCGACGATGTCGACGTTCTTGCCCGGCGCCAGGCCGGTGCGGTTGGCGACACGGAAGATGTGCGTGTCCACCGCCATCGTCGGTTCGCCAAACGCTGTGTTCATCACCACGTTGGCGGTCTTGCGGCCCACGCCCGGCAGGGCTTCCAGCGATGCGCGGTCGCGCGGCACTGCGCCGCCGTGCAGCTCCACCAGCATCCGGCAGGTCGACATGACGTTCCTGGCCTTGGTCTTGTACAGGCCAATGGTCTGGATGTAGGTCTTCAATTCCTCTTCGCCCAGGTCCAGTATGGCCTGCGGCGTGTTGGCCACCGGGTATAGCTTGCGCGTGGCCTTGTTGACGCCGACGTCGGTCGCCTGCGCCGACAGCAGCACGGCGATCAGCAGTTCAAACGGCGTCGTATAGGCAAGTTCGGTTTCAGGCTTGGGATTGGCGGCGCGGAAGCGCACGAACATTTCGTAGCGTTTGGCTGGATTCATTCTTGTTTTGACTGTTCTATTTTTTTCAGGCGCGCGCGTTCCATGGCGGCGGCGATGATGGCGCGCTTGCGTTCCTTCTCGGCCTCGCCGGCGGCGTCGGCCGGATCGAGCGCATGCACCGCCGCCATCTTGGCTTGGGCCTTGGCGGCCAGCCGGGCGTCGTTCTCGTCCTTGTCGCGCTGCAGGCGCAGAGCGCGGAAGTCGTGCCGCTCACGTGCGGCGTCGGCGTCGGCCTGGCGCCAGGCGGCCCAGCCGGTGGTCTCGGTGACCGGGTACATGACGATGCAGTCGACCGGGCAGGGGGCGACGCACAAATCGCAACCGGTGCACAGCTCGGGCACGACGGTGTGCATCAGCTTGGCCGCGCCGACGATGGCGTCCACCGGACAGGCCTGGATGCACAGCGTGCAGCCGATGCACAGCGACGCGTCGATATAAGCCACCGCGCGCGGCCGCTCCAGGCCGTTGACGGGATTGAGCGGAATGACCTTGCGGCCCGTCACCGACGACAGGCGCGCGATGCCTTCGGCGCCGCCGGGCGGGCACTGGTTGATCTCCGCCGCGCCGGCGGCGATCGCCTCCGCATACGGACGGCAGCCGTCATAGCCGCATTTGGTGCATTGCGTTTGCGGCAGGACGTCTTCGATGCGGTCGGCTAAGGTGGTGGGGGCGGTGGGCTGCACGGCGAACTCATTGCGATAAAACGTCATTATCCGATATCTGCACCGCGCGGCGCCAAAAACCTTAGTCGGGACGCGGTTTAGCCGGCCACACGCGGCGCACGGTCTGCCGCTGCAGCTCCTCGGCGTGCAGGCTCAGCGCCGGCTTGATCAAGTCGCTGCGGCTGACGATGCCGATCAGCCGGCGCGTGTGCGCGTCGCCGACCACCGGCAGGCGTTCCAGCTGGTGCACCGCCAGCCGCGTCGCCAGCGCGCGGCAGGTCTCGTCGGCCAGCGCGAAGATCGGCACGTTCACGCCGAACAGATCGCCCACGCAGACGGCGCCGGCGGCGCGCTCGCTGGCCAGGCCGGCGCGGTCCAGCATGCCGAGCAGGGCGCCGTCGCGCGTGACCGGGAAGGCGCGGTGGCGCTGCTGCGCGCCGAAGTGCGTCAGCAGCACCTCGGCCACCGGCAGCCGCGCGTCGATGCTGGCCGGCGCTGCCGTCATGACTTCGGCCACGCTGTGGCGCTCCATCGGATCGATGCCGTATTCGCGGTAGATGTGGTGGCCGCGGCGGGCGATCTTCTCGGTCAGGATGGAGCGGTGCATGGTGAGCACCGTGAACGCGTAGGCCACGGTCGACGTGGCCAGCACCGGCAGCAGGGCGTTGACGTCGTGCGTCAGCTCGAACGCGAACACCACCGCCATCACCGGCGCGCGCATCATGCCGCCCAGGGTGGCGGCCATGAACACCAGCGGCCACACGGCCGGCGCACCGCCGGGCAGGTAGGGCCCGAGCAGCGCGCCCAGTCCGGCGCCCAGCATCAGCAGCGGCGCCAGCACGCCGCCGGAGGTGCCCGAGCCCAGCGCCAGCAGCCAGATCACGGCCTTGACGATCAACAGGCCGGCGATGGCGCTGGCGGCCAGGTGGTTGTTGAGCAGGTCGGCGATGACGTCGTAGCCCACGCCCAGCGCGCGCGGCTGGAAGTAGCCGCCGATGCCGACCGCCAGCCCGCCCAGCGCCGGCCACCACATCCAGTGCAGCGGCAGCTTGTGGAAGCCGTCCTCGACGCGGTACAGCGCGGTCGACAGCAGCCAGGCCAGCGCGCCGCACAGCACGCCTCCGATCAGGCAGGACAGCAGCGCCGACGGCGGCAGCGCCTCGGTATGCAACGGAAACAGCGGTCCGCTATCGAGCAGCAGCGGCCGCAGAAAACCCGCCACCGCGCACGCCACAGCCACCGGCGCCAGGCTGCGCGGACGCAGTTCGAACAGCAGCAGCTCCACCGCCAGCAGCAGCGCGGCGATCGGCGTGCCGAAGATGGCCGTCATGCCGGCCACGGCGCCGGCCACCAGCAGCGTCTTGCGCTCGGCGCCGCTGAGGTGGAAATGCTGGGCGATCAGTGAGCCGACCGCGCCGCCGGTCATGATGATGGGGCCCTCGGCGCCGAACGGGCCGCCGCTGCCGATGGCGATGCCCGAGGCCAGCGGCTTGAGCACGGCCACCCTGGGCGACATGGTGCTGCTCTTGAACAGGATGGCCTCGATCGCTTCCGGTATGCCGTGGCCGCGGATCTGCTCCGAGCCGTAGCGCGCGATCAGGCCGATGACCAGGCCGCCGAACACCGGCACCGCGATGACCCAGGCGCCCAGCGTGTGCGTGGCCGGCGAGGTGAACGCGGTGGATAGCCGCTGGAAGAAGAACAGGTTGGTGAAGAAATTGATCGCGTGCAGCAGCAGGTCGGCGGTCAAGGTGCTGAGCGCGCCCACCACGGCGGCGATGGCGGCGATCAACAGCAGCCGCGAACTGCCGTCGAAATCGCGGCGGGCATCGTATTTATTCATGTTGGTCGTCCAGGCTCAGTTTAGGGATGGTGAAGACGCCGTCCAGCGACAGCAGTTCGGTGCGGTGCTGCTCGGCCAGCTGGCTGAGCATCGCTTCCCCGTCCGGCAGCAGGTGGACTTCGACCCGGCGGCGGTCGCTGCTGCTGTGGCGGCGTTCGACCAGGCCGGCGGCCTCGCAGCGCGACACCAGCGCCACCACGCCGTGCGGCTTGGCTTGCAGGCGCTCGGCCAGCTCGCCGACGGTGGCCCAGTCGCGGCCGGGATAGCCCTTGATGTGCAGCAGCAGCAGGTATTGCAGCGGCGTGATGCCCTTGGCCTGCACCACGTCTTCGGAAAAGCGCTCGAAGCGCCGCATCTGGTAGCGGAATTCGGACAGCGCGGCAAAGTCGGACTTGGCCAGCGGCGGAGGGGAGCGTGAGGGCATGGTGCGGGTGCCGAGTGTGAAAGCGCGTAATATATCACGACATGATATATTTTACCGAGGCAAAAAAAATCCCCGACTAAGCGGGGATCTGGCGGGACTGCGGCGTTTAGCCGTGTTTCTTGATGAAGTCGGTGATCTTCGGGCACACCATTTCGCGCCAGCGGCGGCCGGAGAAGATGCCGTAGTGGCCGGCGCCCGGCGCCACGAAGTCCTGCTGCATCTCGGCCGGGATGCCGGAGCACAGGTCGTGCGCGGCCTGGGTCTGGCCGGCGCCGGAGATGTCGTCCAACTCGCCTTCGACGGTGAACAGCGCCACCGTGGTGATGTCCTGCGGACGCACCTGCTTGCCGCCAACCATCCACGTACCCATGGGCAGCGCGAAGTCCTGGAACACGGTCTTGATGGTGTCCAGGTAGTACTCGGCCGGCATGTCCAGCACGGCGTTGTACTCGTCGTAGAACTTGCGGTGGCTGTCGGCCGGCTCGTCGTCGCCCTCGACCAGGTGCATGTAGAACTCGCGGTGGCTCTGCGCGTGGCGGCCAGGATTCATGGCGATGAAGCCGGCGTGCTGCAGGAAGCCCGGATAGACCTTGCGGCCGAAGCCAGGATAGTTCGGCGGCACCGCGTAGATCACGGTGTTTTCAAACCACGAGAATTTCTTTTCGGTGGCCAGGTTGTTGACCTGCGTCGGCGAGCGGCGCGGGTCGATCGGGCCGCCCATCATGGTCATGGTCTTCGGCAGCTTTGGGTCCTTGGCGCTGGCCATCAGCGCAATCGCCGCCAGCACCGGCACGGTCGGCTGGCAGACGGAAATCACGTGCACGTCCGGGCCCAGCTGGCGAATGAAGTCCTGCACGTAGAAAATGTAGTCGTCCAGGTGGAACGCGCCTTCCGACAGCGGCACCATGCGGGCGTCGGTCCAGTCGGTGATGAAGACGTCGTGGTCATGCAACAGGCCGCGCACGGTGTCGCGCAGCAGCGTCGAGTGGTGGCCGGACAGTGGCGCCACCAGCAGCACGGTCGGCTGCTTCAGGGCCTTGGTCTGCTTGGCGTCCAGGTCTTTCTTGAAGTGGATCAGGCGGCAGAAGGCCTTGTTGGTCACCACTTCTTCGATGATGCCGATGGTCTGGCCGTTGACCTCGGTGCTGTCGATTTCAAACGCCGGCTTCTCGTAGTCCTTGCCCAGCCGGTACATCAGCTCGTAGCCGGCGGCGATGCGCTGCGAAAACGGCGTGTGCGCCAGTGGCGACACCGGATTGGTGAACATCTTGGACGAGGCGTCGGCCCACTGCATCAGCGGGGTCAGGAACGAGCGGTGCATTTCGTGCAGGTGGTAGAGCATAATTATTCCTGGGGTCAAGAGCTTGGTGCGATGCACCAATACCTTACATCATAAGCCAAATTATAGAATAATTGTTTGTGACGTAAAGCATTCCAAAGTACCGTCGGGCAAGCCTACGTAGTATCCACAATGCGGCCGTGGTCAAATAATAATACCGCCGAACCAAGAAAAAAAGCAGCGTTTCCGCTGCTTTTGTGTAGGACACTTGCTTATGCCTAGTCGAAGACCGGGGTTTCGACACCCAGCACCTTGTGCAATTTAGGCGACGTGGTGGTGTATTGCATGTGGATCTTCTTGTCCGGGAAGATGTACGGCGCGGCGCCGAAGGCGGCCAGCGCGGCTTCGTGGAAGCCCGACAGGATCAGTTTTTTCTTGCCCGGATAGGTGTTGATGTCGCCCACCGCGAAGATGCCCGGCACGTTGGTCTCGAATTTCTCGGTGTTTTGCACCTTCAGCTGGCGGCGCTCGATGTCCAGGCCCCATTCGGCGATCGGACCCAGCTTCGGCGACAGGCCGAAGAACACCAGCAGCATGTCCAGCGGCACGCGGCGGGTCACGCCGTCGGCGCCGGTCACTTTCAGCTGCGACAGCTTGCCGTTGTCGTCGGCTTCGTAGCCGGTGGCCTGGCCGATGATCAGCTGCATTTCGTATTCATCGCACAAGGCTTTCATCTTGGCGACCGAGGCTGGCGCGGCGCGGAAATCTTCGCGGCGGTGCAGCAAAACCACCGATTCGGCCTTGCCGACGAAGTTCAGCGCCCAGTCCAGCGCCGAGTCGCCGCCGCCACAGATGATCAGGTTCTTGCCTACGAACTGGGCAGGGTCCTTGACCTTGTAGTGCAATTGCGAACCTTCGAACACTTCGATGCCGTCCACTTTCAGCGTGCGGGCCTGGAACGAACCGACGCCGGCGGCGATGAAGATGGTCTTGGTGATGAAGGCGGTGCCGGCGCTGGTCTCGACGTCGAAGCGGCCGTCGTCGCGGCGCGCGACCTTGGTCACTTCCTGGCCCAGGTGGAAGGTCGGCTCGAACGGCTCGATCTGCTTGAGCAGGTTGTCGGTCAGTTCCTGGCCGGTGCACGATGGCACGGCCGGGATGTCGTAGATCGGCTTGTCCGGGTACAGTTCCACGCACTGTCCTCCCACCGCGCCCAGCGAATCGATCACGTGGGCTTTGATTTCCAGCAGGCCGAGTTCGAAGACCTGGAACAGGCCGACCGGGCCGGCGCCGATGATGACGGCATCGGCTTCGATGACGCCAGGGGAGGTGACAGTGCTATTCATACGTGGTTTCCTGTTATTTCAGTAATGGTTAGGCAACACTGGGCTGCGCGGCGGCTGTTGCCAGCGTTCGCGGAAGGCGCGGGCTGCCTCGCCAGACGGGCGTCTTAGCGTACCAGCAGGTGCAGTTTTTCTTTGACGTCCTTGAACTGGTCCGCTTCCGGCAGTGGCGGGATGGTCTTGGTAATCGAAGGCCAGTTGCGGGCGAGGTCGACGTTAATCTTGATGAATTGCTGCTGGTCGCCAGGCACGTCTTCTTCGGCGAAGATCGCGTTGACCGGGCATTCAGCCACGCACACGGCGCAGTCGATGCACTCGTCAGGGTCGATCGCGAGGAAGTTCGGGCCTTGGCGGAAACAATCTACCGGGCAAACATCGACGCAGTCCGTATAGCGGCAGCTGATGCAAGATTCGGTGACAACGTGGGTCATAACAGTCCTATCAATGTTGGTGTGCAGCGGCGTCGGCGGCGGTGGGATGGCCCGGCTAACCTCAGCAAAGCACTGTATTTTAAGGTAATTCGCTATTTCTCACAAATTGCGCTTATATACAATACCTATAAGCAAATGCGTTGCGGTGCGCGTGGGGAGGCCGCCGGGCCCGGCGCGGCCGGGCTGGCGCGGCGGCGGCGCAACTGGCATCATGGCGCCTTTTCACTCATAGAGGATGGCGGATGGCTGATATCAACATCGTCCAGGCGCACCACCTGGCGCTGGAACCGGCCCGCGCGGCCGCCCAGCAAGTGGCCGACAAGCTGGCCGAGCAATTTGATCTGGAATGTGTCTGGGATGGCGATGTGCTGCGTTTCGAGCGCAGCGGCGTCAGCGGATCGCTGAGCTTGTTGCCGGAAGAGGCGCGCCTGCATATCGCGCTGGGTTTCCTGTTCAGCGCGTTTTCGGCGCAGATCGAGGCCAAGGTGGCCGACAAGATGCGGCGCGTGTTCACCGTCGCATAAAGAAAAGCAACCCGGGGTCAAGTCTGACATTCGGACACGAGCTCTGCTGTAGCGTTGCATACAGCAGAGCTCGTGTCCGAATGTCAGACTTGACCCCGTGGTGTTATTTCAGACCTTCGATCAGGTCGATGTACTGTTGTTTCGCTTGGTCCAGCGAGGTGCCTTGCAGCGCGGCCCAGGCGTCGAACTTGGCGCGGCCGACGAAGTCGGTCATGCCGGGACGGTCGCCGCTGGCGTCGCCCGCCGAACCCTGCTTGAACAGCGCGTAGATCTTCAGCAGCGTCATGTTGTCCGGACGCTCAGGCAGGTTCTTCGAATCGAGCTGGGCTTGCGCGAATTGCTCTTCTAAACTCATCACTTCTCCTCGGGTAGGTGGGGTAGCCGCCATCATACCCGCAGCCGCCGCCAAAACCGCTAGAGGGTCTCCTCAAAAACAGAACGGCGGACAGGCCGGTCCGTAGACCTGGCATGTACCGCCGTTTCCGGTGCCCTGGCGGGCACTGGCACCGCGCCGCGAACGCCGCGTGCCGGAGCGCCTGCTTACTTCTTCTTCGTCGGGTTGACTGCCGACTTCAGGGTCGCGCCAGCCGAGAATTTTGGAGTTTTCGACGCAGCGATCTTGATCGCTTCGCCGGTTGCAGGATTGCGGCCTTTACGAGCAGCGCGTTTCGCTACGGAGAAGGTGCCGAAGCCGGTGATGCCTACCGTGTCGCCTTTTTTCAGACGCTCGGTGATGATGGCGATCAGAGTATTCACTGCACCGTTGGCGGCAGCAGCGGACACTTCAGTGCGTTTCGCAAATTCTGCAATCAATTCGCCTTTTTTCATTACTACCTCCTTGGTTATTAGAGCGCGCAGATTAGCATAAATATTGTCAAATGTAATGGTTTCTGTACGAAGTAGCCCTTACAGTAGCTGCCGCGCCACGCTGCACTGCAATAAAACCCCCGTGTTTACAGGCGCTACGCGGTGCGCGCGGACCCGCATCGCGCTGCAAAAAGGTTTATGATGGGACGATCCGGGACAGGAATCATGACCTTTTCAGACGAGACTTTGATCGCATATGCCGACGGCGAACTGGACGACGCCCTGCGTCTGGCCATCGAGTCTGCCATGCGCCGCGACAGCAGCATCGCCCGCCGCGTGGCCCGCCTGCGCGCCGCGCGCGACGAGGTGTATGCCGAGCAGGCGCCGTCCGGCGTCGAGCTCGGTTCCCATCCGCGCCACGCCAAGGTGGTGCAGCTGGCGGCGGTGCGCGCGCAGCGCGCCGCGCAGCAGCAGGCCGCGCGCAAGGCGGCCAGGCATCAATGGGGCTGGCTGGAATGGAGCGCGCTGGCGCTGGTCATGGTGCTGGGCCTGGCGGCCGGCAAATTCGGCCTGGCGCGCTGGCAGCCGGGCTGGTTCAGCGAACCGGCCGTGGCGCCGACCACCGTCGCCAGCCGCAACGGCATGCTGGTCGCGCAGGGCCGCCTGGCCAACGCGCTGAGCCAGCAGATGGGCGGCGCCGCGCCGTCGGAAGGCGAGGTGCGGGTGGGCCTGAGTTTTCTGTCGAACGAGGGCGGGTACTGCCGCAGCTTCACGCTGGTGGGCCTGAGCCAGGATCTGGTGGGGATCGCCTGCCGGGTCGGCGACGAGTGGCGCATCCCGGTGCTGGTGCAGAATGCGCGGCCGCTGCCGGCGCCAGGCGCTTACGGCCTGGGCGGCACCGACATGCCGACGGCGCTGCTGGAAGCGATCGACCAGCGCATCGTCGGCGGCATGCTCGACACGCGAGCGGAGCTGGAAGCCTTACGCCGCAACTGGCAGCGCTAGCGAACGCAATTAAACGCCCAGCAGTTCCACATCAAAAATCAGCGTGGCGTTGGGCGGGATCACGCCGCCGGCGCCGCGCGAGCCGTAGCCCAGTTCGGCAGGGATGATCAGCTGGCGCAGGCCGCCGATCTTCATGCCTTGCACGCCTTCATCCCAACCGCGGATGACCATGCCGGCGCCCAGGGCGAACTCGAATGGATCGTTGCGGTCTTTGCTGGAGTCGAATTTGGCGCCCTTGGTGCCGTCGTCGTTGCGCAGCCAGCCGGTGTAGTGCACGGTGACGTTCTGGCCGGCTTTGGCGACGTCGCCTTCGCCTTCGGTCAGTTCGATGTATTGCAGGCCGGAGTCGGTGGTGATCGTGGTCATGATTTTCCTTCTGTGGAGTCGTTAAAGATAGCCCCGAATTGTAGCAGGGCGCCCGCGGCAAGGAATAATTGCGGCTTTTGCCTCGTCCCGGCGCGGTTTGCACGTAAAATAAACGTTTTGCTCTTTCAAGCGATTTTTACATGCTCCGTAGTTTCCGTCGTATCGTGCTTTCCTGTGTCTGCGCCGTCACTGCCCTCGGCAGCGCGCAGGCCAACGTAGTGGTTGTACTGAACTCGCGCGACGCCACTGTGCAGCTGCTGGACCAGAACACGTACAAAGACCTGTCCACCTTCCCGGTCGGCAAAGAGCCGCACCACCTGATGTCGACCCCGGATAACAAATCCCTGATCGTGGCCAGCTCGGTAGGCAACGAACTGATCTTCCTCGATCCGAAAAGCGGCCAGGTCCAGCGCACCATCAAGGACATCCTCGACCCCTACCAGATCGGCTTCTCGCCGGACCAGAAGTGGTTCGTGTCGAACTCGCTGCGCCTGGACCGCGTCGACCTCTACAAATACGACGGCGCCAGCCTGACCCTGGCCAAGCGCATCCCGCTGGCCAAGCTGCCCAGCCACATGGCCTTCAACGCCGCCAGCAATATGGTGTTCATCACCCAGCAGGGCAGCGACCAGATCAGCGCCATCGACCTCTCCACGCAGACGCTGAAGTGGACCATGTCGGTCGGCAAGCTGCCGGCCGGTATCGCCATGACGCCGGACGACAAGTACCTGCTGGTCGGCATCATGGGCGGCGACTACGTCGAAGTGATCGACTGGAAAACCCAGAAGACGGTCAAACGCATCAAGACCGGCCAGGGCGCGCACAACTTCCGCTCGGCCGGCGACGGCCGCTACACCTATGTGTCGAACCGGGTGTCGAACTCGATTAACATCATCGACCAGAAGACGCTGGAAAACGTCGGCCAGATCAATGTTCCCGGCGGCCCGGACTGCATGGAGATCACCGCCGACGGCAAGACCATGTGGGTCACGCTACGCTGGATCAAGAAAGTGGCCGTGATCGACGTCGCCAGCCGCAAGGTGACCAAGCTGATCCCGGTGGGACGCTCGCCGCACGGCGTGTTCTTCTTCAACTCGGCCCAGCGCATGTAATGAGAGCCGCCACCGCCCTGACTTTGCTGGCGCTGGCGGCTACGCCGGCGGCGCAGGCCGCCGACAGCGCCAAGGCTGCCAACGCGAGCAATAGCGACGCGCGCGAGCTCAACGACGCCGCCCGCGCCGCCAACGCCCATGCCCGCGGCCTCAACGGACCGGCGCGGCGCGCGGCCGAAGCCAAGGCGGCCGGCATCGCCGCCGCGGCCGCCGCTGCAGGCACGGCGGCGCCAGCGGCCACGGTAGCTTCGGCGGCGTCGGCGATGGCCATGGCGTCCGTCGCGGCCGGCGCCGGCGCCAAGCCGCAGGCGGCCCTGCTGCGCCACAGCGCCTGCAAGGGCACCATCTACCTGACTTTCGACACCGGCAGCCAGTCCCAGGCCGCGCTGATCGCCGACACGCTGAACCGCCACCAGATCAAGGCCACCTTCTTCCTGGCCAACGAGAAAACCGTCAACGGCGATTACTCGCTGGACCCGTCGTGGTCGGCCTACTGGAAGGCGCGCGTGGCCGAAGGACATGTGATCGGTTCGCACACCTTCGACCACGACGTGCTGGTCAAGGACGGCGCCGACGGCGCCATCCAGGTCAAGCCCGGTTTCGGCGCGCATGCCGGCAAGCTGCAGTCCTTGACGCCGGCGCAGTATTGCGAGGAAATCAAACGCGTCGACCAGCGCTTCGTCGAACTGACCGGCAAGCACCTCGATCCGATCTGGCGCGCGCCGGCCGGCCGCACCTCGCCGCGCACCCTGGCGGCGGCGCAGGCCTGCGGCTACGCGCACGTGGGCTGGGCGCCGGCCGGTTTCGCCGGCGACGAGCTCTCCAGCACGGCCCACCCGAACGCGGTACTGTTGCAGAAGTCCCTGCGCGAGCTGCGCGACGGCGACATCTTCATCGCCCACATGGGCATCTGGTCGCGCAAGGATGCGTGGGCGCCGGCCAACCTGGAGCCGCTGATCAGCGGCCTGGAGCAGAAGGGCTATTGCTTCGCCACGCTGCGCGAGCACCCCGACTATCTTTCACAGTTCAAGCCGAATGTGAAACACCCATGATGCAATTATTTTCCGACTGGCTGGGCGTGGCCCAAGGCTGGTTGTTCGAGACGGTGATACAGCCGCTGGTGTTCCAGCTCGGCTTCGGCGAATTCATCGAGGAAGCCTTCGAGGGCACCGAGTGGCTGCTGATCGGCGTGCTGGAGCTGTTGCTGCTGTTCCTAGTGCTGCGTCCGCTGGAGGCGCTGATCCCGGTGCACAAGTTCACCGATCCGCGCGCCCGCCGCACCGACTTCCTGTACACCGTGCTGCACCGCATCGGCCTGTTCCCGGTGCTGATTTTCTTCACGCTCGATCCGCTGATGGACAGCGTGGCGGCGATGCTGCGCTTCGAGAGCTTCCAGCCGCTCAACCTCGAATCGCTGTGGCCGGCTCAGTTGCCCCCCCTTGGGCCGCTGGGCGGCTTCCTGGTCTACTTCGTGGTGCTGGACTTCTTCGATTACTGGTACCACCGCGCCTCGCACCAGTTCAACTGGTGGTGGGGCCTGCACGGCCTGCACCACAGCCAGCAGAACATGAACCTGTGGAGCGACAACCGCAACCACCTGCTCGACGACCTGCTGCGCGACGTCTACATGGGCGTGATCGCGCTGTGCATCGGCGTCGAGCCGGCGCAGTATGTGATGCTGGTGTCGGTGTCGCGCATCCTGCAAAGCCTGCAGCACGCCAACGTGCGCATCCACTTCGGCCGCGTCGGCGAATGGCTGCTGGTGTCGCCGCGCTACCACCGCATGCACCACGCGATCGGCGTCGGCCACACGCTGGGCGGCTGCAATTTCGCCGTGCTGCTGCCGGTCTGGGATATCATTTTCCGCACCGCCAATTTCACGCCGCAGTTCGTCGCCACCGGCATCCGCGACCAGCTGCCGCGCACCGATCCACATGGCGTCGTCACGCCGGGCCGCGAATACGGCAAGGGCTTCTGGGCGCAGCAATGGCTGGGCCTCAAACGCATGGTTGAATACGCACGCAAGGATGCAGTCTGATGAGCTATGTAATCCGTTCCTGGGGCCGCGCCTTCCTGTCGCAATGGCATGGCAGGATGCTGGCGATGAGCCTGGCGCCGTTCCTGCTGGCGGTCGGCGTGTGGGCCGTGGCGCTGTATTTCTGCCTGCAACCGCTGATCGATTACGTGCATGCGCAATTCGCCGAACACAATCTGTTCGCGCCGGCCGGCAACCTGCTCGCCTCGCTGGGTCTGGCCTTCCTGACGACCGTGATGCCGCCGCTGATCGCCATGCTGCTGTTCCTGCCGCTGATGATCTTGACCGCGCTGATCTTCATCGGCGTGATCGCGATGCCGCTGATCGGCCGCCACGTCGGCCTGCGCCACTATCCGCAGCTGGAGCAGCGCAAGGGCGGCAGCCTGGTCGGCAGCGCCGTCACCGCGCTGGGCGGCATGGCGATCTTCATCGGCCTGTGGATACTGACCCTGCCGCTGTACTTCTTCCCGCCGCTGGCCATCCTCGTGCAGGCGCTGCTGTGGGGCTGGCTGACCTGCCGCGTGATGGTGTACGACGCCCTGGCCGACTACGCCACGCCCGAGGAACGGCGCCAGATCCTGGCCGAACACCGCTGGCGCTTGATGGCGATCGGCGTGATCTCCGGCGCGGCCGGCGCCTTGCCGGGCGCGATCTGGCTGGGCGGCGCCGGCGCCATCATGACGGTGGTGCTGTTTCCTGTCCTGGCGGCGGCGTCGATCTGGCTGTACGTGCTGATTTTTATCTTCACCGGCTTGTGGTTTGCGTATTATTGTCTCGATGCGCTGGCGCGCCTGCGCGCCCAGGCCGCCGCTCCGGCGGACATCACCCTTTAAAGAAAGCAGATAACCATGGCCATCGGTCTCATCATCATCGGCGACGAAATCCTGTCCGGCAGGCGCGTCGACCAGCATTTCCCCAAGGTCGTGCAGATGCTGGCGGCGCGCGGCCTGCAACTGAACTGGGCCGAAATCCTGGCCGACGACCCGGAGCGCATCACCGCCACGCTCAAGCGCACCTTCGCCGGCGACGACATCGTGTTCTGCTGCGGCGGCATCGGCGCCACGCCGGACGACCACACCCGGCTGGCCGCCGCCAACGCGCTGGGCCTGCCGCTGGTCATGCACGAGCAGGGCAAGATCAACATCCAGCAGCGCATCCTGCAAATGGGCCAGGAGGCCGGCCAGGACGTGGACCTGAACTCCGACGAAAACCTGCACCGCCTGAAGATGGCCGAGTTCGCGCAAGGCGCGGCGCTGATTCCTAACCCGTACAACAACATTGCCGGTTTCGCTTTGCACAAGCACTACTTCGTGCCGGGCTTCCCGGTGATGGCGTGGCCGATGATCGAGTGGGTGCTGGACCACCACTACGCCGACCTGTTCAACCGCGAGCCGCGCCTGGAACAATCCGTGCTGGTGTACGAGGCGGCCGAATCGGCGCTGACGCCGCTGATGGTGGCGATCGAAGCGCAGTTCCCGAGGGTGAAGGTATTCAGCCTGCCGAGCGTGGGCGATGCGCACACCCGCCGCCATATCGAACTGGGTGTCAAAGGCGAAGCGGTCCAGACAGCCACAGCGTTTATTCAATTGTGCTCGGAACTCAAGAAGCTCAATGTAGAGTTCAGCAACACTTAGTGTCACACTGTTATCAGAAGGGCCGGAACGGCGTTCTTTCCTCGGAAAGTGCGCCGTTGTTTTTTTGCGAAAAACAAACGGCGCAGTAAAATTATTCTGCGTCCGCGCCGGTTGGCACCCCTCCGATGTGGTGCAATGGAAGCTCGCAAGTCCTAGTAAGTTTTACTGAAACAGCTGACCGGTTTGAATCATATGTTAAGCAATCGTCGTTTCCGCCGGCCCCGTCTTGTTGTGCGCGCAGTGCGCAAATTGCGCGCAGGCGCAGCAGCATTAGGCTATCGCCGTAGCCGGCACCTGCGTGTGGTGCCGCCGCCCACTCCCGAGCAAACCGAAGCGCACCTGGCCCAGGCCCAGATGGACGCGCCGCCGCCCACCACACCGCCGAAAAGCAAGCGCTCGCGTAACGCCTTCCTGCTGGTGCTGCTGGTCGGCCTGTCGTTCGCGGTCTACTGGGGCATCCAGGAAACCCGCACCTCCAGCATGCAGGCGCGCATCTTCACCGACCTGGTCGGCAAGATGACCTATAAGATGGAGCCGGGCGCCAGCAAGGCGATCCGCTTCCCGAAAGACAGCCCGTATGACGAGCGGCTCGGCTACGCCGGCCTGCCGGACTACCTGGGCAAGCTGAGCGCGCGCGACTACCAGGTCAGCGCGCAGGTGCGCATCTCGCCCAAGATGGCCGAGCTGGCCGACATGGGCGTGTTCGCCACCTACCGCGAAAAGACCAAGACCGGCCTGACGATCTACGATTGCCGCGCGCAGCAGCTGTTTGCCGCCAGCTATCCGGAGCGCGTCTACAACAAGTTCGAGCAGGCGCCGATGGCGCTGATCAACAGCCTGCTGTTCATCGAAAACCGCGAACTGCTCGACACCAAGTACCCGACCCGCAATCCCGCCGTCGAGTGGGACCGGCTGGGCAAGGCCGTGATTGAAAAAAGCGTGACCTCGGTGGCCGGCGGCCATCGCGCGGCGGGCGGCAGCACGCTGGCCACGCAGATCGAAAAATACCGCCACTCGCCGGAGGGCCGCACCGGTTCCATGAAGGACAAGCTGCAACAGATGGTCTCGGCCAGCCTGCGCTCCTACCAGGACGGCCCGGACACCACCAAGGCGCGCCGCCGCATCGTCATCGACTACCTGAACACGGTGCCGCTGTCGGCCAAGCCCGGCTATGGCGAAGTGAACGGCATGGGCGACGGCATGTGGGTCTGGTACGGCCGCAGCTTCCCGGACTTCAACCGCCTGATGGCCGGCAATCTCGCCAATCCGGATGCGGAAACCGCGCTGACCTACAAGGAAGCGCTGAGCCTGATGATCGCGCAACGCCGCCCGAGCTACTACCTGGGCAGCGGCGCGGCCGACCTGGAAGTGCTGGCCAACAGCCACCTGCGCATCCTGGCGCAGGACGGCGTGATCACGCCGGCCATGCGCGACATGGCCTTGCAGCAGAAGCTGCATCCGGCCACCGGTAGCGGCGTCGAGTCGGCGCCGGCGATGACCTTCGTGTCGCGCAAGGCGTCGAACGCGATCCGCAACCACCTGGCCAACCTGCTGGGCGACAACCGCATGTACAACCTGGACCGCCTGGACCTGAGCGTGGTCAGCACGCTGGACGCGCAGGCCCAGACCGCCGTCACGCAAGTGCTGCGCGACCTGCGCGATCCGGAGAAGGCCAAGGCCGCCGGCCTGACCGGCAAGGGCATGCTGGGCAACGGCGATCCGGCCAACGTGGTGTACAGCTTCACCTTGCTGGAGAAGGGCGAGCAGAACAATCTGCTGCGCCTGCAGACGGATAACTTCGACCAGCCGCTGGACATCAATGAAGGCGCCAAGCTGGACCTGGGCTCGACCGCCAAGCTGCGCACCCTGGTCACCTACCTCGACATCGTCGACATGCTGCACAAGAAGTACGGCGGCATGGATGCGGCCGCGCTGGGCAAGGTGACGGTCGATCCGCAGGACAAGCTGTCGCAATGGGCGCTGGACTACTTCAAGGCGCTGCCTCTGGACAAGGGCGGGCGCGAGCTGACGCCGATGCTGAACGCGGCCATGGAGCGCAAGTATTCGGGCAATCCGGGCGAGGGCTTCTTCACCGGCGGCGGCCTGCACCACTTCGGCAACTTCTCGAAGGAAGACAACGGCAAGATCCTGACCGTGACCGAGGCGCTGCGCCACTCGACCAACCTGGTGTTCGTGCGCCTGATGCGCGACGTCGCCAAGTACTACATGTTCCAGACGCCGGGTTCGTCGGCGTCGCTGCTGGCCGACGCCGACGATCCGCGCCGCGCGCAATACCTGGCGCGCTTCGCGGACAAGGAAGGCAAGGAGTTCCTGGGGCGTTTCTACGCCAAGTACAAGGGCAAGCCGGAGTCCGAGCTGGACAAGATCCTGCTGGCCAATATCCGCAGCACGCCGGTGCGGCTGGCGGTGATCCATCGCACCGTCTATCCGACCGCCAGCCTGCCGCAGTTCGCCGCCTTCCTGAAGGACAACCTGCCGTCGCAGAACGAGGTGCCGGAAGAGCGCGTGGCCAAGCTGTACGACCAGTATGCGATCGACAAGTGGTCGCTGGCCGACCGCGGCTACCTGGCCAGCGTGCACCCGCTGGAGCTGTGGATGGCGGCCTACATGCGCCTGCACAACGGCGCCACCTTGTCGCAGATGACGGCGGCCAGCGAGAAGGAGCGGCAGGAGGTCTATCAATGGTTGTTCAAGACCCACCACAAGCACGCGCAGGACAAGCGCATCGCCGGCCTGATCGAGGTGGAAGGCTTCATGGAAATCCACAAGCAATGGAAGAAGATGGGCTATCCGTTCGAATCGCTGGTGCCGTCGTATGCGACCACGCTGGGCGCTTCGGCCGACCGTCCGGCGGCGTTGGCGGAGATGATGGGGATTATCGTCAACGGCGGCGTGCGCAAGAGCAGCCAGCGTATCAGCTCGCTGCACTTCGCCGAGGGTACGCCTTACGAGACCGTGGTCACCAAGGGCAAACCGACCGCCAACGAGCAGGTGCTGTCGCCGGAGGTGGCGCGCGTGGTGGCCGACGCGATCCGCGGCGTAGTGTCGGACGGCACCGCCAAGCGGGCGCGCATGGCCTTCGTCGGATCGGACGGCAAGGTGATCCCGGTCGGCGGCAAGACCGGCACCGGCGACCAGCGCTTCGATGTGTATGGCGGCGGCGGGCGCCTGATCGAGTCGCGCTATGTGAACCGTTCGGCGACGTTCGTGTTCAACATCGGCGAGCGCTTCTTCGGTTCGATGACGGCCTACGTGCACGGGCCGGAATCGAAGAACTACGACTTCACCAGCGCGCTGCCGGTGCAGCTGCTGGTGGTGCTGGCGCCCAACCTGATGCCGCTGATCGAGCCGCATCCGATCGCCAAGCCGGGGCCGACGCCGCCGGTGATCGTCAAGACCGGCGGCAACGCCACCGCGTCCGTGACGCCGCCGCTGCAGGCCTGCGGCGGCTAAACAGGGGGGGCAAACACGGGGGTCAAGTCTGACATTCGGACACGGGCTGTGCCGTAATAGCCGTTACGGCAGAGCCCGTGTCCGAATGTCAGACTTGACCCCGGGTTGATTTGTAGGCAATGTATCAGCCCATGAAGCCGATACGCCACCATATGTCCAAAATCCTCAAGTTCACGCAGTTCTCCGTGCGGGACTTGTTTGTCGCCGCCGCGCCCACCATCGCCCTGATCGCCGGCGTCTGCCTGCTGGCCTACTGGCTGGTGGACCCGGCGCCGCCGCGCACGGTGCGCCTGGCCACCGGCCAGGAAAACAGCGCCTACGCTGAGTTCGGCAAGAAATACGCGGCCGCGCTGGCCAAGCACGGCGTCAAGGTGACGCTGGTGCCGTCCGCCGGCTCCGGCGAAAACCTCAAGCGCCTCAAGGCCGGCGAAGTCGATATCGCCTTCGTGCAGAGCGGCTCCACCAACGAGGAAGCGGCCGAGCGCGAAGGCCTGACCTCGCTGGGCAGCCTGTTTGTCGAGCCGCTGTGGCTGTTCCTGCGTGAGACCAAGGGCAAGCCGCCCATCACCCAGCTGACCCAACTGAGGGGCCTGAAGATCAACTTCGGCGCCAAGGGCGCGGGCTCCTCGCGCCTGTTCCGCCAGGTGCTGGAGCTGAACGGCGTCGAGAAGGGTGAGGTCGAGCACTTCTCGCTGGCCAACACGCCGGCCACGGTCGAATTGCTGGAAGGCCGCATCGACGGCCTGGTGTTCACCTCGGCCCCGGAAGCGCCGCTGATCCAGATGCTGCTGCAAACGCCGGGCATCAAGCTGTTCAACTTCAACCAGGCGGAAGCCTACGCCCGCAAGCTGCCCTTCCTGACCCACGTGGTGCTGCCGCAGGGCATCGTCGACCTGGGCCGCGACATCCCGGCCGAGGACTACAAGCTGATCGCCCCGACCGCCACGCTGGTGGCGCGCGACGACCTGCATCCGGCGTTGGTGGATTTGTTCGTGCAGGCGGCCGCCAACATCCACAGCGGCGCCGGCTGGTTCTCGCAGCAGGGCCAGTTCCCGTCGGCCAAGTACACCGAGATCCCGGTCGACGCCGAGGCGGCCAAGTACTACAAGAGCGGCCCGCCGCTGCTGCAACGCTATATGACGTTCTGGCTGGCCAATTTCTTCGACCGCATGTGGGTGGTGGTGGTGGCGCTGGGCGCGTTGATACTGCCGCTGTCCAAGGTGGTGCCGCCGCTGTATGTGTGGCGCATCCGTTCGCGCGTCTACCGCTGGTACGGCCAGCTGCGCGCGGTGGAGCAGGCGGTGGAGGAGGCGTCGGATGACACCCGCATGCAGGTCTACGAGGCCCAGCTGGTGCGCCTGAACGAGATCGAGGACCTGGTCAACCAGGTGTCGATCCCGCTATCGTTCGCGGACGGCTTGTACGGCCTGCGCAGCCACATCCAGTTCGTGCGCAAGCGTATCCAGTTCCTGATGGGCGAGTCGGCGCCCGCCCCGGACGATGAGGCGGTGGCAGTCTAGGCGCCGGTCCAGGGCAGCTCGGCCTTGCACCAGCCGCTGACGTGCTTGCGGTGGCCGTGCTCGTCCTTGTCGCCCTCGAAGCCTTCCAGGATGTCGTAGCAGTGCTGGTAGCCGTGTTCGGTCGCCAGTTTGGCGGCGTTGCGCGAACGTACACCGGAACGGCACAGGAACAAAATCACCTGGTCCTTGCGCGCCACCGAGTTCAGCTGCTCAATGAACTCATGGTTGGCGATCCCGCCCGGATACAGACTCCACTGGACCGCACCATGTTGGGCTTCCGGTATCGCCACCCGTCCCACCCAGTCGCGCTCGGCATGGGTGCGCACATCGACCAGCTTGACCGCGTTGTCGGCGCTGATCAGTTCATAGGCTTCCTGCGGCGTCACGGCGCCGGCATAGGGCCAGTCTTTGCTGCGGCTGCGGGCCAGCGCAAGAATATCGTCTATTTTGCTCATGTCATGTTCCAGAAATAAGTTTGAGTTTATTATAGGCTTCCTGCGCCCGCACCACACGCGGGCGCACCAATCCAGTGCATTTTTCAGGAATCTTCCAAAAATGCACAAAACAGGTGCAATATCTCGAATGCGCACCCAGTTGGTGCGGTGTTGCGATGCCTCAAATAGTGGCACTTTGTCTTGCCGGCGGATTTTAGATTCATTTTGCCGGCAAGTTCAAAGACGCTATCGACATAAGCTGATGAGTTTTAAGCTGGCACGGATACTGCTTACCAAGAGCGCACGAGTCCCACATTCCTTTAGGAGATACGCATGGCAATGACAGCCGCAGAAGTTCTGAAAATGGTCCAGGAAAACGAAGTCAAATTCGTTGATTTCCGTTTCGCCGACACCCGTGGTAAAGAACAGCACGTCACCGTGCCTGTGTCGCACTTCGACATCGACAAGTTCGAATCGGGTCACGCCTTCGACGGTTCCTCGATCGCCGGCTGGAAAGGCATCGAAGCTTCGGACATGATACTGCTGCCAGATCCAAACACCGCGAACATCGACCCGTTCATGGAAGAGACCACGCTGTTCATGCAGTGCGACGTCATCGAACCGGCCGACGGCAAGGGCTACGACCGCGATCCGCGCTCCATCGCCAAGCGCGCTGAAGCCTACCTGAAATCGTCCGGCATGGGCGACACCGCCTACTTCGGCCCTGAGCCAGAGTTCTTCATCTTCGACAGCGTGCGCTGGAAGATCGACATGTCCGGCTGCTTCGTCAAGATCGATTCGGAAGAAGCCTCGTGGACCACCGGCGAGAAGCTCGAAGGCGGCAACACCGGCCACCGTCCGACCGTCAAGGGCGGCTACTTCCCAGTGCCACCAGTGGACAGCTTCCAGGACATGCGTTCGGAAATGTGCCTGATCCTGGAATCGCTGGGCATCCCGGTCGAAGTGCACCACCACGAAGTGGCTGGCGCTGGCCAGAACGAAATCGGCACCAAGTTCTCGACCCTGGTCGAGCGCGCCGACTGGACCCAGAACCTGAAGTACGTGGTCTGGAACGTGGCCCACAGCTACGGCAAGACCGCCACCTTCATGCCTAAGCCTATCGTTGGCGACAACGGTTCCGGCATGCACGTGCACCAGTCGATCTGGAAAGACGGCGTCAACCTGTTCGCCGGCGACGGCTATGCCGGCCTGTCCGACACCGCGCTGTACTACATCGGCGGTATCATCAAGCACGCCAAGGCGCTGAACGCGATCACCAACCCAGGCACCAACTCGTACAAGCGCCTGGTTCCAGGCTACGAAGCTCCAGTGAAACTGGCGTACTCGGCCAAGAACCGTTCGGCTTCGATCCGTATTCCACACGTGGCCAATCCTAAGGGCCGCCGTATCGAAACCCGCTTCCCGGACCCACTGGCCAACGTCTACCTGTGCTTCGCGGCGCTGCTGATGGCCGGCCTGGACGGTATCGCCAACAAGATCCACCCGGGCGAGGCAGCATCGAAAGATCTGTACCACCTGCCGCCGGAAGAAGACGCACTGATCCCAACCGTGTGCGCTTCGCTGGAAGAAGCGCTGGACAACCTGAACAAAGACCGCGAGTTCCTGACCCGTGGCGGCGTGTTCAGCGATTCCATGATCGACGCTTACATCGAACTGAAAATGCAGGACGTCCAGCGCATGCGCATGACGACTCACCCTGCCGAGTTCGACATGTACTACTCGCTGTAATGGCAACGCACCGGCGGCGCCGGTGCTTGTAATGCAGCAAAAAAACGCGGGGCGAGCAGAGCTTTCCCCGCGTTTTTCTTTGGATGTTGTATATTCGGGATGGATAGTTCCACCCACGGATTACGAATGACAACTAGTATCAAACGATGTATGTTGCTGGCGCTGCTGGGCTGCGCTACTGCCCAGGCGCAGATCTACAAGTGCGTCACGCCCAACGGCAGCATCGAGTACACCGACATCAACCGCGGCAGCTACTGCAAGTCGATGGACTTGCCGGGCACCGTGATCCCGGCGCCGCCGCGCCGCCAGGGCACGCCCGCGCGCAGCGGCAGCGTGCCGGCGCCGGCCAGCACGCCGGGCGACTTTCCGCGCGTCGACAGCGCCGAACAGCGCGCCCGCGACGCCGACCGCCGCGGCATCCTGGAAGAAGAGCTGAAGAACGAGGCGCAAAGGCTGGCGGAGCTGCGCAAGGCGTTCAACAACGGCGAGCCGGAACGGCGCGGCGACGAGCGCAACTACGCCAAGTACCAGGAGCGGGTGGCCGGCATGCGCGACAACATCGGCCGCTCGGAAAAGAATATCGAAGCACTGAAACGTGAGATCGCGAATATCCGATGACGAGTTTACTATGAGCCTTATGAGTAATCACGACGGCAAGCACCGCCCGCCGGCACTGGCGGGCCTGGAGCTGCTGGCTTCGGCCGTGGTGCTGCTGGACGCCGACGGCCAGTTCGTCTACGCCAACGCGGCCGCCGAGAATCTACTGGAGAGCTCGCTCAAGGCGCTGTCGCGCCAGACGCTGAGCGCGCAGTTCCTCAACCCCGGCGAGCTCGACAACATCTGCAACCAGGCGCGCGAGCACAAGTTCTCCGACCTGCGCCAGGACCTGATGCTGGAACGGGCCGGGCGCGACGCGCTGCATGTGCACAGCATCGTCTCGGCGCTGGACGAGCCGCCCGGCCACATCCTGATCGAGCTGCGCGAGCACCTGCAACACCTCAAGCTGGACCGCGAGGAGCGCATCCTCGACCAGAGCCAGGTCAACAAGGAGCTGATCCGCAACCTGGCGCACGAGATCAAGAACCCGCTGGGCGGCATCCGCGGCGCCGCGCAGCTGCTGGAGATGGAGCTGCCGGCGCTGCACGCAGGCCAGCTGCGCGAGTACACCCAGGTCATCATCAAGGAAGCGGACCGGCTGCAAACGCTGGTCGACCGCCTGCTGGCGCCGCACCGCCGGCCGCACATCGTCGGCGACGTCAACATCCACGAAGTGCTGGAGCGCGTGCGCAGCCTGATGCTGGCCGAGTTCCCGTCCGGCCTGACGATCCTGCGCGACTACGACGCCTCGATCCCCGAGTTCCGCGGCGACAAGGAGCAGCTGATCCAGACCGTGCTCAACATCGCGCACAACGCCGCCCAGGCGCTGGCCAGCCGCATCGACGCCGGCGATGCGGAGATCGTTTTCAAGACGCGCGTGGCGCGCCAAGTCACCCTGGCCAAGGTCCGCTACGGGCTGGCATTAGACTTGCATATCATTGACAATGGACCGGGCATCGCACCCCAGATCCGCGACCGGATTTTCTATCCCCTGGTATCGGGCAGGGAAGGCGGCAGCGGCTTGGGGTTGACCCTAGCGCAGACCTTTGTGCAGCAGCACATGGGTGTGATCGAGTGCGAGAGCCGGCCTGGATATACGGACTTCCGCATCCTGCTGCCACTGCCATAAGCCCAGGCGGGCAGGGGGCGGATGCCGGGTCCCTTGATTGACGATCCATATTGCGGGATACACACAACACATGAAGCCAATCTGGATAGTAGACGACGACGAATCGATCCGCTGGGTACTGGAAAAAGCACTGGCACGGGAAAACCTGGCCACCAAGAGTTTTGCCAACGCGCGCGACGCCATCGCCGCGCTGGAGTTCGAGACGCCGCAGGTGCTGGTGTCCGACATCCGCATGCCGGGCGACTCCGGCCTCGACTTGCTGCAGCTGGTGAAGTCGCGCTTCCCCGGCCTGCCGGTCATCATCATCACCGCCTTCTCCGACCTCGATTCGGCCGTCGCGGCCTTCCAGGGCGGCGCCTTTGAATACCTGGCCAAGCCCTTCGACATCGACAAGGCCGTCGAGCTGATCCGCCGCGCGCTCGACGAGAGCCTGCGCGAGACCAGCGTTGAATCGGGGCCGTCGGAGACGCCGGAAATCCTCGGCCAGGCGCCGGCGATGCAGGAAGTGTTCCGCGCCATCGGCCGCCTGTCGCAATCGAACGTGACGGTGCTGATCACCGGCGAATCGGGCTCGGGCAAGGAGCTGGTGGCGCGCGCGCTGCACAAGCACAGCCCGCGCGCGGCGCAGCCCTTCATCGCGCTCAACACGGCGGCGATCCCGAAGGACTTGCTGGAGTCCGAACTGTTCGGCCACGAGCGCGGCGCCTTCACCGGCGCGCAGACCACGCGCCGCGGCCGCTTCGAGCAGGCCGAGAACGGCACACTGTTCCTCGACGAGATCGGCGACATGCCCTTCGATCTGCAGACCCGTTTGCTGCGCGTGCTGTCGGACGGCCACTTCTACCGCGTCGGCGGCCACCAGCCGCTCAAGGCCAATGTGCGCGTGATCACCGCGACCCACCAGAACCTGGAGCAGCGTGTGCGCGAAGGCTTGTTCCGCGAAGACTTGTATCACCGCCTCAACGTGATCCGCCTGCGCCTGCCCAGTTTGAGGGAGCGGCGCGAGGACATCCCTATTTTGGTGCGCCACTTCCTGGTGCAGAGCGCCAAGCAGCTGGGCGTGGAAGCGAAGCGCATGAGCGACTCCACGCTGCAATTTCTCAGCGGCCTGGATTTGCCGGGCAATGTGCGCCAGCTGGAAAACCTGTGCAACTGGATCACGGTGATGGCGCCCGGCCAGACCGTGGAAGTGAAGGATCTGCCGCTGGAGCTGACGCAGGAGCAGGGCCACGCGCCGGCGCCGGCCGAGAGCTACGCGCCGATCCAGCACCACGGCACGGTGATGGCGGTGCCGGTGGCCGACAGCGGCGGCGCGCATGGATCGGCATCGTCCGGCGCGCCGGACGCATGGCTGGGCTTGCTGGAAGCGCAGGCCGCCAGCATGCTCAGCGGCGGACAGCAGGAAGTGATGGCGGTGCTGGGCCGGCAGTTCGAGTCGGCGCTGATACGCACCGCGCTCAAGCACACGCACGGCCGCAAGAACGACGCGGCGGTGCGCCTGGGCATAGGCCGCAACACTATCACCCGCAAGATCGCCGAACTTGGCATCGACGGCGCCAAGGACGATTGATCCCGGCTGCCGCGCCGGTTTGAGGTAAGCTCTTGGCTGATGAAGCCAGGGGCTTTTTTTTTGTGCGCCCGGCAGGGCGCACTCACTTGGAGGTGAAAGTCCTCTACTCGCCCGGCGAGGGGAAGAGTTAGCTGAACGGCAAGGGTGTCGCGGGCGACCGCGAATCTGGAGGAAGCCGAAGGCAAAGC
>NZ_JAHTGR010000079.1:0-1119 GCF_019166075.1 Duganella violaceipulchra | reverse complement strand
GCAGGCCCAGCGCGGTGGTGAACAGGGTTTCGACGCCAATACTCATCGGGGACTCGTGAACTCAGAAAGTGGATGTAACCGACATGTTACCCGATGTCAAATTCCACACGGAACGGCATTGAGCCAAAAAACGAAATCGAAGCGGGATTTCTGCTAGTTTCGAACTATTCAACAGATCATTCAACCAGTGGCAAAATACTCTAGCTTCCGTAGCGCCGCGAGAGAAACCAAATATATCAAGATGGCATTCACAAATCTTAGGCGTCCGCTGGTTTTGCATTCTTGTTTTTATGGTTTTCATACATACGTTTAAGTACCGCCCGATTCGGTCCCTTCCGTCACTATCGACCAAGCTGGAAGTTAATCCAATTTTCTCCAACTGCATCTTGTCGGCCTTTGAAGGACTAGAATTGCATAATGCTCTACGTAGCTCTTTATTGAACATTTCGGTATGAAAAAGGCTCTGGTGAATAGCATCAAAAACACGCAGAAGAGCAAATACGATGCGCGAGTCACCGCCGCTACCAAACGCACCGCCCGCAGTGGTTTCTGTGTCTTCTCCTATTGATGGAAAAGGCGTACCTAGGCCAGGGATGTATATTCGATAACTACCTATCTCAGGACTATTAAGATATGTTTCGTGCAGCCGTGCCACATTGGAATGTCCCTGTTTCCCCTTATCAAGCTCAAGATTGTTACCCGTTCCGTCAAAGAAGACTCCTATCTGCATCGTCATCTCACAAGCAGAAGCATCGATATATCGAACAGGTTTTGGCGGCTTGATGTTTTGAACAGGAGCAGTTCGAGTGATGCCAAATTTATCTTTTATCTCGTTTATTGCCATTTGCTTCTCCTCCGATCCGCCTCATTTAACTCCTCTTGAGTAAACATCTCCTTGATCGGCCAGCCGGCGGTTGCTATTGGGTCACCATCGATCAGACCATACCGTACTGGATGTGCTGTACTTAGAACCGAATACATTGTGGACACGACCCCTCTGTGCCAATATAACTTGAGACACCTACCCGATTAATTTAGAGTACAGCGGTAGGTCCCCAATATGCACAACCGAAAGCATCAAATTAGCACTTCAGCAGCCCAGCAAGACAGCCTCAACGC
>NZ_JAHTGR010000078.1:0-1172 GCF_019166075.1 Duganella violaceipulchra | reverse complement strand
GAACGGGTTGCAATAAACTGGTGGCTGCGACTGTTTAATAAAAACACAGCACTCTGCAAACACGAAAGTGGACGTATAGGGTGTGACGCCTGCCCGGTGCTGGAAGATTAAATGATGGGGTGCAAGCTCTTGATTGAAGTCCCAGTAAACGGCGGCCGTAACTATAACGGTCCTAAGGTAGCGAAATTCCTTGTCGGGTAAGTTCCGACCTGCACGAATGGCGTAACGATGGCCACACTGTCTCCTCCCGAGACTCAGCGAAGTTGAAGTGTTTGTGATGATGCAATCTACCCGCGGCTAGACGGAAAGACCCCATGAACCTTTACTGTAGCTTTGCATTGGACTTTGAATCAATCTGTGTAGGATAGGTGGGAGGCTTTGAAGCGGTCACGCCAGTGATCGTGGAGCCAACCTTGAAATACCACCCTGGTTCATTTGAGGTTCTAACCTTGGCCCGTTATCCGGGTCGGGGACAGTGCATGGTAGGCAGTTTGACTGGGGCGGTCTCCTCCTAAAGTGTAACGGAGGAGTTCGAAGGTACGCTAGTTACGGTCGGACATCGTGACGATAGTGCAATGGCATAAGCGTGCTTAACTGCGAGACTGACAAGTCGAGCAGGTACGAAAGTAGGACATAGTGATCCGGTGGTTCTGTATGGAAGGGCCATCGCTCAACGGATAAAAGGTACTCTGGGGATAACAGGCTGATTCCTCCCAAGAGTTCATATCGACGGGGGAGTTTGGCACCTCGATGTCGGCTCATCACATCCTGGGGCTGTAGCCGGTCCCAAGGGTATGGCTGTTCGCCATTTAAAGTGGTACGTGAGCTGGGTTTAAAACGTCGTGAGACAGTTTGGTCCCTATCTGCCGTGGGCGTTGGAAATTTGAAGGGGGCTGCTCCTAGTACGAGAGGACCGGAGTGGACAGACCTCTGGTGTACCGGTTGTCACGCCAGTGGCATTGCCGGGTAGCTAAGTCTGGAAGAGATAACCGCTGAAAGCATCTAAGCGGGAAACTTGCCTTAAGATGAGATTTCCCAGAGCCTTGAGCTCTTTGAAGGGTCGTTCGAGACCAGGACGTTGATAGGTCAGGTGTGGAAGTGCAGTAATGCATTAAGCTAACTGATACTAATTGCCCGTACGGCTTGTCCCTATAACCTTAGCAGGTTATGGT
>NZ_JAHTGR010000077.1:0-1254 GCF_019166075.1 Duganella violaceipulchra | reverse complement strand
TGCTGTGGTCTAATTTGCCCGGACACCTCAATAGGTGGAAAATCCACCATCTGAGGAGTTAAAGCATGACAACAAGAAAACGTAAGACATTCGAGCCCAGCCTGAAGCTGGAAGTGGTGCGGATGATCAAGGAGCAGGGTCTGAGCGTCCAGAACGTCAGCGAAAGCATGAGCATCGGTCAGACCGCGATCCGGCGCTGGCTGACGCAGTACGGTGCCGAGCAGAACGGCCAGCCTGGTATCGGAAAACCGCTCACCGCCGAGCAGCAGCGCATCCGGCAGTTGGAGCTGGAAAATCAGCAACTGAAGCAGGATGTGACCATCTTAAAAAAGGCCTCGGCCTTCTTTGCCCGCGAAATGAAATGATTTATCAGCTCGTTCATCAACTGCAAAAGGAGGCCATCCCCGCCCAACAAAGCTGCCGCGTTTTGGACGTCAGCCGATCCGGATATTACGAGGCGCGACGACGTTCCGCCAAGCCGGTGGTGTGCAAGCTCGGCGTGCATTTGAAAGCCGCGTTTCTGGCAAGCCAGCAGAGCTACGGCAGCCGCCGGCTGGTAACTGCTATGGCTGATGCCGGGTTGCAGATTGGACGCTACAAGGTTCGCAGCCTGATGCGCCAAGCAGCGCTGAAGCCGGTCTGGAAACGCAAATTCGTCCACACGACAGATAGCAAGCACGACCTGCCGATCGCCACCAATGTGCTGAACCGACAGTTCAATCCGCCCGCGCCCAACATGGCGTACGTGTCCGACATCACGTACATCCGCACCGGCGCGGGCTGGCTCTACCTGGCGGTCGTGTTGGACCTATACGCGCGCAAGGTGGTCGGCTGGGCCATGGCGCCGAGCATGCCCGCCAAGCTGGTGTGCGATGCCTTGAATATGGCCATCCAACAGCGTCAGCCAGCGCCGGGACTGATCGTCCATTCGGATCGGGGCAGTCAATATGCCAGCGAGCTGTACCAGGATCTATTGTCACGGCATGGCTTCGTCTGCAGCATGAGCCGCAAAGGAAATTGCTGGGACAACGCAGTGGCCGAACGCTTCTTCCTGAACCTCAAAATGGAGCGCGTCTGGCAACGCCAGTACGCCAACCATGCTGAGGCCAAGGTAGACATTACTGATTACATCGTCGGCTTCTATAACTGCAAGCGCATCAATTCAGCATTGGGAAATCTGTCACCCGCCGTCTACGAACGGAAAATGGCAGCACGTGAACCTATCGTTGTGTCCGAAATTACTTGACCACCGCA
>NZ_JAHTGR010000076.1:0-1281 GCF_019166075.1 Duganella violaceipulchra | reverse complement strand
TGATTTATCCAAAAGACGAGAGTAAACGCGAAAACGGCAAAGTTTACAAGGGCTGCCGCAACTCATTGAATGTAAACGGCTTTTTCAGCCAGTCGCTCGACGCTCAGGACTTGTGTATAACGGCGTGAGGTAAACCTTTGGAGGTGGCGCGGATTTTTGCAGCTAAGCGGCTGCGCGTAACACCGGTGGAATTAACTAAATCCAGTGTTGTTGGTGCAGAGGCCCAAGATGCCGAAAATGCCAAGATAGCCAAGAAATTAGTTAGGTGGCTGAAGAATTCTAGTCGCTGACTGTACTATTTTCTGACAACTATCGGCCAGGAGCCGACGTTCAGCAATGTCTCTCCTTCATTTTGAAAGGGCAGCAGCTGATGAAATCTATGACGCTGTAGTTGTTAAATATCTTTTCGGCATCGCTGGTCATTTATTAAATAAAAATAAAACAAGAAACTAGGGAGGAATGCTGAGATGAAGATTAAATCTGTTCAAATCAAGAATTTCAGGACATTGAAAGATGTAACGATTAGCTTTGAGTCCGTTACGACCTTTATTGGCCCAAACGGTGCCGGGAAATCTACGGTTCTTCGCGCACTGGATTGGTTCTTTAACGGAAAACCTGGATCATTGACAGAGAAGGATTGCTCGTTTGGTGCAGATACTGAAAACATAGAAATTCAAGTCACATTCAGTGACCTTACAGATAAGGATAGGGAAGCGCTTGGCAAGTACGCTCCTGAAGGTGCTGCCACCTTTACTGCGTGGAAGCGCCGAGCGCCCGATGGATCAGAGATCCTGTCCGCTAATGCAAAGAGCTTCGCGAGCTTTAATGCAATTAAAGCTGCTGGAACTGCGGGTGAGAAGAGGGAACTGTATTCAAGCTTGCGAAACGAAAAGCAGGAATGGGATCTTCCGAGCGCCTCGACGGCAGCGGCGATTGAGCAGGCAATGACGGCCTGGGAGGCTGCGCACACAGATCTACTAACGGATGCGCCTGAAGCACTTCAGACAAATTTCTTTGGGTTCAACAGTGGTGCCAAGATGAGTGGACTCTTCGACTTTGTTTTAGTCACCGCTGATCTTCGTGCAAGTGAAGAATCCACTGATGGCAAGTCGAGTATCATAGGGCGAATTTTGGAGCGCTCAGTAGATCGCGCTCGGAGCGTGTCAATGAATTTGAAACACCTTGTTGAATTGGTGAGAGTCTAAATCTCGGTTTTTTAGGCAGCGTTTTTCTCCATTATCGGCGGGTTGATCCATGCAGCTGTCGGCAGTTTCTGTGGTT
>NZ_JAHTGR010000075.1:0-1351 GCF_019166075.1 Duganella violaceipulchra | reverse complement strand
TATAGTGGATCCCGAATCTGAGACGATGGTTTAAGCTGTGGTCCGTGAAAGGATGACAGCAAATGAGTGAAGGAAAAAAACGGCGGGTGCACACGGCGGAGTTCAAGGGCAAGGTCGGCCTGGAGGCGGTACGCGGGGTGAAGACGGTGACGGAGATCGCACAGGAGTACGGCGTGCATCCGGTGCTGGTTGGCCAATGGAAGAAGGAAATCTTGGACAACGCGGCGGCCTTGTTTGAAGCCAAGCGTGGCCCCAAGCCAGTCGATGAAAGCAGTCCAGAAGATAAGCTGTATGGCGAGATCGGGCGGCTCAAGATGCAGGTCGATTGGCTCAAAAAAAAGCTAGGGGACTGAATCAGGCCGAGCGCTCGCAGTGGATTGAGCGTGGCGATGAGGTACCGTTGGCGATGCAGTGCGAACTGGCAGGCGTGCCGCGCTCCTCGGTCTATCGGCGAATGGATGCAGCGTGCCGGGTCCAGCTCGAAGACGCGGAAGACCTGAAGCTACGGGAGCTGATCGACGAAGAGTACACCAGCCATCCGTTTTACGGCAGCCGCCGGATGACTGTATTTTTGCGCCAAGGCGGTCATCTCGTCAATCGCAAACGCGTGCAGCGCCTGATGCGTAGCATGGGCTTGGCAGGCATGGCGCCAGGTCCGAACACCAGCAAGGCACATCCTCAGCACAAGGTCTATCCCTACCTGTTGCGGGGCGTGCCGGTGACGCGGCCCAACCAGGTGTGGTCGACAGATATCACCTACATCCGACTGGCGCGGGGTTTTGCTTATCTGGTGGCGATCATCGACTGGTACAGCCGCAAGGTGCTGTCCTGGCGCATCAGCAACAGCATGGACGCGTCATTCTGCGTGGACTGCCTGGAGGACGCCTTGCGCCACCATGGAAGACCGGAGGTGTTCAACAGCGACCAAGGCTCGCAGTTCACCAGCTTGGCCTTCACCGATGTGCTCAAGCGCGAAGGTATCACCATCAGCATGGACGGGCGCGGGCGAGCGCTGGACAATATCTTCGTCGAGCGGTTGTGGCGCAATGTGAAGTATGAGGACGTGTATCTGAAGGGATACGCCAACATGGCGGAACTGATGGTGGGCCTGGCGCAGTATTTCGCCTTCTACAACGCGCAGCGCCCGCATCAGGCGCTGAGTTATCAGAGGCCAGATCAAGTCTACCGTGACGGCGTTGGTGGCGGTGCCTTGATCGTCGACAGGTTCGGCGATGACGGTGAAACGTCACAGGAAAAGAGCAGTGCGGGACAGCGCCGAGCAGCTGATGAAGTGGAAACGAGCACAGCTTAAATTAACTGGCAGAGTGTCTTGACTGACGGGTCCACTTTA
>NZ_JAHTGR010000074.1:0-1430 GCF_019166075.1 Duganella violaceipulchra | reverse complement strand
GGCTCAATGCCGTTCCGTGTGGAATTTGACATCGGGTAACATGTCGGTTACATCCACTTTCTGAGTTCACGAGTCCCCGATGAGTATTGGCGTCGAAACCCTGTTCACCACCGCGCTGGGCCTGCAAGCGCCATGGATTGTTTCCAAAGTTGAGCTCGATACGGCCAAACGCCGGATTGATTTTGAGGTGTCGTGTGATGCCAAACAGTTGCCTTGTCCTGCCTGTGGCGTAAACGGCCAAGGTGTTCATGACCGCATTAAACGTAGCTGGCGGCATCTGGATTTTTTCCAGTTTGAGGCTTGGCTGCACGCCGAGGTACCACGTGTGGATTGCAGCGCGTGCGGCAAGACCACGCAGGCAGAAGTGCCGTGGGCGCGGCCGGGTAGTGGTTTTACGTTGCTGTTTGAAGCGCTTGCCTTGTCGTTGTGCCAGACCTTGCCGGTGGCCCAGGCTGCTGCCCAGTTGAGAGTAGCGTCGAAGCGGCTTTGGCGGCGCATCGAACACTATGTGAACATTGCGCGTGGCCGCGACGACATGACGGGTGTGCGTGTGATCGGCATTGACGAGACCAGCGTCAAGAAGGGCCACCAGTACGTCACCGTCGTGCATGATCTGGAGGCCCGACGGCTGCTGTTCGTCACGCCAGGGCGCGACCATGAAACGGTGGCGGCCTTCAAACAGGAACTGGCGATGCACGGCGGCGTTGCCGACGAGATCGAGCATGTCTGCATGGACATGAGCGCGGCCTATGCCAAGGGCGTGGCTGAGACGCTGCCCGGCGCCCAAATCAGCTATGACCGCTTTCATGTGATCGCGCTGGCCAATGCGGCCATGGACGAGGTGCGGCGGGAGGAAATGCGTAGCCAGCCGAAAGCCGTGCGTGCTGCGCTGGGCGAGGACCGCAAGGCGGTCAAGGCGATGATGTGGGGCATGCGTAAAAATCCTGTTAGCTGGACTTACCATCAGACCAATTCTATGCACTGGTTGCAGCGCTCCAATTTGAAAAGCGCACGCGCCTGGCGCTTAAAGCAGGCGCTGCGCGAGGTCTATCGCGGCGCTGTCGCGGCCAACTGCGCCAGCAAGGCCAAGCAAGACCTGATGGGCTGGATATCCTGGGCCAGCCGTTGCAGACTTGAACCGTTCAAACGCTTGGCTATCACGCTCACCGAGCGCCTGCCCGGCGTGGTGCGCGGCATGCTCGATGGCCGCAGCAACGCCTATGTCGAGGCCATGAACGGAATGCTTCAGCAAACCAAACGCGCCGCACGCGGTTTCCGTACAGTGACCAACTTCATCGCCATCGCTTACTTACGCATGGCCAAGCTCAAACACCTGCCGTCCAATCCGCTGCTCGCCGCCGTGCCGCGCGAACATGGCGTTACGCGCCACTTCGCCTGATGTCAATTTCCACTGAAAACGGCATAGAGCC
>NZ_JAHTGR010000073.1:0-1439 GCF_019166075.1 Duganella violaceipulchra | reverse complement strand
CACGACCACTTCTTCGAGATGGGCGGACACTCGCTGATGGTCGTCACCCTGATTGAACGCCTGCGCCAGCAAGGTTGGAGCGTCGAAGTGCGCAGCGTATTTACCGCGCCGACCCTGGCCGCACTGGCCGCCAGCATCGCCGATGCCCACATCACCCCCGGCTTTGTCACGCCGTCCAACCTGATCAGCGCCGATTGTACGGCGATCACGCCAGACATGCTGCCTTTGGTGACGCTGACCCAGGACGAGATAGACCGGATAGTTGGCAGCGTGCCGCAAGGCGCCGCCAATGTTCAGGATATCTACCCCTTGTCGCCGTTGCAAGAAGGCATCCTGTTCCATCACCTGCTGGAAAGGGAGGGCGACGCTTACCTATTGCGATCGCTCATCGCCTTTGATAGCCGCAATCGTTTGGATGGTTTCCTGAATGCCTTGCAGAGGGTGATCGACCGACACGACATCTTGCGCAGCGCCGCCCACTGGCAGGGACTGGCGCAGCCGGTGCAAGTGGTGTATCGCCACGCCCCGTTGCCGATCATTGAACTCACGCTGGATGCGGCAAGCGACGCGCTCCCGCAGATACAGGCGCAAACCGATCCACGCCACCTGCGGCTGGACTTGCAGCAGGCACCCTTGATGGCCGCCTATGTGGCCGCCGATCCGCAGAGCGCCACCTGCTACCTTGCGCTGCTCTTCCATCACATGGTGAGCGATCACGTGACACTCGAGTATATTGTCGCGGAGATCCAACTGCTACTGTCAGGGCAAGCAGCACGCCTGGCCAAACCGCTGCCCTACCGTAACTTCATTGCGCAGACGCTGGCCATTCCAGCGGCGGCGCACGAAGCGTATTTCCGGGAACAGTTGGGCGACATCGACGAACCGACGGTCCCGTTTGGTTTGCTCAACATTCAAGGCGATGGCAGGCAGGTAGAAGAAGCCAGTATCAGCCTGAGCGCAGACTTGGCCGAGCGCATCCGCATCAGTGCGCGGCAAGAAGGCGTCACGCCGGCGGTCTTGTTCCATGTGGCGTGGGCGCAGGTACTGGGGCAATGCAGCGGGCGTGACGACGTCGTATTCGGCACGGTGCTGTCTGGCCGCCTGCAAGGATGGGAAGGCGCCGACCAAGTGCTGGGCATGTTCATCAACACCCTGCCGGTGCGGGTCAGCTTGTCCGGCACCAGTGTGCGGCATGTGGTCGGCACCACCTACCGGCGCCTGAGCGAACTACTGGAACACGAACAAGCCTCGCTGGCGCTGGTCCAGCGCTGCAGCGGGATCAAGGCGCCGTTGCCGCTCTTTACCGCCCTGTTCAATTACCGCCACAGCCATGTCGCGATAGATAACCTTAGCAGGGACGGGAGTACCGACTTGGTCTGGGAAGGGATGCGGATACTGTCGGGCGAAGAACGCACGAATTATCCGTTGACGGTCTCCGT
>NZ_JAHTGR010000072.1:0-1489 GCF_019166075.1 Duganella violaceipulchra | reverse complement strand
AACCCACGCCGTTATACACAATTCTTGGCGTTGGCCCGGTCTCGTAATTTCCCCATTGTTTTCGCGGCGACGTAGATCTCTTTCATGCCAAGCCAGATGGTCTTGACGCCGGGTTCGCCGTCGCTTTTCCGGCCGAGGAATCCCCCCAGTCGGGCGACCAGTCGTAGCACATCGTTGAGCCTGGGTTTGTCCGGAACATCGTGATCATTCAACAGGTAAGCACTATGAATCTCGTCGGGGTCGAAGAACAGCGCGGCATCAAGGTCGGGGCAGGTTCGACCACTGCGCATCAGGTAGGCGATCCGCCAGGCGACGACCATGAACAGGGCCAGCGCGCGTTCGAGTTTCTCGATCGTACCCAGTTGCAGCGCCTCGACGCGGCAGGCGTTTTTCAGCACGTCGAACAGCATTTCGATTTCCCATCGGGCGCGGTACCAGTCGATCAAGACGACGACCTCGCGGTCGTTGGCCACCGTGCGGTTCGTCAACAGGCGCCATTCGACCGGCGTGGCGCCTGGCGGCGCGCCGACTTCGCGCGCGACGATGCACGTGGCCGTTACCGTCGCCCCTTTGCCCGCAGGCAGTTCGAGGCGCAGTGCCCACAGTTGCTGGCGCACTGGACGGGCCTTCACGTCCTTGCGCGCTGGCATCTGGAAGGTGATTTCACCCAACGGCACCCCCTCGGTGGTGCGCGCCCAGAGCTTGTCGCCTTCGGGCAGACAGCGGTTGTGCTTGGCACGCACCAGCCAGTCGGCCGGCGTGCCCAGTTGCTGGGCCCGGGCCATCAACGGCATCAGATCGGCTTCGCGGTCGGCCACGTACACCAAGCGCGTGTCGGCAAGCGCGGGCGCCATCTCAGCGATGCGCTCGTAGCCCTCGATCCAGCGCAGGCTTTCCTTCGGGCCGCCGCGCTGGCCGTCCTCATTCTTCAGCGTACGCGCCCACATCCACGCGTTCAGCACGCCCAGCGGCGCGCGCTCGGGCGTCACGGCGTAGGTTGGATGCACGTACATGCCGCGCTGAGCTTCGTAGCTCAGCGGCCCCAGTCCCTTGGTCTCCTGGCCGTTGAAGTCCAATTCTGTCGTGTCTTCCAAGCACAGAACCACGGGGTGAGCCGTCATGCGCTGATGTGTCTGTTGCCAGTGCGGCTCCATCAGCGTGCGCCAGTCGACGCTGTCGTTGTCGAAGAAACGATACGCCGCCACCGTCTCGCTCCAGCCCAGGCTGGCCTTCGGGATGCTCGCCATCGGATCGGCCGCAAATCGTTCCATCAGTATCCTCGCTCGCTTGTTCAGGCGTGCATCACCCAAGTCCAGCTGTTCAAACTCCGTTGCTGCCCAGTGCGTCGACGCGGTCGCCAATTGATTTATCCAAAAGACGAGAGTAAACGCGAAAACGGCAAAGTTTACAAGGGCTGCCGCAACTCATTGAATGTAAACGGCTTTTTCAGCCAGTCGCTCGACGCTCAGGACTTGTGTATAACGGCGTG
>NZ_JAHTGR010000071.1:0-1514 GCF_019166075.1 Duganella violaceipulchra | reverse complement strand
GAAATGCGATGTGTGGAACTAAGCGTGCGACAAGTAGGGCGGGACACGAGAAATCCTGTCTGAATATGGGGGGACCATCCTCCAAGGCTAAATACTCGTAATCGACCGATAGTGAACCAGTACCGTGAGGGAAAGGCGAAAAGAACCCCGGGAGGGGAGTGAAATAGATCCTGAAACCGTGTGCATACAAACAGTAGGAGCGGACTTGTTCCGTGACTGCGTACCTTTTGTATAATGGGTCAGCGACTTACATTCAGTGGCAAGGTTAACCATATAGGGAAGCCGTAGAGAAATCGAGTCCGAATAGGGCGATAGTCGCTGGGTGTAGACCCGAAACCAAGTGATCTACTCATGGCCAGGATGAAGGTGCGGTAACACGCACTGGAGGTCCGAACCCACTAATGTTGAAAAATTAGGGGATGAGCTGTGGGTAGGGGTGAAAGGCTAAACAAACTTGGAAATAGCTGGTTCTCTCCGAAAACTATTTAGGTAGTGCCTCAAGTATCACCATCGGGGGTAGAGCACTGTTATGGCTAGGGGGTCATCGCGACTTACCAAACCATTGCAAACTCCGAATACCGATGAGTGCGAGCTTGGGAGACAGACGTCGGGTGCTAACGTCCGGCGTCAAGAGGGAAACAACCCAGACCGCCAGCTAAGGTCCCAAAGATTGGCTAAGTGGAAAACGAAGTGGGAAGGCTAAAACAGTCAGGATGTTGGCTTAGAAGCAGCCATCATTTAAAGAAAGCGTAATAGCTCACTGATCGAGTCGTCCTGCGCGGAAGATGTAACGGGGCTAAGCCAGTCACCGAAGCTGCGGATATGCGTAAGCATATGGTAGGAGAGCGTTCTGTAAGCCTGCGAAGGTGTCTTGTAAAGGATGCTGGAGGTATCAGAAGTGCGAATGCTGACATGAGTAGCGATAATGGGGGTGAAAAGCCCCCACGCCGTAAGCCCAAGGTTTCCTGTTCAACGTTCATCGGAGCAGGGTGAGTCGGCCCCTAAGGCGAGGCAGAGATGCGTAGCTGATGGGAAGCAGGTTAATATTCCTGCACCGTCGTATGATGCGATGGGGGGACGGATCGCGGAAGGTTGTCTGCCTGTTGGAATAGGCAGTTTCTGGTTCATAGAAGGCGCTTAGGCAAATCCGGGCGCAGGATTCAAGGGACTGGGACGAGGCATTTAGGTGCTGAAGCAATCGGAAGTGGTTCCAAGAAAAGCCTCTAAGCTTCAGTCATACGAGACCGTACCGCAAACCGACACAGGTGGGCGAGATGAGTATTCTAAGGCGCTTGAGAGAACTCGGGAGAAGGAACTCGGCAAATTGGTACCGTAACTTCGGGAAAAGGTACGCCCTTGTAGCTTGGCTGATTTACTTCAGTAGGGTGAACGGGTTGCAATAAACTGGTGGCTGCGACTGTTTAATAAAAACACAGCACTCTGCAAACACGAAAGTGGACGTATAGGGTGTGACGCCTGCCCGGTGCTGGAAGATTAAATGATGGGGTGCAAGC
>NZ_JAHTGR010000070.1:0-1515 GCF_019166075.1 Duganella violaceipulchra | reverse complement strand
CCCAGGAGCGTCTGGCATACATGTTGGAAGACAGTGCGCCGGTGGCGCTGCTGACGCAGACGGGGATGCAAGAGCGCCTGCCGGCTGCGGCCGAAGCGGGATTGGCGATACCGGTGCTGCTGCTCGACGGAGAGGAAGACGGCGCGGCCATGGCGCGTCAAGCATCGCACAATCCCGAGCCGGCGCAGCTGGGCTTGACGGCGCGGCACCTGGCGTATGTGATCTATACCTCGGGCTCGACCGGGATGCCCAAGGGGGTGATGAATCAGCATCGTGGTGTCGTCAACCGACTGTTATGGGCACAGAATGAATATTGCCTGCGCTCAGATGATCGTGTATTGCAAAAGACACCATTCAGCTTTGACGTCTCAGTATGGGAATTCTTTCTACCTTTACTGGCCGGCGCTCAAATTGTGATGGCACGACCAGAAGGCCATAAGGACCCACAATATCTGGCCACTGTGATAGATCGTGCTCGCATCACGATGGCACATTTCGTGCCATCAATGCTGCAAATCTTTCTCAATCAAGCCGATACCGAAAAATGTCACGCGCTGCGCCGTGTTTTATGCAGTGGTGAAGCACTATCGCATTCCCTGCAAACTCAATTCCACGCGTATTTGCCAGCCATTGAATTGCATAATCTCTATGGGCCAACCGAGGCGGCCATTGATGTCACTTCGTGGCACTGCAAACATGGCCGGTATGCGGGGATAGTCCCCATAGGCCGTCCAATCGCCAACACCCAACTCTACATCCTCGACGCCCACCTGCAACCGGTGCCGGTTGGGGTGACGGGCGAGATTTATATTGGGGGAGCGGGAGTGGCGCGCGGCTATTTGAACCGTGCGGAGTTGACGGCAGAGCGCTTCCTGCCGGATCCGTTCAGTGCGCAGGCGGAAGCGCGGCTATACAAGAGCGGCGACCTGGGCCGCTGGCTAGCCGATGGCAACATCGCGTATGTAGGAAGGAACGACTTCCAGGTCAAGATCCGTGGTTTCCGGATTGAGCTGGGCGAGATCGAAGCCAGGCTGGCGGCCTGCGAAGGCGTGCGCGCAGCGATTGTGATCGCACGCGAAGACCAGCCGGGCGACAAGCGGCTGGTGGCGTACGTGATCGCGCAAGCAGGGGCGGAAGAAGGGGCCTTGTCGGCAACCAACTTGCGTGAGCAGCTATCGGCCAGCCTGGCCGAGTACATGGTGCCCAGCGCGTTCGTGACATTGGACGCATTCCCGCTGACCGCCAACGGCAAACTCGACCGCAAGGCGCTGCCGGCGCCGGACAAGAGCGCCGTCGTCAGCCGTGCCTACGAGGCGCCGCAAGGAGCGATTGAAGAGGCGCTCGCGCAGATCTGGCAAGACTTGCTGGGGTTGGCGCAAATCGGGCGCCACGACCACTTCTTCGAGATGGGCGGACACTCGCTGATGGTCGTCACCCTGATTGAACGCCTGCGCCAGCAAGGTTGGAGCGTCGAAGTGCGCAGCGTATTTACCGCGCCGACCCTGGCCGCACTGG